>JADJLX010000005.1:1200000-1569187 GCA_016709865.1 Bacteroidales bacterium
CTGGAAATCTGCCGTAACTCCTCCGGAACATGCTTTGTGGTATTTGCCATCACATATACTTTTCTTGCAATCGACCAGAACAGCCTTTCGATCTGTGCACGGGTCTTCAGATCAATCAGTCCGAAACTAAACCTGTCGAGAGCCTCCTCCCTTATCTGCTGAGCATCATGCCAGGTTTCCAGCATCCTCGACTGATTAAAATTATCCCATAAAATAAATAACTCTTTAACAAGCTCATGATCCTGATCTGTTATCAGATCCTCAGGATCCCAGGAAGGAAGTGTGGTTGTCTCAAGTACTTCAAAAATAAGAACTGAGTGATGCGCGGTAAGTGATCTCCCCGATTCGGTTATTACATTCGGATGGGGGATATTATTTTTATTACTGGCATCGACAAACGTACTTATTGAGTCATTTACGTACTCCTGAATGGTATAGTTTACACTGCTTTCACTGTTAGAAGAACCGGTTCCGTCATAATCAACACCAAGTCCGCCACCGATATCAACAAATTCAACTTTAAAGCCAAGTTTGTATAGCTGTACATAAAACTGGGAGGCTTCCCGCAAAGCGATTTTGATACGACGGATCTTTGTAACCTGACTGCCAATGTGAAAATGGATAAGCTTAACACAATCAGTCATCTTATTCCTCTCAAGGTAATCGATAGCTTCAAGTAATTCGCTCGAAGTAAGTCCGAATTTACTGATATCTCCACCTGAATCCTCCCACTTCCCGCTTCCCACACTTGCCAGTTTTATTCTGATACCAAGGTTAGGCTTTACTTTTAAACGTTTTGAGATTGCAGTTATAAGCTTAAGCTCATTAAGTTTTTCAACAACAAGGAAGATCCTTTTACCCATCTTCTGTGCAAGCAGGGCTAACTCAATATAGTCCTCATCTTTATAACCATTGCAGATTATAAGTGACTCAGGATCAGTATTAATGGCGATAACTGCATGAAGTTCAGGCTTTGATCCTGCTTCAAGTCCGATATTGAATTTTTTACCATGACTGACAATCTCCTCAACAACAGGACGCATCTGATTCACCTTAATCGGATAGATAATAAAGTTCTGGGCTTTGTATCCGTACTCCTCAGATGCCGACTTGAAACAATTTGAAATACTAAGAATCCTGTCGTCAAGAATGTCAGGAAACCTCACAAGCACAGGCGTTGATACATCCGAAAGCATAAGTTCATCCAACAGGTCCTTCAGGTCAACTGCCACACCATTCTTTTGAGGTGTTACAGTAACATTACCTTTCTGGTTAATTGAAAAGTAATCTACCCCCCAACCATTGATGTTATAAAGTTCAGCTGAATCTTCAACGCGCCATTTTCTCATGATCAATAATTTTGACTTGGTTAATCAGGCCGCAAAGGTCTGAAAATTTTGGCTTTTTTACAAGGGTATTGTTTGCAAATCTGTGTTATCCAAAATTTTATAAACAGGATATGGATTATAGCCTGAACCCCATTGCGGAGCAAGGTACTTGTCGAGGTAGTTCCAGACCACCAGTCCGTCATTCGACTGGGGTTCCAGAAGATATGAGGCAACATTCGCGAGAGGCTGCGCTGTTCTCACAACAATACTGCCGGCTGGAAATTCTATTTCTTCAATACCGGGGTTTCCTTTTATTGTATTTGTGTAATGTCCCTGATTAAGACGCGGAGAGCCCCTCAGTTCGGTTATCTCAAATCGCTCTGCCCTGATTTTCATACCAGATTTCAGCTTTTCCAGCTTAATTCCATGAACCTTAAGTAATTCAATCACTTGCGGATCCATAACAGTTATTATATAGGCAAACGGGAACTTAACACTTCTTGTAGGCTGAAAATCAATAAAATACGGGACAGTTACATCCTTCTGCCTGTCACTCTTCTTATAGCTTCTTCTGCCATTGGCATCAGTAACAAGATCAGCTTCATAAGTCCTTATTGTTACTTTCGAGGATGCCGGCCTTACTTTATATTCTACTGCGAAAGAATCGACTGCTGACGGATTCATTCCACGGGCAATTGTCCTGCTATCCGCATCCCTGAGCATACTTTTGATCTCCGAATTATTAGCCGATGTATAATCAATTAGTGACTTTATAAGGTAATAGCATCCAATTACTCTCGACTTATAATCGGCATATACATAGTTTTCATTAAGGATCCCGAGCCTGTTACGTATTCCAAAATAGTTACTCATATACCTCGGTTCCGAAGCATCAAGAATCCATCCTTTATCAGGATCGCCCATATCGATAAACTCGCCATAAAAACAGTTCTCAACCTTATATGTTTTATTAAGTGTTTCCGACATCACTGGCATCATCTTACTGCTCATATAATCGCGCAATGATTTGTCCCCGTTTGGATTAACCATCCAGGTAAAGGTAACAGGCTCAACATGATAAGAGCCGTTAGTTGTATGACAATCCATAAATACAGATGGGTCCCACCGGTTAAATACATTTGTGATTACACCTCTGACTTCGGCCGATTCAGCTTTCATTGCATCGCGGTTAAGATCGAGCATCTGTCCGTTATATCTAACCCCGACACCATTCAACGGTCCATTCTGGTGAGTTCTGTTATTTGGAGTGATCTTCTCATTACCATCGGGATTAAAATTCGGGCAGATCAGTATAACAACATTTTTAAATACGGAAGCGTTTTTGTCTTTCAGAATGTCCCTTGCAAACATCAGAGAAGCTTCTTTACCCTCTACTTCACCCGCATGGATATTTGCCTGGACATAAACAACAATTCTTTTATCATTTTTGAGATCAGAGGGAGATGCAGGTAAAGGGTTTGCAATAATCAGCAGTGGAATCTCCCTGCCTTCCACTGAAGTTGCAATATTCTCGACTCTTATATAAGGTGAGGACTTTTTCAACTGATCAATAAAAGTCATTACATCTGCATAGGCAGCAGTAGATTTATAATCTGAGCTTTCAGCAACTGTAAGTATATCATTTTGAGAAAATGATATACTACAGGAATATACCAAAGCAACAATCAGGAGAAGACCTTTTTTCATAATCCAGACGGAATTTATTTTGAGTCGTTAAATGTAGATATATTTTTATTTCGAAGTATTATGACAGAATCGATTAAACTCCTATGATTTTATTTTCCCGGTGATTAAGCAGAAATGCGCTGATACTGATAAAACACCGCTAGCGCGGATTTGTAATCCGTGCTTAATTTGTTGGCACCGATTTCATCCCGTTAACTATCGGGACGGCTCCAGCAGATCTGTGTACCTCTGCCCGATCTGCGGGAAATTTTTGCGGCCAACAAAACTGCTAATTATCAGTTTAGTATAAAATTATTGAGATTATCTCAAATAATTTACTTACATTGCGCCACTAATTTTAAAAACAGAATAAAATGAACAAAGGAACAGTGAAATTTTTTAATGTATCAAAAGGATTCGGATTCATTAAAGACGCAGATTCAGATAACGAGTATTTTGTACACGTATCAGGTCTGAAAGATCAGATTAAAGAAAATGATGAAGTTACATTCGAACTTCAGGAAGGTAAAAAAGGAATTAATGCAGTAGATGTAAGACTAGCTTAGTTTATTATCTATACAAAGATTTATTAATCAATCCCGGTCGGCTGACCGGGATTTTTTATTTTATACAACAGGTTATAATCTTTTCTTCTCTTCTTTTTTGGCTTTTTTCGCAGCACGCTTTTCTTTAAGGCTTTTGGTAGCTTCCTTCTTAACCTTAGTCTGTTCTTTTGCTTTTTCGTGTGACATGGCAGTAAAATTTTAAGTTAATAAAATGTATCCAAATATAGAAAAAATTATAATAATGAAGCTGACTCTTTATCAACATACCAGGTTAGCAGACCCTCAGCCGGGGCAATATGAGATGCAGGAAAGGGCAGTGCTTCAGCTCTGTTGTTAATTATTTTTTCAACTATATCAGCTTTCTTCTTTCCTGTTACAAGAAACACCACTCTTGACGCATTATTTATAATCCTGCCCGTAATCGTAATACGCTTCTGATTACTAACAGGATGCGTTGCAACATCGCATATTTTTTCAGAGCTGAGCAAATCCAGATTCCCCGGAAAAATAGATGCAGTGTGGCCGTCATCACCCAGACCCAGAATGACAAGGTCAAACAATGGCAGAGCGCTGCGTCGCTGAGTAATTGACAGTATCTCATCCGAGTACCTTACCGCTTCAATTGCAGGATCCTCTTCACCCTTTATCCTGTGAATATTGGAAGCAGGTATTTCAATTTTATCAATTAATTTCCGTTTTGTCATGCCAAAATTGCTCTCAGGACTATCAGGAGCGACACATCTCTCATCTCCCCAGAAAAGATGCACATTCTTCCAGGAAACTGCTCTGGCATATTGCTCCCCAAGCAATGAGAATAACAACTCAGGAGTTGATCCGCCCGACAGTGCTATTGTAAATTTCTTACCACTATCAGCTGACTCTCTGATCAGCCTGATCATCTCCTCAGCAAATTTCTCTGCAAGATCAAACGGAGTCGGAAATATCTTAAGTTCCATATACACTGAAATAATTTATATGGCGTTAAGCCTTTCACAGTTCACAATACAACTCATCATCCGCCAGATTCTTACATGGATATCTCCATGTTAGCCCATCGCCCTCAATCAGGTCATTTGCATTACGCGGTCCCCATGTACCAGCAGGATAACCGAACACCTTAATATCAGGATTGTTTGCCCAGGCCCGTTGTATAGGTTCAAGAAATTTCCATGCAGTTTCCACTTCATCGTCACGTGAAAATAGAGTTGAGTCGCCTAACATAACATCGTGCAATAAACGCTCATATGCAGATGGTACTCTGATATTTGCAAGATCCTTATAATGGAAATCCATATTTACATTTTTGATATTAAATCCTGCGCCGGGCTCTTTCATATCAAATTTCAGTAGCATACCCTCATCGGGCTGAATACGAATAATAAGCTGATTAGCGGGAAGTTTACCGGCTTCACGCTGAAAAAGGTGATGAGGTGTCTGTTTGAAATGCACAACAACCTCTGTTACCCTTGTTGGCAGTCGTTTACCGGTGCGAATGTAAAATGGAACGCCGCCCCATCGCCAGTTATTAATAAAAAACTTTATAGCAACATATGTTTCAGTGCGTGAATCGACTGATACTCCCTTTTCATACCGGTAACCGGCAACACACTCACCCCTGATAAGCGATCCTGTATACTGGCCTCTAATGACATGTTGAGGAACATCCTCTTCCTTAATAGGCTGCAACGACTGAAAGACTTTAAGAACTTCATTCCGTATTGCATCGGGATCGAGCGAAGAAGGCGGCTCCATTGCGGTTAGTCCAACCATCTGAAGCAGGTGATTCTGAACCATATCCCTAAGAGCGCCGGATGAATCATAATATCCGCCTCTGTCCTCAACTCCAATACTTTCGGCAGAAGTAATCTCCACACGGTGAATATAATTTCTGTTCCACAGAGGCTCAAACATCCCGTTTGCAAATCTTGTAACAAGAAGATTCTGAACCGTTTCCTTACCAAGGTAATGATCTATTCTGAAAATTTGCTCCTCAGAAATCAGTTCATGCAACGTTTTATTAAGCTTTCTTCCTGATTGCAGATCATAACCGAAAGGTTTTTCAATTATCAGCCTTCTGATGCCGTTCTCCTGATTCATCAGTCCAGCCTTAGCCAGGTTGACAGCAATAACCTCATACATACTCGGGGGTGTAGCAAGGTAGAAGATATAGTTTCCCCCGATACTGCAACTCTTACAGATATTCTGCAGAACCAAATTCAGTTCAGTATACCCCGGTTCTTCCGAGCTATCCATAGAATGGTAGTGAAGATCTTTAACAAAAGAAGAGATTAAATCAGAATCCGTAACTTTTTCCTCGGAAAATGAGACGATTGCCTCACTCATCTTTGATCTGAAATCTTCAGTCGTCAGCTTTGTGCGGCCAACACCAACAATTGAATATTTTTCAGGCATCAGGTTCTGAGACCTTAAAGAAAAAATAGCAGGAATCAGTTTCCGGGAAGTCAGATCCCCTGACGCTCCGAAAATAACTATGACTAGGTTCTTTGGATGTTCCATTTTTTGATACTACTGATCTTGTTAGCTCTGATTATTGTTAACAGGTGAATTTACATTTACAAAGTAACAAAAAAAACTCACCTGAGTTCAGTTAATCCGGCTATTATAAAATTGCTACAAATCATAGTGTTAATTAATATGTTTATAACTTTATTAAACAAGAATAACATTTTTATTAATATTTTTATCACAATCTGCGACAATCTGAAAGAAATATAACTATATTTGTCGAAAATTATTAAGATTGATGAATAGATTTGTATCGATATTATCATTACGACTCATTAAAAGGTTATTAGTAATAGACTGAGAATGGTGTTTTGTATCGGATTAGGGATAACCGTTCTCTCAGAAAAAGAGGACGGTTTTTTTTGTAAATTAACAGGTGATTATTTAAGGTATCAATTATGAAAAAAGAACGGCCACAGCAGCAGGGATTGTATCGGCAGGAGTTTGAACATGGTAGTTGCGGAATTGGATTCGTAGCGCATCTTAAAGGCAAAAAATCTCATTCTATCATAAGGCAGGGTCTCGAGATTCTGACAAACATGACTCACAGGGGGGCTGAAGGGGCAGATAGTAAAACAGGCGACGGAGCCGGTGTATTGATACAGGTACCCCGCGATTTTTATCTCATTCAGGGTTATTCACTTCCGCCTGAGGGGCAGTTCGGCACAGGACTGGTATTTTTACCACAGGATAGTTCTGACGCTACCAAATGCCGTGATATACTTCTGAGAATAATAAAGGAAGAGGGTGTAGACCTGATAGGATTCCGTGACGTTCCAAGAAACAATACAGTGATCGGTGAAATTGCACGTGCTGCAGAGCCTGAAATTGTTCAGATTCTGCTTGGTGCTGATATTCAGCAGGAGGATCTTGAACGCAAGCTTTACATAATAAGAAAGCTCACCGAAAACGCAATCCGGAATTCAGATATTAAGCAGAAGAGCTTTTTCTATATCCCAAGTCTCTCAACCAAGGTACTTATATATAAAGGCATGCTCATGTCGAATCAGCTTGGAGAGTATTTTCTCGATCTGAGAGACGAACGTGTACAAAGCGCAATTGCCCTGGTTCACTCAAGGTTCAGCACTAATACATTCCCGAGCTGGGACCTTGCACAGCCCTTCAGAATGCTTGGACATAACGGAGAGATAAACACAATAAAAGGAAACCGGTTCTGGATGGAGGCACGGGAATCAATTCTGAAATCCGATAAACTTGGCGATCTTGCCAGATTGTACCCTATAATTGAACCCGACAAGAGTGATTCTGCTTCTCTTGACAATGTGCTTGAGTTTCTGATTATGAGCGGCAAGTCTCTTCCATACGCCATGTCGGTACTCATTCCTGAATCAATTAATGAAAAGAATCCTATATCCCCCGAGCTTAAGGCTTTTTACCAGTACCACTCAACATTTCTGGAGCCGTGGGACGGACCTGCATCACTAATATTTTCCGACGGAAGATATATCGGAGGAATGCTCGACAGAAACGGGCTGCGTCCATCAAGATATGTAATTACAACAAATGATCTGATTGTACTTGGCTCAGAAGCAGGTGTTCAGACGTTTCCACCGGAAGAAGTGAGAGAAAAAGGCAGACTTAAGGCAGGCAAAATGCTGCTTGTAGATACCCAGGCAGGCAAAATCTACTATGATAAGGAGTTAAAAGCCCAGCTGGCAGCAGAATATCCTTACGGAGAATGGATTCAGCAGAACATGGTGAAGCTTGAGAAAATTCAGGCAGGACATGTTGAGACACCTGAGATGGGTGATCAGTATAATAAATACCTGACATCATTCAATTATTCTCTGGAAGATACTGATAAGATTATCAAGGAGATGGCTGCTACAGGAAAAGAACCCATCGGATCTATGGGTAATGACGTTCCTGTTGCTGTTCTTTCGAGGAAGCCATACCGGCTTTTCAATTATTTTAAACAGCTGTTTGCCCAGGTTACTAATCCGCCTATTGATCCGATCAGGGAGGAATTTGTTATGACTCTTACCGGTTACCTGGGATCGCTGCAGCAAAACCTGCTTGAGACCTCACCCGATCATGTTAAAATGGTAAGGTTCAGAAACCCTGTAATTTCAAATACTTATTTCCAGATTGTAAAGAACTTAAGATACAAAGGATTCTCAGCCGCAAATCTTAATCTGCATTTTGATGCCTTCAAAGGGGCAGAAGGACTGCAAAATGCTGTTGAAAAATTATGTATTGATGCGGAACAGGCTGTTGATGACGGAAAGAACTATATCATCCTGTCCGACAGAGGCATAACAGAAGCTTTGGCTCCAATACCGTCACTTATGGCTGTCTCTGCAGTTCATCATCACCTCATAAAAAAGAGGAAGAGGATGCAGATAGACATTGTTGTTGAATCAGCAGAACCGCGTGAGGTTATGCACTTCGCACTCTTGTTCGGATATGGAGCCAGTATCATAAATCCATACATGAGCTTCGCTGTTATAGATAAGCTTGTAAAGGAAAAAGCCATTCAGCTCGATTACCAGCGTGCAGAAGAGAACTATGTAAATTCGATAAATAAAGGCATTCTCAAGATAATGTCGAAGATGGGGATCAGCACTCTCAGAAGTTACAGGTCATCGCAGATCTTTGAAGCTATCGGAATCCATCATGATGTTATTAATAAATACTTTGAAGGAACTATTTCAAGATTAGAAGGAATAGGCATGCATGAGATTGCCGAAGAGGTTCTTATACCACACAGAAAAGCATTTATTGAGGAACAACAGCCTGATATTCTAACGGAAGGTGTCTACTCCTACCGGAAGAATGGAGAACATCACGCCTGGAATCCGGAAACGATTTCTCTGCTCCAGTGGAGTACAAGGGAAGCTGATTATGGAAAATTCAAAGAGTACAGCAAAAGAGTTGATGCTGATACAGCCAGCCCGGGTTTTATCAGAGGCTTGCTGCGGATGAAAACCAGTCCTATTCCGATCGATGAAGTTGAACCAGTGGAAGATATAATGAAAAGGTTTGTTACTGGAGCAATGTCGTACGGATCAATAAGCCGTGAGGCTCATGAGACTCTCGCAATTGCAATGAACAGGATTGGCGGAAGAAGTAATACCGGTGAAGGAGGTGAAGATCCTGAAAGGTTCTTACCGCTTGAAAACGGGGATAGTGTAAGAAGCGCTATTAAGCAGGTGGCCAGCGGAAGATTTGGTGTAACTACCGACTACCTTGTAAACGCAGATGAAATACAAATCAAGATTGCCCAGGGAGCAAAACCTGGTGAAGGAGGTCAGCTGCCCGGACATAAGGTGGATAAAATAATTGCAAAAACAAGATATTCAATACCCGGGATTACTTTGATTTCTCCTCCTCCCCACCATGATATCTATTCAATTGAAGACCTTTCGCAACTTATCTTCGATTTAAAGAATGTGAATCCCAGTGCCAAAATAAGTGTAAAACTTGTTTCGGAAAGCGGTGTCGGTACAATAGCTGCCGGTGTAACAAAGGCAGGAGCAGATCTGATAACAATTAGCGGATATGAAGGCGGGACAGGTGCAAGTCCTTCATCTTCAATAAAACACGCCGGATTGCCACTCGAACTCGGTCTGTCAGAAACACAGCAGACTCTGGTTATGAATAACCTGAGGAGAAAAGTTATCCTGCAGGCCGATGGTCAGTTAAAGAGCGGTAGAGATATTGTAATTTCTGCCCTCCTGGGTGCAGAGGAATTTGGATTCGCTACTTCAGCTCTGGTTGTCATGGGCTGTGTTATGATGAGAAAGTGTCACCTTAACACTTGTCCGGTTGGAGTTGCCACACAGAATGCAGAGCTGAGAAAGAGATTCAGGGGAAAAGCCGATAACCTGGTTACTTTCTTCAGATTTCTTGCAGAAGAGGTCAGAGAAAATCTTGCAGAACTGGGATACAGAAAGCTTGATGAAATCGTCGGAAGATTCGACCTGCTTGAAAGAAATCCGGAGGTTAACCACTGGAAAATTAAGAACCTCGATCTGAACAGTGTTCTGCATCTTCCAAGTGAATCGGTTGTTAATGCAATGCACTGCTGCGATGTTCAGGATCATAAACTTGACCATATACTCGACATAGGACTAATTGAGGAGGCTGAAAAAGCAATCTCAAATAAAGAACCGGTTGTGATTAACAGGTCTATTCATAATACTGACCGTACAATAGGAACTATGCTTTCCGGCAAAGTAGCGATGCTATATGGATCAGAAGGGTTACCTGACGGCACAATAAAATGCAGATTCAAAGGCTCTGCAGGTCAGAGCTTTGGAGCCTTCCTGTCTCCCGGAATTGAACTTTATCTGGAAGGTGATTCAAACGATTACCTTGGAAAAGGCCTCTCAGGAGGAAGAATCATCGTTGTACCACCGGCAGGATCAACCTTTGAACCTGACAAGAACATAATAATTGGTAATACTGTGCTCTACGGAGCTACCAGAGGTGAAGCATACATTTCAGGTGTGGCAGGTGAAAGGTTTGGGGTAAGAAACAGCGGTGCACTGGCAGTTGTTGAAGGAGTCGGGAACCATTGCTGTGAATACATGACAGGCGGAAGAGTTGTAGTACTGGGTGCAACCGGCAGCAACTTCGCAGCCGGGATGAGCGGTGGTATTGCATATGTCTTTAATGAAAACGGAGACTTTGATTATTACTGTAACATGGGAATGGTGGAACTGTCTCTTGTTGAAGACTATTCAGAAGTTAACGAGCTGACAGAGATCATAAAACGCCACTACAATTATACCCAAAGCAAAAAGGCAAAGATGATCCTTGATGACCCCTGGAAATATATGCAAATGTTCATTAAGGTTATACCATACGACTATAAGAAAGTTCTACAGGAACAGAAGCTTGAAGAGATCAGGAAGAAGATAGCCGATGTGGAGCTGGATCTGGAGATTAGTGCAGGATGATGCTTCGGCTTCGCTCAGCACAAAGGGCACGGGGCACGGGGCGCTGGGCACGGGGCTCGGAGCACAGGGCTCGGGGGTGAGCAACGAGGAACGAGAAACAAGGAACAAGAAACGAGAAACGATTTATAACGGAATAATATGGCTGATGCTAGCGGATTTTTAAAGATAAAAAGAAAGGAAGCAGGAAACAGACCGCTTAATGAAAGGGTCTGCGACCATAGTGAGGTTGAACAGGTGCTTAACAGCGAGGACAGGATGCTGCAGGCTTCAAGGTGCATGGATTGTGGTATTCCATTCTGCCACTGGGGCTGCCCTGTTGATAATCTGATCCCCGAGTGGAACGATCTTTTATATAAAGGCGACTGGAAAGGAGCTGCTGCCAGGCTTACTGCGACAAATAACTTTCCGGAGTTCACAGGCAGGATTTGTCCCGCACCATGCGAACATGCCTGTGTCCTTAATATCAATCAGGAACCTGTAACAATTCGCGAAAACGAAGTCGCAATCGTTGAAAGAGCATTTTCGGAAGGTTACATAAAACCTCTGCCTCCAAAAGTCCGTTCAGGAAAAAGTGTCGCTGTAATCGGGAGCGGTCCTGCCGGAATGGCTGCAGCTGATCTTCTCAACAAGACCGGACATACAGTAACTCTTTTCGAGAAGGATGAAAAAGCAGGTGGGTTACTAAGATATGGTATTCCCGATTTCAAGCTCAGCAAAGCAGTAATCGACAGACGACTTAATCTGATGATGAAGGAGGGACTAATTATTAAAACCGGTGTAACTATTGGTAAAGACATTTCAGGAGGAGAGCTGGTGGAACAGTTCGATGCTATCTGTATTACAATCGGGGCATCTCATCCGAGGGATCTGAATGTCCCCGGAAGAGAACATTCAGGAGTATATTTTGCAATGGATTTCCTTACTCTTCAGAACCGGGTAAACGCAGGACAAATAAGTTCTTCTGATAATCAGATTAATGCTGAAGGGAAAAAAGTACTAGTAATCGGAGGAGGTGATACAGGCTCAGATTGTGTTGGTACGGCAATAAGGCAAAAAGCAGTGAGTGTTACGCAGATTGAAATTATGCCCAAACCACCGGTTACAAGAAAAGAGGATAATCCATGGCCGTACTGGGGTAAGATACTGAAGACTTCAACTTCCCATGAAGAGGGATGTGAAAGACTATGGAATATGTCAACCCTGAGGTTTGTTGGTGATGGTAAAATTACAAAAGGTGCTGAAGTTGAGGAGGTAGCATGGGAATCTTCGAACGGTAAAACTTCTTTTAGTCCGGTACCGGGAACCAGAAGGATTATCGAAACAGATCTCGTACTTCTCGCTTTGGGTTTTGTACACCCGAAACTTGATGGACTACTTTCTGAGATGGAACTTGAACTTGATAACCGGAAAAATATCAAAATTGACGGGAAATTTTCTACCAGCAAACCCAAAGTGTTTGCAGCAGGTGACTCTGTAACCGGAGCAAGTCTGGTTGTAAATGCAATAGCTTCTGGAAGAAAAGTTGCAAAAGAGATTGATAAGTTTCTGATGACCTCCTAGAAATATTTGTTTCCCGCAGATTCCGCAGATGGACGCTGAAGGATTGATTAAATCAGCGAGAATCTTCGAGATCTGCGGGAAATACTTTATTGAGAATTACACTAAAGACAGTCCCTTCAGTTTCATTACTGATAAAACTGACTTTACCATGAAGATAATTCTCCGTTAGCAGTTTTATACTATATGTTCCAATCCCTCTTCCCTGGCCTTTAGTACTGAAAGATCGCTGAAACAACTGCATCTGTATATCCTCCGGTATTACTGCATCGTTTTTTACCCAGAAACGGACTCTTGTTGACTGACTTTCAACTCCCATACTGACTGTTCCCTCCTTTTGAGTAGCTTCCAAAGCATTTTTCAGAAGATTTATCAGTATTCTTTGGAACAATAATCTATCAGTAGCGAAATAAAAATTTGTGCAATCACTGCCGATTTTAATATTTTTATTCTTCCCGACCTCATGAGATTTTATCCTTCCGATCGCTGATTCAATACACTCCATAGAACTCACCGGCTCAATATTCACTTTTAGATCCCCGTTCTCCGCTGCCCTTATCTGTCTGTGCAACATTATTTCCTCAAGCATCTCGCGGCTTGCCTCTTCAGAAAGATTAATCAGTTCACTAGCCTCTTCCGGATTTGTTCCCTCTTTCAGAAGTGAAAGAAGCCCGTTCAGCCCTCCTGCACTGTTCAGCAAATCGTGAAAAAAGATTCTTTCAAGAGCGAACCTTCTTTTTTCATCACTGATATCCTGAAAAATCATTGCATAATATGTCTGACCAGACAATTGAATCGGGGTTGAGCTGATATTAAGATCAAGACTTTTCATTTTACCGTTAACCGTTGTGGTAATTCGTGTCTCCTTTGATGATTTGGTTCCAGTTTTCTGACTTTCCAGTATAACATTAACTGCACCACAGTATGCACAGGAAACTGAAGTTCCGCATCCTGCAGCTTCATCAGTGGAATGAATGCATGATACGACTTCACCTGGTCTTTTACCCAAAACACTTTCAATTGAGTCGAAGCCAAGCAGAGATAAAAATTCAGTATTAGCGAATACTATCTGACGGTTTTGGTCTATCACTGCGCCAATTCCTGTTAAAGACCCAAATATTTCATTAAAAAATTTCTGAGAATAGATCGCTTCAAATTGCCTTTGGATGTCTTCTTTGGAGGTCCTGGCCGCAGGGGCATAGAATGTCTTCTCTTCCATTATTTCCTTATTAAAAACCCAAATTTAAGATGAGCAAAGATAATATTCAAATTAAAAACCTTACTAAAAATTCATTTTACAGATGAAAACATATCATTTGCAGATGCTACTACCAGTCAGGTATATTGGTTTTGATTATTGACCTGCAAGATAATACATTTGTGATGAAAAAATATTTGGCTAATTTTAGGTCAGATTGAGGCACTCCCTTAAATGGACAAAAAGCGGATTCTATACATACATTTTTTCATATGGCTGTTTGCAATTTTTGCAAATCTTCCCTATTCGCATCTGAGTCAGAACATGGAACCGAAAATGATTGTATCCAATACAATCGGTTTTCTGTATCTGATGCTTGTTTTCTATTTATTCTATCTTTTTCTGGCTCCGCTGTTTCTGAATAAACGAAAACTGGTCGAATTCTTCGGATTCTCATTTCTGATAGTATTGATAATGCCCTTCTTCGGATACACTCTGCTTTTTTTATCAAGGGCATTGTTTGAGGGCACTTTTAATGATTTTTACAAAGGATATTCATTCCAATCTCATATGAGTGGCTACTACCCTGTTCTGACAGCTGCAGTATTTGGTTCATTCTTCAGTGTGATAATTAACTGGTTTACAACAATGAATCAAAAAGCAGAACTAGATAAACAGAAACTGGCAGTAGAACTTGACCTGCTGAAAAGCAAACTAAACCCTCATTTCCTGTTCAATACACTCAACAACATTGACTCTCTTATCCACCAAAATACAGAAGAGGCTTCAGCTGCACTCATCAGACTTTCTGAGATGATGCGATACCTTACTTATGAAACATCATCAGAGGTGGTAACACTGAACAGGGAGGTTGATTATATCCGAAACTTCATTGAGCTCTTCAGAATACGTATTAAAACACCTGAGGATGTACGGTTTGAAGAAAATGGCGATATGAATATAAAAATTGCACCCGCACTCTTTGTTCCACTTATCGAAAATGCTTTCAAATTTGCCAGCTTCAGAACAAAAAAACCTTGTGTAGATATTCACCTGACATCAGAAAAAGGGCTGGTTAATTTTAATATTTCGAATTATTTCGATATAAATTCGAATAAATCTGAATCTGCTGATTCAGGATACGGACTCATAAATCTGAGAAAAAGACTCAGCTTAATCTATCCCGGGAAACACTCACTTCTTATAGACCAGGTTGACTCCCGATACAATGTAAAACTAATTATCGACACAAATGCAGATTAACTGTATTGCAATAGATGACGAACCGCTTGCACTGTCAAAGCTGGAGGGATTCATAAATAAGGTTTCCGGACTTAAACTCCAGCGGACATTCGACAATGCAATTGATGCTATCGGCTGGCTGAAGGAGAATAGCACCGATTTGATCTTCCTCGATATTCAGATGGAACAACTCACTGGCATACAATTTATTGAGACTACAGGGACGACAGCAAGAATAGTTATTACCTCAGCGTATGATCAGTATGCGATAAAAGGATTCGAGCTTAATGTGACTGACTATCTGCTCAAACCTTATTCTTTTCAGCGTTTCCTGATGTCAGTAAATAAGGTAATGGGTTACTATTCACATAAAACGGAAATTAAAAACAGCCTCCCGGAAGATGACGGCTATATTTTTGTTAAAACAGAATACCGGCTTGAAAGAGTAGACCTGGATGAAATATTATACATTGAAGGAATGAAAGATTACCTCAGAATAGTATGCCCGGATAAAAAAATCATGACACTTCAGAGCTTTGCAAAACTTGAAGGAAGTCTTCCGGCAAAAAGATTCTGTCGCGTCCACAAGTCTTTTATTGTCGCAATAGATAAAATAAAATCGGTAGAGAGAGGTGTAATAATAATTGCTGACCAGCGGATACCGGTCAGCAATACATATAAAGATAAATTCTTTTCGAAAATAAGAACCTGAGTACTATTCTATTCTCAAAGCCCTTGATGGATTATAATTTGCAGCTTTAATTGTCTGATAGCTAATCGATAACCACCCAATTATCAGGACAATTAATGTTGCGCCAAGATAAATAAACGCGCTAACACTTATCTTGCTGGCAAATCCCTCGAGCCAGTATTTCGATCCGAAATATGCAATAGGATAAGCAATTACAGATGAAATCAGGATAAGGTATATCACTTCCTTTGACAAGAGGCCTAATACCACATTTATTGAAGCTCCGTATGTTTTTCTGATCCCAATCTCCCTGGTCCGCTTGTTTGTAATAAATGTTACCAGGCCAAGCAATCCGATACAGGCTATAAAGATTGCCAGTACAGAAAATATGATAAAGATCTTGCCTGTCTTCATCTCCGACCTGTAAAGATTATTCCATGAATCAGTGAAAAAATCATACTGGAATGGCTGCATCTGTGTAAATGTCAGCCACTTGCTCTCAATTTCCCTTATAGTTTCATTTATGTTATTCCCGGTAAGTCTTACAGTAGCGTATTGATCGCCGCCACCCATCCGCAAAACGGTAAAAATTACCGGATCTATTGATTTATGCATCGATGTGATATTAAAATCCTTCATTACACCAATTATCTTCAGTTTCTGAAACTGACCGGGACCAGCAGGCTGAAGAACATATTTTCCAACCGGATCTGTTAATCCCAAAGATTTAACTGCTGCTTCATTTATCATTACCGAAAGTGAATCAGTACTGAATTCCCTTGAGAAAAATCTTCCTGCAACAAGCTTAACACCTAAGGCTTCGGGAAAGTCAAAACTCACCTGGGTTTGCTGCAACAGATAAGTTTTCTTTTCAGCATCCTCATCATTAAAAAAGGCATTATTGTTAAAATTGGTTCCCGGGACAGCTCTTGAAAATCCAACTTTTTCAACACCTGGAATTTGCAAAATCTGGTCACGGAATGATGGCATCTGCCTGAAGAAGGCATCCGGTCGTCTTATTACAATAAGATTCTCTTTCTCAAATCCCAGGTCTTTATTAGTCATGTAATTCAATTGCCTGTATACTATTATGGAGCCAATAATAATTACTATTGAGACTGTAAACTGGAAGACAACCAGGATACCTCTCAGCCTCTTTGACATCGAACCAGGGTTTAAAGTTCCCTTTAATACCTCAACAGGATTAAATGATGCCAGAACAAAGGCAGGATAGAAACCGGCTGAGACCCCTACAAAAAGGATCAGAAGAAGTATTGATAAAAACCCAAGATAACTATCAAAAAGTCCGACTGACAATTCCCTTCCAATAAGCTGGTTGAAAGCCGGTGTAAAAGCAATAACCAGCAAAATAGCCAATATTGTCGCCAGGGCTGCGATCAGCAGAGATTCACCCAGGAACTGTGAAATCAGGCCTGGTTTATTAGCACCTGATACTTTCCTCACACCCACTTCTTTTGCCCTTCCGGCGGACCTTGCAGTTGCCAGATTAACATAGTTTATTATAGCTATAATCAGAATTAACAAAGCAATAACAGCAAATATATATACAGTACTAAGCGAACCATTCGGCTCAAGATTATACTGGGTTGCACCCTTAAGATGAAGATCCTTTAAAGGTTCAAGTACATAACTGAATTCATTGCCTGCCTTTCTGAAATCTTCAATTGAATACCCGATAAACTGCTGAATCTGAGGACCGACATATTTGATAACCATCTCCCTGAATTTTTCCTGCAGGGCATCTTTATCTGTGCCATCCTTTACTACAATATAGGTATAGAAATTATGGTTCAGCCAGAATGTATTGTTACCCTGTCCGGGATATGTGCTCATTGAACCAAGCATATCAAATTGTATATGAGAATTGTCCGGCACATTCTGAACGACTCCGGTAACAGTATATAGAATTGTATCTGCCTCAACAATAATTTTTTGTCCCATAGGATCCTGATCCCCAAAGTACTTTTTTGCGTACTCCTCAGTAAGTACCATCGATTTTGGTCTCACCAGGGCTGTTTTAGGATCACCTGATATCAGCTTAAAATCCAGAACATCGAAAAAAGTCGAATCAGCAAACAACACTCCATCCTCGTTGAATTTATTTTCCCCGAAACGGATCAGCCATGCTCCCATTTGTGTCACCCGGGTAGCTTTCAGTACTTCAGGGTAATCATTTAGCATTGCCTGTGCCATCGGGGCTGCTGTCACAGCCTGGTCGAGTATTCCTCCTGCCATGCGGCCGACAACTTTAATACTATAGATGTTTTCATAGTTTTTATGAAACCTGTCATAGCTCAGTTCATGAATGACATAAAGAGTTATAAACATGAAACTTGTTAGTCCGATTGCCAGACCACCTACATTTAATAGTACATATCCGCTCTGCTTTCGCATATTGCGGAACACATTGATAAAAAAGTTTTTCAGCATATCAGGTACGGTTAGTTTCTTTTTTCTATATCATATTAAAGACATAAAAAAAACTACCGTGTTGCATCCGGTAGTTTTTAATTCTTATAATTCTTCTCTGTGTTACTCTGTGGCTTCTCTGTGTAACTCTGTGTAAGTTCTTATTTTTTTACACAGAGAGCTTTTTTTATTCTTTATCAGCAAGAACCCGCATATCTTTTACGGTACTGATTAATCTGATAAGCTCAGATCTGTAGCCGTCTTCATCCTCACCCCTTGCCGATCTGGCCAGTTTTGCAGCCCCCTCAAGAGTAGAGTTTCCTTTGAATTCCGAATTTCTGAGAATCATGCCGAATTCTGATACTGCAGCAGCAAAACGAATGTTATCAGAAGCATCTTCCAGGTCGGAGATATAACCTTTGACCAATTTATCAAGCAGCATGCTTGTTTTTCCATCAGGCTTTTTATACCGGAGCTTGATTGTCAGGTATTCAGATGAGTAATCCTTTTCATCCTGTTTTTTCGATGCAGAAACCTGATATTTCAGCGGATCAACAGAAGGGATTCTTTCATCTGATCCTGCCGGAACTAGTTCATAAAGAGCAGTTACATTATGTCCCGAGCCCATTTCACCTGCATCCTTGGTATCATCATTGAAATCCTCATCGTTCAGCAGCCTGTTTTCGTAACCAATAAGCCTGTATGACTGCACCTTAGCAGGATTAAACTCTATCTGGAACTTGACATCCTTAGCTATTGTGAACAATGTGCCGCCGAATTCCCGGACCAATACTTTTCTTGCTTCCTGAAGGTTATCAATATATGAGTAGTTACCATTGCCTTTATCGGCAATTATCTCCATCTTATCATCCTTTACGTTTCCCATTCCGAATCCGAGCACTGTTATAAATACACCCAGTTCACGTTTCTCCTCGACAAGTCTCTCCATCCCGCCATTACTTGATTCACCAACATTGAAATCGCCATCAGTGGCAAGAATAATCCTGTTGTTTCCGCCTTTTACAAAGTTTTTCTCAGCCTCTCTGTAAGCAAGCTTCAATCCGGCACCACCCGCAGTCGATCCGCCTGCTTCAAGATTATCTATGGCTGCCATTATTGCTTCCTTCCTGTTACCAGGAGTCGATTCAAGTACAAGTCCCGCAGCACCTGCATAGACCACAATCGCAACCTTGTCTTCCGGTCTTAGCTCATTTACAAGTAATCCAAAAGCTGATTTAAGCAATGGAAGTTTATTTGGATCGCTCATTGAGCCAGAAACATCAATCAGGAATACAAGATTGGAAGGAGGAAGTGATGATTTATCAATGCTCTTACCCCTTAGTCCGACATGAAGCAACTGATGATTTGTATTCCATGGACAGATTGCAAGTTCTGTATAAACTGAAAACGGATGTTCACCTTTTGGCTCAGGGTAATCATATTTGAAATAATTTATCATCTCCTCTATCCTTACAGCATCTGCGGGTGGAAGCTGACCACCATTAATGAACCTCCTGATGTTCGAATATGATGCATTATCAACATCAATCGAAAATGTTGATAAAGGATTGTTCTTCACATTTTTAAAACCATTTTCATTAACTGAAGCATAACCTTCTGTATTAAAGTTATTGTTGTAACGCTGGAATGATCCTTTTGATTCATAAGCCCTCATAGAAGGCGCCGATGCATAAGGTGACCTGGTAGCTATATCTTTTCTGGCACCATAGCCTGTAACAACAAGTTCATCCATTAGCGTTATTTCCTCATTCATCTTAATATTGATCACACTTTTGTTTCCGATTATTTCCTCAACTGTTGTGCAACCAGCAAATGAAAATATGAGTGCTTTTGCCTGAGGATCAACTACTATACTATAATATCCTTTCTGATCTGTAATGGAAATCAAAGATTTGGCAGAACTTCCCTTGACTTTTACTGTCACCCCGGCGAGAGGTTGTCCCTGATTATCGGTAACTATACCGTTAATAGTTCTGAATTCTGTAAAAGCAATCATAATTGCCCCGAGAATTACTACTGCGAAGATTGATAAACTGTTTTTCATAATATCGGTTTTTAGTTAAACTTTTCTCATATGATGCAGGGTTTTTCCAAATTCCATAAAACCTCAGATTTATTTTCGCAATTGAAGTATCTTTAACATTGAATTTTATTATGAAGAATTATTACACAGAGAACCACAGAGAAGACACAGAGTACCACAGAGGAGACCTCAGTATAACTCTGTGATACCTCCGTGTAGCTCTGTGTTTAAAAGAATCCTCAAATTCAGTCGATTTAAGATCTGATGGCAATATTTAAAACAGGAAATATAAAGCAGCCAAAACCTGATGAGGTTCTACTTACTGAATTTACATCAACAGGTAATCCCGAGGTTCTTGGTGAGCTCTATACCCGATATATGCATCTGGTATATGGAGTATGTCTGAAATATCTGAAAGACAGGGAAGAATCGATGGATGCTGTGATGCAGATCTTTGAAAAATTAATTACAGATATCCCGAAACAAAAAATTGAAAACTTCAGCGGCTGGCTTCATATTGTAACCAGAAACTATTGCCTCATGCAGCTGAGGTCAAAGAAATCTAAAGATGAAAAACATAATGAATGGCTAAATGATACAACAGTTTTTATGGAATACAGCAATTCCGTGCATCCTATTGATAACGAAGAACAGGATCTGGAGAAAGCACTTGCTGATTGCATTGAACGATTGAAAGAGGAACAGAAAGAGTGTATTAAGCTATTTTACTATGAAAACAGGTGCTACCAGGAGATCTCAGCTGATCTCAATATTGATGAGAAGAAGGTGAAGAGTCACCTTCAGAATGCAAAAAGAAATCTTAAAATCTGTCTTGAAGAAAAACATGTCAGACAAGAATAAAAATACCGGTAAGGGTCTTTCAGATTTTCTCCGTTACAGGAAAGGGGAAATGACCGGGGAAGAGAGAAACTCATTTGAAAGGGAGCTTCAGAAAGATCCATTTGCCAATGAGGCATCTGAAGGATTTGAATCATTATCGCCTGATGATATTTTGATTGATCTTAAGAAAATTGAGAACCGTATTCCCAAAGCAAAAACCCGAGTAAAAGGATTTGTCATTTATCGGATAGCTGCTTCTGTTGCAGTGCTTATGGTAATTTCAACAATATTTATTTTGGTTCAGAGAAACAAAGCTGATGTACAGCTTGCAAAATATGAGAAGGCATCCGAACCTTTTGAAATATCGAAAGAAGAACCTGTTATACAAAATATAGCCGAAAAAATTAAAACCGGACCGGCTATAACTATCGAACGGAAGAATGAAGCAATTGCTGCTACTGGTGGAGCCGCTGCAGAGAAAAAACAGGAAGACATTATAACAAGAGATTTAATTGCGGAGAAAAAAGAGGTTATTGATTCTATTGCTGATATAGTAGTTAAACCCGCTGAGATCTACCTTGCTGAAGAAAAAATGGCAGCTCCTGCTGCAATAGTAAAGACAAGATCTACCGCTATTTCAGAGAGGCAGGTGAGGTTCGATACATCATTAGCTGAATTGGAAGAAGTAGTAGTTGTTGGTTATGGAGCAAACAGCAAGAAAGACACAGAGACCGGTTATGCTGCACCTCAACCTGTCACAGGGAAAGCTGCCTTTGATAAATATATAGAAGAGAACATACACAGACCCGATTCAATAACTGAAGGCCAGAGAGTAGTTGTTGTTATTAATTTCACAGTACTTTCTGATGGAAGGCTTGACAGTATTAAAATAATCAGAAGTCCGGGAAAAGCCTTTTCTGACGAAGCAATAAGACTCATTAAATCAGGACCTCAATGGAAGCCTGCTGAGGAGAATGGCAAAGCTGTTGATGATGAAGTGAGAGTCAGGATAGTATTCAAGTAGGTTCTGTTTCCACGAAAACTTTAATCAGACTTTCAAAAGAGTATGTATAACTATTTCTTTATCTAAGACGCTGTACAGAAGAATGAGAGGACCTGCGTTCATGACAAAAACTGACTCTTCAGATGTTCTTATCCCTGCCGCTGGATTCTTTCTTATCTCCTTCAGATTCTTGGAAATCGTTTTAAAAGTCATGACAGAATCCTCCTTTTTTTTACCTCTTCTGATGTCTGATTCGAACATGGTAAAGAGTCTCTTAACTGCAATATTTGACCAGATTACCTTTCTTTTAGCCATGTCTTAACTTCCTTTTTAAGGGTTTTGTGATCAACAAATAATCCGTCTTCAATTTCCTTCTTTGAAGCTGAGATTTCGTCTAATTGTTCAGCTGTAAGCTGCAGAATTGTATCATCTGCAAAACTCTTTTTTGATTCCATTTATTCAATTATTATCTGATATTTACCTAATAATCCTGCAATTCCAACTGAAGAGAACTTTGCATTTTTAATTCTGTTTTCCTCGGGGTCAAACGAATAATTAATTGCAGTCCTGAAATCTGCCTTTTCCAGAATTGATTGGTGAAAAAGAGTTCTTGTCAGGTCACAATTATTAAATGAGGATGAAGTCAGATCAGCTTCCGAGAAGTCTGCTTCCCTCACCGAACACTCTTCAAATCTGGTATTCTTAATCTTCTTCTTCTGAAAATTTGAGTAATCAAGTACGCATTTTTCAAAACTGAATGAAAGGAAAAAGTCTTTGCAGGCATTAAATCCTGTACCCAACAGTTTACACCCTGTGAAAGTCACATCTCTCAGTCCGGCATTATTAAAAATAACATTACTGAAATCACAACTTTCGAATCTGCAATCAGTAAAATTACTACTCTGTCAGATCACTTCCTTTGAAATTACAGCCCACAAAAATACAGCCGTCAAATTCCTCCCCTGATAAATCCCTGCCGGAATAATCAACTTTTTCAAATTTCTCGTCTATATGTATCTCTCCATTCATAATCAATCCATTCCACTCTACCTTACTCTTCTCCCCTTCATCCGTTGAGCCCTTGCGCCGTTACGCCGTTGCGCCTTTACTTCACATACTGATCTATCACATTCTCAATCGACCTGCTGCACACTCTGCAGAATACAAGATGCCGGGTGTACATTATACAATCAACCTGAGGACGATACAAACCTTTTGCGAGGTAACCAGCTCCTTCAAACGCGCCAACCTTATCTCTGTACTGCTCTTTGGCAAAATATTCATTCTCCTGGTTCATCTGACGGGTAAAAAGGTCCTCCATAACACTCTCAGGTACCATGGCAGCCCTGAGGCTATCCCGCTCCTTCTGAATAGCATAACCGGCTTTATCAAATTCCTCCTTATTCCAGGGTGTAGGCAGAGGAGTACCTGCCTCAATAAGGTCTTTCCATTTTAAATTATTTTTATCAAACAGTGCAGTGATGTTTGTTTCCCATGGTTCAACCTTAACTTCAGGAATTTCATAGGAGACTGATGAAGTGTAATATTCATCGGCCAGTCCTGCCATATGATGTCCCATCTCATGTATCATAATATACTCCGCAAACTTATTATCAGCTGAGACAGTTGTGTAAAGATTGTAGATCCCTCCGCCGCCATAAGTTCTCTCATTCACCATTATAACCATCAGATCATAGGGAACTGCTGAAGCAACATCCCGTATTGTCCTGTTATCATACGAAAGAGCATACCTTTCTGAATCGAAACTGCTGTAATGAACAGTCAGAGGTGTCCTCTTAAACACCCCGTGATGTGGTTTATTTACTCCGCTTGCTTCAGCAGGGGTCTCTATTGCCCTTACATTGAAATCACTTTTTCTTGATTTAAATGGCTCTGCATTCAACAGATAGCCGGAAAGTCTTGCAGCATCCTTCCTGAATTTTTCCATCTCTTCTTTCGAATAGCCGTCACCAAGGATTACAATGTCAACTTTATTCTCAGCCTTACCACTTTCCAGGATAACATCAACTTTCCTTGTATTAACAAGATCAGAAGGATTTACCTCTCTTAAGGCGGGATTTGGATTAATATCGGTACTCCAAATTGTCACGAAATTATTTGAAGCATCCCTCTTCTTCATCAGAACAGTAACCGGTTTTACCGGCCATGGAAATCTGGCCGATTCATGAAATGTGCCCCATTTTTCTGAGGCTTCCGGGATGGTCTGCCACTCTCCGAATACACTTGCAAATCCATGTGAGTAAAGAAGAATATTTGACTCTTTATCAAGGACTTCCAGGAAATAAAGTCCGAGCTTCAGGTCATCTATCAGTACCTTTTTGCTCCCGCTCCAGATACCATCCGAGACTATTCTGTCGGTTGCAAAATGCTCCTCTGTAGCTGTACCTGAATGAAAATAATCGAGACGCATAGTCTTATCAAGGAAATAGCTGGTGAATTCAACGTTCCCTTTATTAACTGCCTGAATACCAATAGTATCTTCTGAAGGCAGTACGATTTGCTTACTTTCTTTCTGTTTGCATGAAACCATGAGAAAGAGAAAGACAGGGAATAGTAAATACTTTTTCATAATCAATCAGATGAATTGTTTCAATAAAGGTATTTAAATTTAATAATCGAAAAACTGTCTGGTAATAGTTTTTGTGAATGCTTATAATCAACCATAAAAGGAATGTTTGTGTTCCACCTATCAGGAGACTAAGAGTAACTAAACTTGCTTCTGCTTTGAGATTGATTCAATAGGATTACCAGAGGTTTTAAAAAGACCTGCCATCATCACAAATACTGATATTAATACCGTCTGAATAACAAGGGAATTATTTACTCCCGGAATGGAGAGTTCAGGTAGAATTGAAATAAACAGCAGGATAGTGATTAAACCTCTTGGAGCAATAAACTGGAGTGGATATACCGGCAGTCCAGTAACTTTAATTGTAACATATCGTATTAAGAGAATTAAAGCGACTATACCTGCAGCCCATGGTAGGGTATTGGTATCGATAATTTCCCGGGGCTCTATAAGAAATCCAAAGAGAATGAAGAATAGTGACCTCACGAGAAATGTTGCCTCGATGGTTATCTCTTTAAACTTGATAACCTCCTTATCGAGTTTCTCCGGTCTTAATTTATCTATCCAGGGGTATCGCTTAAAGGACTCAAAATTACCAAGAAACAATCCAAATACCATAATAAATACAAGTCCTGGTAAGTGAAAATACTTAGTGATTGAATAGATGAGAATAGTTGAAAGTATTATCGGGGTATATGTGATATGATTCCTTATCCTGCTTAACAAAAAAGCGAGAACGAGAACTGATACAAACGAAATAAGAACAATTATCGCTATCTGAAAGATGAAAAATCCAAATGTTTTAAAGTCAAAGATTTCATTTAGAACAATAAAATTGAATATCAGGACTCCGAGGATATCTGAAAAACTGCTCTCATAAATTACAAATTCTCTGTCGTGCAATAGCAGGTTCCTTACGCTTGGTATTGCAATTGCACTGCTTATGACACAAAATGGCAAAGAATTGACCAGACCTGTTCTGAAAGGAACTGCATAATAAGTATGAAATATAAAAGCCAAAACTGAAGACATCACCAGTATGGGGATGAGAGCTACTAAAAATGTTTTTCTGATAACACCAGCTTTAGACCTGTTCAACTCCAGTTCCAGAGACCCTTCAAGTACTATAAGTATTAATCCGATAGTGCCCAGAATTGGCAATACAGGATTTAGGTCGGGCATTCTTAACGGCAAATAGCTTGTTCCTGCTTTTACCAGCATACCTAATATTAACAGTAGGATTACCGATGGAATCTTTGTAAAAGCCGAACTCAAATCAAAGAAATATGCAAGCAGCAATAATGAACAAATGGTAATTATTATGGCATTTTGCATTTATAAAATTTTATTTTAAAATTCCTAAAGTGTAAAGATAGGAATTCTATCTTCGCTAAAAAATAACAGACTTTTAATATTCCAGTTATAAATAAAGATCAATTCTTATTCTCCATAACCTAATATATACCCGGCCTTTTTTACCAATGCATGTCCGGATAATTGATTACCTTAAAAATTCTGTCGTTTGTAACATAGTTCTCAGGTACAGGTCCTGAATGAAATATGTATCTTTGAGTGCTCTGCCTGCCGGCAGACAGGTTTGTGGTAAAATTTTTTCTCATGAAATTCAAATATATATTACTTATATCATTGGTCTTATCTGGTTGTAAAAACTCCACTTCAGCAGATAAGCCTGCGCTGACTGATCCTGAAAATTGGGCCATGACCGGCTTTGAAAAAGCTGACACGATTAATCCAATTCTCAATCCCTCGTCTTTGCAGCTCTTTAATTGTCCTGTCAGTAAAAAAGAGGTAAAATGGGAAGAGAGAAATGTTCTTAATCCTTCAGCCATTGTGAAAGATGACAAGGTTTACCTCATTTACCGGGCACAGGATAATGAGATGACATCAAGGATCGGATTAGCCATAAGCGACGATGGTTTGCATTTTACCAAACAGGCTGAACCTGTTTTTTACCCTGCTTCTGACAGCATGTACCAGTATGAATGGAAAGGCGGTGTTGAGGATCCACGGGTAATTGAGAGTCCTGACGGCACCTATATCATGACATATACCTCCTATGATGGAAAAACTGCAAGGCTCTGTCTGGCAAGCTCAACAGACCTTAAAAACTGGACAAAACATGGTTTGGTTTTAGGGTACGGAAAATACAGGGATACCTGGTCAAAGTCTGGTGCAATTGTTGGGGAACTTAAAGGAAACAAAATTATCGCAGCGAAAATAAAGGGAAAATACTGGATGTATTTTGGTGATACTGATCTGTTCATAGCTACATCTGATGATCTCATCCATTGGGAAGTAGCTGAAAATGCAGAAAGCAAAAAGATGATTTCAGTATTACATCCCCGCATGGGTTATTTCGACAGCCGGCTGGTTGAACCCGGACCATTTGCTTTATTAACAGAGAATGGAATTCTTCTGATCTACAACGGAAGTAATGCAGCGAACTTTAACGATCCTTCCTTACCTGAATTCACTTATGCAGCCGGTCAGGCACTGTTTGACAAAGAAAATCCATACAAGCTCAAGGACAGAATGGAGAGTCATTTTATCCATCCTGACAAACCTTACGAGAAAACCGGAGAAGTAAATGAGGTCTGTTTTGTGGAAGGACTTGTCTATTATAAAGAAAAGTGGATGCTTTATTATGGAACAGCCGATTCAAAGATTGCAGTAGCAGTAAAAAAGGATTAATAACATGTATCTGAATTACAAGCACTTCCTTATACTTATCTCATTCCTTTTAGTTAACATGAAAGTTGCCGGTCAACCGACCGATACATCATCATTTGGTATTGATAGCAGGCTAAGTTTCTACTCATTTGAAAAAAACGGGGAGTTTCTGGTTCAGATTCCTGCTACTCTGGCTCAAAGTAATCTAGCTGTAGAAATTAACTCCGGCGGTACCACTCTGATTTCCTGGAAAGGAAAAGCATCCGGGACCATCCTCAGACTACCTTTCCCAATCACCTTTGCTCCTTCTGTTTATCAGATATTTGCTAAGATATCAGTTGCATGGAAACCAGGGTTTTTATATGTGGCTAGAACGGAATTAAAAGTTCTTCCATATAAATCGAATGAGGTAAAAACCGACAGGCTGACAGGCGGACTTATTGTGAACAGAAGGCAATTCTTTCCATTCGGATTTTATACTTATTCACCTGTCAGCCCGACTCTTCCTGAAGAAGAAATTGTTAAAGGTTTTAATGTAATTTCCCCTTACCAGAAGATACTGCCTGAAACGCTATCTGAGAGAAAAGCATATATGGACCGCTGTGCACAGATTGGAATGAAGGTTCATTATAACCTGCTCTCTGTATCAGGAGGTGGCGGAGTCGGATCTAAAATTGACAGCATCTCCGAAGAGGAGAAAAGAGCCAGACTGTTAAAAGAAATTGAATTGTTCCGGGATCATCCTGCATTACTCGCCTGGTATATTTCTGATGAACCAAATGGCAATAGAATACCTCCTGAGACAATTGAAGAAATTTACAATACAGTCAAAAAAGCCGATCCATGGCATCCGGTTTCAGTAGTGATTACAGCTCCGTTCATGCAGGCCCGGAGATACACAAAAGGCCTTGATATCTTAATGGCAGACCCCTACCCTCTGCCTGAACTACAGGCATCTTTCGTTGGTGATATTACAGGGCAATTGAAAGAACTTGTCAGTGGCAAAAAACCTCTATGGATCGTTCCTCAGGCCTTCGGCGGGGGTGAGATCTGGAAACGCGAACCAACTATACAGGAGATAAGATCGATGACCTGGCAGGCTATAATTAACGGAGCAGGCGGAATACAGTATTTTGTCCGCCAGGGACTTAATTATTTTCCAAAATCAGCAGCAGTATGGGGTGAATGCGGCAGGATAGCAGTGGAAGTTGCAGAGCTGACTCCATGGCTGCTTTCAGATGAGGAGACTATGCCGGCAGAAAGCTACTCTCAAAATGTATTAGTCTCTTCTAAAACACATGATGGACAGCTAGTTGTAATGGCAGTAAACAGGAAAAGTGAACCTATAAATGCGTCCCTGAGAATAAAAGGATTATCCAACACCAGGGCAAGGGTATTGTTTGAGAACAGATTCGTTCCGGTTATCGGTGGAGTGATTACTGATGAACTGGCTTCATTCGGATCGCAGGTGTACCTTATTGATCTGAAACCAGAAAAACAAACATTTGTTTCAGAAAAGAAAAACCTGTTATTGGATCCGGGATTTGAAGATCTTTCATCTCCGGGTGTCCCTTCTGCCTGTTATGCCCGTCCTGGTGGCGACAGGGGAGCAACATTTTTTACTGACTCAAGAGAGCATTTTGAGGGCAACCATTCGGTGCGATTAGTCACTCCTCAGGAAGGAAAAAGTGCGGCACTCAGGTTTTTCCCGTTTCAGGTTAAAGCCGGAGCTTCATATACAATTTCATTATGGGCAAAATCTGATCCGGAGCAGAGATTCTCAAAACAGGAAAATACTGGTCCACAGTACGTTGAAGTTTTACTCGGGGAATTCAGCCGTGCCAGATTTGTACCTGATAGTTCGTGGAAACGATTTGTAACATTTGTTACAATTCCAACAGATACCCTCGCTACATTTAAAACAAACCTTATACTTAAAATGCCGGGGCAAGGCGTTGCCTGGTTTGATGAAATAAAAGTCTTTGAAGAATTAAATAAAAAATGAAGAACTTACACAGAGAGACACTGAGAAAACACAGAGAGCCACAGAGTTAAAAAGAATAATGCTCCGTGTAACTCTGTGTAAGACTGAGCTTAGCGAAGTCCCGATAGCTATCGGGATCTGTGTAACTCTGTGTAACAAAAAAATAGTACTATGAATAAACTGGCATTTTTGATTCTTTTAGCTACAACAGTCTTGTTTTCAGGATGTTCAAAAGAGAAAGAAAACATCAACTACAAAGGGAACCCGGCTCCGTTAAAACAGAATGCTTACATAAAGCTTCCTCTCGGAGTTGTTAAACCTGCTGGCTGGCTTAAATCTCAGCTTGAGGCTCAGGCATCAGGACTAACAGGAAATGTCGATGATTTCTGGCCCGATCTTGTCAACTCTTCCTGGCGCGGAGGAGAAGGAGAAGCCTGGGAAAGAGGCCCTTACTTCCTCGACGGAATGGTCCCCCTGGCCTACCTGCTTGAAGATAAAGCACTTATTGAAAAATCAAATAAGTGGATCCAAAGCATAATCTCAAGTAGCAGAGATACCGGCTGGTATGGTCCGGCTAAAAACAAAGACAGATGGCCGCTGGCTGTTGCCAATAAAGTACTCATGCAGTATTATGAAGCAACAGGTGATACAAATGCACTGAATGTCCTAGAAAAGTACTTTCGGTACCTTCATAGTTCTCCCCCCGACTGGCCCGATAAAGACTGGAGAGGTGTGAGAGCAATGGAAAACGCTGTCACTGGCTATTGGCTTTATCGTCAGACAGGCGAGCCCTGGATACTTGAGACTATTGAATCTTTTAAGAAGAACAGTTCAGACTGGACAACATATTATGAAAAATTCCCGTGGGACTCAGCTGCATCGGCTGATAAGAAAATACCTCTTAACTGGGGACCGGAAGGATTGACTGCGCATGTTGTAAACAATGCAATGGCGATAAAGTATCCCGGCTTGTGGTACCAGCAATCGATGGACCAGAGATATAAAAATGCAGTATACTCAGGAATTAAAAAATATGATCTGAACCATGGCCAGGCGGGCGGCAGATTCTCCGGAGACGAACATCTTTCAGGAAAGAGCCCGGCTCAGGGCACTGAATTATGCTCAGTAGTTGAATATATGTTTTCCCTCGAGGAACTTTATGCCATATTTGGCGACAACAAGCTGGCTGACAGACTTGAGCTACTCACTTACAACGCTTTACCAGCTACAACAACCCCCGATATGTGGGCGCATCAGTACGACCAGCAATCGAATCAGGTTCTCGTATCAGGAGTAAAAAGAGACTGGAGCACAAACGGAGATTACTCAAACATTTATGGCCTGATGCCGAATTTTGCATGCTGTCTGGCAAATATGCACCAGGGCTGGCCAAAGTTTGTGGAAAGCATGTGGATGGCAACTAATGACAACGGGCTTGCTCTTGTTGCATATGGACCATCTGTGGTCAAAGCACTCGTCGGGAAAGGTGCAGAGGTAACAATTACCGAAGAGACCGATTATCCGTTCAGCGGATCAGTAATCCTTAAAATCGAAACGGCTAAACCTGTTAAGTTTCCATTGGAATTCAGAGTCCCCGGTTGGGCTGATTCATTAACAATTACTTATAAAGGTAAAACTGTTGTTGCTAAGGGAAGTTCAAACTACAGGCTATCAGAGAAATGGAAAAGCGGAGACAGAATAGTAATTGAAATACCTATGGAAATGCGTGTTGAAAAGAGATATAATAATTCAGCGTCGCTTCTCCGTGGCCCGCTCTATTTTGCTTTGAGAATTGAGAAGGAATATAAGAGTATAAAAATCAATTATGACAATTTCTCATACAAAGGAAGTGTGGATTGGGAAATCACTCCGAAAAGTGCCTGGAATTATGGATTATTGATTGATTATAAGAACATTAACAGAGGATTAAAACTGACTGAAAACAAGCCGGGTAAATACCCGTTTGCCGATAAAGGAGATATGGTATGGTCGGCTGATTCAGCAAAATACATTCAGGTTGAAGATGATGCTCCGCTTGTTCTGACCGCCAGAGGAATAAGAATTCCAGAGTGGACTTTAAAGAACAATTCAGCTGATGTTCCTCCGTTAAGTCCGGTTAAACCCGTTGGTGATCCGGAGGTTATTACCCTTGTTCCATACGGATGCACAAGATTGAGAATAACAGAGTTTCCTGTAATGGATATCTTTATGATGGAGGATGTTATGAGACCTTCTTCAAAATAGGAACTGACACAGAGTTACACAGAGGTATCACAGAGCTACACAGAGAAGACTGTAATAATATGATTTGGTTTTCTCTGTGGCTCTCTGTGGCTTCTCAGTGGTACTCTGTGTAACAAAAAAACTAAAAATAAATTCTAAGTTTTCAAATCTGACTTGTCTTTTCCCTTAGCCATTCCTTTTCTTCTTTTGAAAGATAAGGGCTTAGTTTTTCATAAACTTCAGAATGATAAGAATTCAGCCATTCAAGTTCTCTTTTATCGAGCAAAGAGAAGTCTATCAGATTCTTATCGATATAACATAACGAAACAGTTTCAAATCGCAGGAACTTACCAAATTCAGTCTCTTCATCTTCATTACAAAGTATCAGGTTCTCGATACGGATACCATATTCACCCTCCCTGTATATGGCGGGTTCATCTGATGTAAGCATCCCTGCTTCAATAATTGTTTTCTGATCGGTTGCAGCCGGACTAATGCTCTGCGGCCCTTCATGAACATTGAGACAGAACCCGACTCCATGTCCGGTTCCATGACCAAAATTCAGGCCCTGTTCCCATAAAGACTTACGTGCAAGAATATCGAGCTGGGATCCTTTTGTACCAGCCGGAAACTTTGCCATAGCCAGGCTTATTGTACCCTTCAGGACAAGTGTAAAATCTCTTTTTTGTCTTTCGGTCGGCCTGCCAAATACTATTGTCCTGGTAATATCTGTTGTACCATCCAGATATTGTCCCCCGGAATCAACAAGGAGAATTCCATCAGAACCAATAACTGAATCAGTCTCTGATGTTGCAGAGTAATGAGGCAATGCCCCATGTTCCTTATATGCAACTATTGATGAAAATGACGCCCCCAGATAGTTCTCCTGTTCCGATCTGAAATGAGTAAGTTTCTCCGAAAGAGAAAGTTCCGACATTGGTACAGAGTCGAGATTATGTTCTATCCAGAAGAAAAACCTGGTCAGGGCTACACCATCTTTTAACATTGCCCTGCCAATGCTTTCAATTTCCCCTTTATTCTTAACAGCCTTCATCCTCGAAGGAATACTTATGTCTTCCCTGACTTTCATCCCCCTGGGAACTGCATTGAAAAGCTCAGCTGATGTTGTTGAAGGAGTCAGCAGAATTGAACATTCCGCATTTAATGTTGAGAGCATGCCTGCTATCTCCTCATAAGGAAGAATAATAATCCCCAGCGAATCAAATTCTCTTGCCAGTTTAAAAGGTATTTTATTCTCGTCGACAAACAATAGGATCTGTGTGTTGTCAATAATTGCAAAAGACAATAATAAAGGACTGTATTTTAAATCATTGCCCCTGATATTCAGCAGCCACATTATGTCATCTGCAGATGTTAACAGATGATAATCCAGCTTTAATCGGTTCATTTCAGCATGCACCTCATCAATCTTTACAGATCGTTCTTTTCCGCATAATGAAACAGGATGATCAAATGCGGGAGAACCTGATACTGCAGGACGGTCGGTCCAAATATCTGAAATAAGATCACATTCTGTCTCTATTATTATGTTCTTTTCTTTTGCTAATCCCTCCAGTTTTCTCAGCCTGCCAATTGAAAATGTGCGTCCGTTCAGACCTGCCTTCTCTCCTGAAACAAGATTATCAACCAGCCATTCAAGAGAATCTTTCTTTTCAGCAGGTATGATCTTCATCAGTTCAAATCCCGATCCTGTTAGTTGCTTTTCGGCCTGAACAAAATATCTCGAATCGGTCCACAATCCAGCAAATGATTGAGTAACAACAACGGTTGAAGCTGATCCGGTAAATCCGGTTAACCATCTGTTCATACACCAGAAATCCGGAATATATTCGCCAAGATGAGGATCTGAATTAGGAATAATATACGCATCAATGTTATTCTCCTTCATTGAATTGCGCAAAGCGGCAAGTTTCTGTGCTGAATCGGGCATGACCGAAATTTAATTTATTGGATTTAAGAACAATATAAGGTTTTTAATGTTTACCTTGCACACATTAATTTAAAATCATATTATGAGCAACGGAACAGTTAAATTCTATAATGAGTCGAAAGGATACGGATTCATTAAAGACGCAAATTCTTCAAAAGAGTATTTTGTACATTCTTCAGGTTTAAAAGACAGCATCAACGACAATGATGAAGTGACTTTTGATCTTCAGGAAGGCAAAAAAGGATTAAATGCAGTAAATGTTAAACTAGCTTAGTTTATCAATTCAAATACATTTAAAATTTTGGTCCCGGCACGCGTGCCGGGATTTTTTTGTTATCTGAATCAAAGGCTCTTCACCTCATTAACAAGGTTTTGCAGTGTTCCTTTTGCATCACCAAACAGCATCCTTGTTTTATCATTAAAGAACAACATGTTTTCAATTGCTGCATACCCTTTGCCCATACCACGCTTCATGACAATTATATTTTTTGCATCACGGGCTTTGATTATAGGCATTCCGTAGATAGGACTTGAAGGATCATCCTCTGCAGCAGGATTTACAACATCATTGGCACCAATGACAACGAGTACATCGGTATTAGGCAGATCTGGGTTTATTTCATCACTCTCAATGAGCTGTTCATAAGGCACATCTGCCTCAGCGAGTAAGACATTCATATGACCGGGCATACGTCCGGCTACCGGATGAATTGCATATTTCACTTCCACACCCTTTTCTTCGAGAAGCTTATCGAGTTCGTGACAGATATGCTGGGCCTGAGCTACTGCAAGACCATACCCCGGGACAATCACAACTTTTCTTGAAAAGCTAAGAAGCACGGCAGCATCTGAAAGCGAGATCTCTTTAACAGATCCGACCTCAGTGTTATTTGCCTGTCCCCCTCCGCCAAACACCCCGACAATAACATTAAGCAGCGAGCGGTTCATAGCCTTGCACATCAGTATTGTCAGAATTGTACCTGCAGATCCTACAAGTATTCCACCGGTAAGCATAGCCTGGTTGTTGTAAAGGAAACCGCCCATGGCAGCAGCAACACCGGTAAATGAGTTCAGCAAAGAAATAACAACAGGCATATCAGCACCGCCAATAGGCATTACAAAAAGGACTCCGTAAATTACTGCAATTACAAACATTGTATAAATCAGAGGCATGAGTTCGGAAGCTGTCTGTACCTCGCGCGTCATTATATATACAACAAAACCTATTAAAACTGCAAGAATAGTAAGGTTCACATACTTCATCGCCTTTATCCGCATGTCGCCGATCCAGCCATCCAGTTTCCCGAAAGCTATCATACTTCCGGCCCATGATACAGTACCGATTACAAGTCCGAGAAGAATTGCAAGAACATGACCGTTTGCCATGCCTGTCCTGGCAACAAGTTCTGCACTGATATTCGGAAACTCCATCATCGAGATGAGGGCTGCTGCTGCACCGCCCATACCATTAAACAGAGATACAAGTTGTGGCATAGCGGTCATTTTCACACGTTTGGCAACTAACCAGCCTATAATAGTCCCAACAGCAATTGCAGCTATAATGAGACCAATATTCCCAATCGGCTTCCCGTCTTTCTGATGAAAAAGTATCGTAGCAATTATTGCAAGTACCATGCCAACAGCAGCAAGAATGTTTCCTTTACGGGCAGTAAGAGGATGGCTAAGCATTTTCAGTCCGAGTATAAACAGAACCGACGCAATGACATAAATAATCTCCAGAGTTGAGATGCCAAATGAGAATTGAGATATATCGTTCATTATATTGATCTTTATCATTTTACAGGAAAGACTATTTTTTCTTTTTAAACATTTCAAGCATTCTGTCGGTTACGACAAATCCTCCGACAACGTTCAGGGTTCCAAGAACAACTGCCAGAAACCCGAGAATCATCGATCCTGTAGTATCTGCATGACCCATTACAATAATAGCACCTATGATAACTACACCATGGATGGCATTGGCCCCCGACATTAACGGTGTATGAAGGATTGCGGGAACATGACTTATCACCTCAATGCCAAGAAATATTGAAAGGATAACTATGAAGATAGCCTCCCGGTGGACTAAGAAAAAACTCAGAATGTTTTCCATGATATACTATTTAAAATTCAAATTCACTTACCCTTTAAGAATTTCGGATTTCGGATTTTTGATTTCGGATTTTGTAGGATTAGGTTTTCGATCCGCAATCCGCAATCCGACATCCGCAATCAAACACCCAGCATTTGTCTGACTCTCTGACTTATATACTCCTTACCGTGTACTGCTGTGGTTCCGTTTATAATGTCATCCTGCATGTTGAGGACCAGTTTCCCATCTTTATCTACCATTATCTTCAGGAGGTTTATGATATTGCATCCAAACATTTTGCTGGCATCAGTCGGCATATCTGATGGATAATCAGATTTACCTATAATGTTTACCCCGTGAACTACAATATTTTTGCCATTCTCGGTGAGTTCGCAATTACCTCCTGTTGAAGCTGCAAGGTCTACTATTACTGACCCTGGTTTCATCGAAGCAACAGTCTCCTTAAGCAGAAGAATGGGTGCTTTTCTGCCGGGGATCTGGGCTGTTGCAATAACTACATCCGCGACAATAGCTCTTTGCTGAATCAATTCCTGCTGTTTTCTCTTAAACTCTTCCGACTGTTCAACAGCATATCCTCCTGCGGCTGCATCCTCCTTTGCTCCTTCAACCTCAATAAACTTACCTCCCAGACTTTTAACTTCCTCCTTCACGGCTGACCTTACATCAAAAACCTCGACTACTGCACCTAGCTTTCTTGCTACAGCAATAGCCTGTAAACCAGCCACTCCTGCCCCCAATATTAATACTTTTGCAGGTTTAATGGTACCGGCTGCAGACATGAACATCGGAAAGAATCGCGGAAGAAGTGATGCTGCATCAAGTACTGCCTTGTATCCCGATACAGTAGCCATCGATGATAATATATCCATCGACTGTGCCCTGGTAGTCCTTGGAACAAGATCGAGTGCGAGAACGGTTAATCCTTTGAGTCTTGCTTTCTCTAGCCACTCCCTGTTTTCAACCGGATTAAGCACTGAGCATAAAACCTGTCCTTCCCTGAATGAATTAATATCATCATTCAAAGGAGGATTAACACATAATAGCATATCTGCTTTAGAAATAACCTCTTTCCGTTCTGCCATAGCTGCACCTGAAGCCTTAAAATCCTTATCCGCAGAAAAAGCTTTTTCACCTGCACGAAGCTCAACAATCACTTCAATGCCCATCTTTTTCAACACAGCAACCTCTGCAGGCAGAATAGCTACCCTGTTTTCAGTTCCTGTTTCCTTTAGGATGCCTATTGTCATTAGTTTTGAGTTTAGAGTTAAGAGTGACTAAAGTTTATGTTATTAAAGTCTTCGAATATATTAAACAAAATCTTATTCTCTCTACTTTCCGAAGAAATTCCTCATCCAGAAGCTATTCTGCTCATTTCTCGAATGAAAAGCCTTGGCTCCGCCCCATCCATGACGCCCGCCCGGATACATCATAAACTCAAACTTTTTGCCTTCATCCTCGAGTCGTGAGATAAGATAAATGGAATTCTGCATATGTACATTATCATCCATATCACCATGGGTCATATATAATTTCCCTTTGTAGTTCTTAACAAATGTAAGTGTCGAACTCTCCCTGTAGCCTTCAGGATTATCCTGAGGAGTATCCATATATCTTTCTGTATAAACATTATCATACAAACGCCAGTCAGTAACTGATGATCCTGCAAACCCGTGTGTCCAGTAGTCAGCACCTTTTGTAAGAGCCAGACAGCTCATATATCCGCCGTATGAACTTCCTGTAATACCAATCTTGGCAGCATCAACAAAAGGTTTTTCCCTGAGCCACTTTACAGCATCTGCGTAATCAAGGATCTCCCATTTTCCCAGGTTACGATACATATAATCAAGTCCCTTTTTGCCAAACTGACCTGAGCCGCGATGATCAACAGTAAAAGTAATTATCCCATTCAGCGAATTCCACGATGGAACATTACCCGGCCATCTGTTTGCTACATTCTTTGAATCGGGACCACCGTAAATTGCAAATACTACAGGGTATTTTTTCGAAGGATCAAAATTAACAGGGTAGGTAATAATTGCAGGCATATTGAATAGTCCGTCAGATGTCATTATCTTAACTAATTCGGCTTTGGAATTCTTTGAAGCATCAAAGACCGGCTGTTCAAACCTGTAAATCTCCTTCAGCAGCTTTCCGCTTTTATTGTATGCAACAATTGATCCGGTACTTGAGATACTGTTCCATGTATCAATAAAATATGAGCCTTTGGGTGAGATACTTATGCTGTGAGTCCCGTCACCTTTTGTTATCTGAAGCAGATTTTTGCCATCAAGACCTACACGGAACGCATGATTATCAGTTGATTCGTTACCAGTAGCTGTGAAATAAACTACTTTAGCCGTTTCATCAACTCTCTCAATACTGTTTACTCTGAAGTCCAGATTCGTTAATTGTGCAATAAGTTGACCGTTCCAGCCATAATAATAAAGATTCTCCCAGTCGTTTTTATAACTTTTCAGAATGAATCCTGTACCATTTTCCATAACATAGGTTGTTTCATAGAATTCAACCCAGGTTTTCCGTGTTTCATTGTATATCTGAGAGAAATCACCTGTTTCGGGATCAGCCAGAATTATCTTCAGATCATTCTGATCGCGGTTAAGTACCTGAATAGCAAGCTTTTTACTGTCGGGCGTCCAGAATGGCCAGGCAATATATTGGTCTGTATTATAATCTGTCTTAACCCAAACAGTTTTAATCGTTGAAATATCCGCAATACCCATTTTTACTTTCGGATTGGGGTCACCGGGTTTTGGATATGGAGTAGCTTCAATAAGACCATGAATACCATCTGGTTCATCAAGCCTGTTAAGGGTAAAAACCGGAACAGGTGTATCATCAGTTCTCAGGTAAGCAATTTTCTTCCCGTCAGGTGACCACCAGAATGCAGCATAACGGCTGGCTCTTCCGAGGATCTCTTCCATATAAACCCAGGAGGCATATCCGTTATATATTTTATCTGTAGCATCCGAAGTGATCCTGATCTCTTTATTGGCATCAATATCAAAAACATAGAGATCCATTTTTTTGGTATAGGCTATCATTTTCCCATCGGGTGAAAACCGCGCATTAACTTCAGCTTCCTTATCGCTGGTTAGTCGGCGGAGCTCTTTGTCTCCCACAGCAAAAAAGAAAAGATCATTTTCTTTTGCAATAACTGCTCTTTTTGCATCCTGACTTACAGCATCAGTCATTGCAAGAGTTATACCCTGAGGAAGAGATTGTACAAGAAGCTCCCTGTCTGACTTAACTGCAGGGATAACTGTTCCTTTACCTGTCTTAATATCAACACTCTGAGTTACAAGGTTTTTATCCGAATCAAATGTCCTTATTATATAATGAGAGTCATCACTCCATCCCAAAACTGCCACCTGGCTTACACTTCGCTGGGGCATCTGAGCAATAACGAAGTGTGAGTTAATGGAAAATGATAAGATTATTATAATAACATTCTGTAATGTAAATGCTCTCTTCATAAGTAGTCAGTTAATAATGTGATTATTCGGTATAGGGTGGCAAAAATAAGAAATTTAAATTTATATTTATCCCCCTCAAACCAATTAGAAAAATATGAAAAGGATGCTTCTGGCTTTCCTGGTTTCAATGCTTATGATTCCGGGCTTAAAATCACAGACAATTAAATCTCCCGATGAATTCCTCGGATATGAACTCGGGACACAATTTACTTATCACCATAAGGCAGTCGAATACTTTAAATATATAGCTGAAATATCTCCGCTGGCTGAGTATCGTGAATATGGTTTAACCTATGAAGGAAGACCGCTTGGAGTATGTTTCATTTCTGCAGAAGAGAATCTTTCAAAACTTGAAGAATACAGAAAGAATAACCTGATAAAAACAGGCTTGATGAAGGGTGAGTTTACAGGGAAACAGATCCCATTTATCTGGATGAGCTATAATGTACATGGAAATGAAGCAGTTGGAATGGAAGCTGCGATGAAAACACTATACACTTTAGTTTCAGGAAACTATAACGGCGTTACAGATTACCTGAAAAGCAGCATAATCATTATTGATCCCTGCCAGAATCCTGATGGTCATGAACTCTACACTAACAGGTACAGGAATTCGATGAGTAAGACAATTAATCCCGATGTAAATGCCCTCGAGCACAATCAGGGATGGCCCGGGGCACGTTCTAATCATTATATGTTCGATCTTAACCGCGACTGGACCTGGCAGACACAGGCTGAAACGCAGCAGAGACTTGCCCTTTATCGTCAGTTCATGCCACAGGTTCACGCCGACTTTCATGAAATGGGTCCTGAATCAACTTTCTTCTTTGCACCCGGAGCCGATCCATGGCATGATGTAATAACACCATGGCAGAAAGAATTTCACAAGCTCATGGGCAGAGGTAATGCAAAACTTTTCGATGAAAAATTCAGACTCTATTTCACAAAAGAGAATTTCGATCTGTTCTATCCGAGTTATGGCGATACCTGGCCAATATTTAATGGCGCAATGGGATTCACTATTGAACAGGGAGGAGGAGGTGTTTCCGGTCTGGCTTACAAACAGGAATCAGGCGATACGCTTACCCTGACAGAAAGAATTGATGGACACTTCACATCATCAATGGCTACACTTAAAGTCTCATATGATAACAGGGAAAAACTTGTAACAGAATTTAATAAGTATTTTGAAGATAACACAAAAAACCCTACGTTCAAGTACAAATCTGTTATTATAAAAGGTACTAATGAGAAATCCAATATAACAAGTCTGTTACAGCTGTTCGACAAGAATCAGATCCAGTATAATTATGCCGGAAACAACGGTAAGAAATTCAAAGGTTTTGATTATTCTTCTAATAAAGAAGGTGAGGTAACGATTGAAAAGGGAGACATCCTTATTAGTGCATACCAGCCCGAATCACATTTTATGTCGGTATTGTTTGAGCCCGACAGCAGAACAACAGACTCTTTAAGCTATGACCTCACAGCCTGGGCACTTCCGTATATTTATAACCTGAAAGCTTTTGCTCTGACAGAAAAAATCGCAGCAGATACAGGAAAAGTCGGACAGAAAATTATAGTAAACGCTCCCGGAAAAGCAGAAACATACGCCTATGTTGCAAATTACCAGGGGTTTGATGAATTGAAATTTGTAGCAGCTCTTTATAACAAAAAGGTCAAACTAAGATACTCCCTCAAACCGTTCTCCCTTAATGGAAACAGCTTCAACCGTGGAAGTATTATTGTGACCAGAGGTGATAATAAGCAACTTGCCGGTGATTTTGATAAAATCATCACCGAAGCAGCTAATACCTGTCAGGTTAAACTGGTTCCTACAACAACCGGACTTGTTGACTCCGGCAAAGACTTTGGATCTGGTTACTCCCCTCTTATGAAACAAAAATCAGTGGCACTTCTCTGCGGAGAAGGAACTTCATCAAGCTCAGTCGGAGAGCTTTGGTACTTCTTTGAAAATGAACTTAACTACCCGTTGACACTAATAAATACTACAACAGCAGAAAGCGCAGACTTAAATGATTATGAGATACTTATTCTAACTTCAGGTTCTTATACAAAACTTAAAGACACAATATTAGACTTTGTCAAACACGGAGGAAGGGTTATAGCACTTGAAAACGCCATGTCTGTGTTTGCAGGTGAGAAAACAACTTCCCTTGCAAAAGCGATTGAAACAAGAACTGCAGAACAGAAAGCTGCTGAGAAGAAGGTGAAAAGTGACGATACTACTCTTCTTAAAAAATATGAGTATGAAGCTGAAAGAAGATATTCTCTTTCCGATCGCTCAGCAGGAAGTATCTATAAAGTAAAGATTGATGATACTCATCCGTACGCCTTCGGTCTGGGTAAAGAGTGGTTCATAATGAAACGTACTGCCGGTTATCCATACCTGACAACAGGTAGCAACATAGGATATATCCTTGAAAAAGAACCTGTTTCAGGCTTTGCCGGATTCAAGTATAAGGATAAAATAAAGAATACCCTTGTTATCGGCAGTGAGAATATCGGATCAGGTGAAGTTGTTTACATTACAGATAATCCTTACTTCAGGGGATTCTGGAAGAGCGGTAGAGTGCTTGTGGGCAATGTGGTTCTGAGGTGAAAGACGGGAGACGGGAGACCGAAGACCGGAGACCGAAGTAAAGAAAAGAGAAGGGGTGAGGGGAGAAAGGGTGAATGGGAGATTTACTCCGTGAAACTCCGTGCTCTCCGTGGTTAAAAAAAAAGTTAAGATGAAAAACCTACCTTATGTTTTGTGCAGTATTATAATGCTGTATTCTTGTAGTAATTATGATCTGAAAAGAGGCGAGAACAGCATTACTGTTGCCGATATGCAGAAGTATGTCAGCAAACTCGGATCGGATGAATTCATGGGCAGAAAACCATTCACTCCCGGTGAGAAAATTACAATAAACTACCTTGCAGATCAGCTGAAAGAAATAGGTTTTGAGCCAGCTTTCAACGGATCATATTTTCAGCCTGTACCAATGGTGGAGATCAGCTCCGCGGTCGAGGGTAAGGTAAATTTCCAGTCAGGGATTAAAGCAATCTCTCTGAATGCACCTGACGATATTGCTGTAACCTCTCCACAGCAATCTGAAAATATATCAATAAGTAAATCCGAAATGGTCTTTGCAGGTTTCGGCATAGTTGCTCCTGAGTACAACCGCAACGATTACAACGGATTGGATGTAAAAGGCAGGACTGTTGTTATAATGATAAATGATCCTGGGTTATATACCGGTGACACTACTTATTTTAAGGGAAGAGAGATGACTTATTATGGCCGCTGGACATATAAATTTGAAGAAGCTGCCAGACAGGGCGCTCGGGGAGTTCTCATTATTCATGAAGACGAAGGTTCAGGTTATAAATACACAATTCAGAGAAAGAGCTCCATTTCACCGAGGTTGTACATGCAGAGAGCCGACAGTAATAAAACTCTCTGCGAATTCACAGGCTGGCTGTCAGCAGAATCGGCAGACTCCCTATTCAATCTAATCGGTTATAGCGTGAAGGAGCTTAGAGAACAAGCCTGTAAAAAGGACTTCAGGGGATTTGAAATGAATTCTGAGATCTCATTTACAATTCAAAATAAAATCAGATACAACACATCAACAAATGTGGCAGGGGTACTGAAGGGTACAGCAAGGGGAGATGAATGCATAGTATATACTGCTCACTGGGATCATTTCGGAATTGGGGAAAAAGAGAACGGAGACTCTATTTATAACGGGGCAGTGGATAATGGCACATCAATGGCATGGGCTCTTGAAATCGGTCAGGCATTCTCCGGTTTGAAAAATCCCCCTGAACGATCAGTTGTTATTCTGTTTCCAACTGCCGAGGAGCAGGGATTGCTGGGCTCTTCTTACTATACCGAAAATCCTGCTTTTCCGATGGCAAAGACAGTGGCCTGTTTTAATAACGATCTGATGCTGCCATTAGGCCGGATGAAAGACGTTATGATAACAGGCTTCGGTCAGTCTTACCTTGATGAAATGATAAGTGAAGGCGCTGCCCGACAGGATCGGTATGTAACAGGTGATCCCAACTCCCATACTGGTATGTATTTCAGGTCCGATCATTTTCCTTTTGCTAAAAAAGGTGTGCCATCGGCTTTTGCCAGGGGGAATGTTGAGAGTCGTGAGCACGGAAAAGAGTGGACTGCAAAAATGGAAAAAGATTATATCGATAATAAATATCATCGTCCTGCTGACAATTATGAACCTGACAACTGGGATCTGAATGGAATTGCGGAAGATGCAAGACTGGTCTTCTTTGCAGGTTACAGGCTTGCCAACTCAGATTATTTTCCTGAATGGAAACCTGGTTCTGAGTTCAGAAAGCTGAGGTGACTCTTTTCCTAAATTATTTCCTAAAAACTTTGGATTCTATCGGAATTTCCATAAATTTGATTAATGCTAAACCGATCAAAAAAGGATTTCCATTTACCTAAAACACAATAGAAATCTGACACTTATGAAGGTTCTGATTACAGGAGGAGATGGAATGCTTGGGAGTAATCTGGTAAGGATTCTCATCGGGCAGAATTATGTTGTGAGCGTATTCATTCATCCTTCTTCAAAATCCACCACCCTCGACGGTCTGAATATCACGAAATACTACGGCTGTATCCTTCAGAAAGATACTATCGACAAGGCTGTACCTGGTCATGATATTATCATACATGCTGCAGCTGCAACTGATGTGTGGCCTGCACGCTCCGAAAAAGTCAGGAGAATCAACATTGAGGGCACTGAAAACATAATCGCATCAGCCCTGGAAAATAAGATTAAAAGGTTTATTTATATTGGTTCCGGAAGTTCGGTAAATGTCCAGTGTGGCTCCACCGACAGCAAGTATGAATTCCCCGGCGCAAAATATGGACTGGATTATATCGATTCTAAATTTATTGCCCTTAACCTGGTTATGGATGCAGTGAAGCAGAAAGGCTTGCCTGCCCTGGCTATTTTACCCACCTTCATGATCGGTCCGTTTGATTCATTACCAGGCTCAGGAAGGATGATCCAGACACTGGCCTCAGGGAAACTTAAGTTTTATACAAAAGGAGGCCGCAATTTTGTTTATACCAGAGATGTGGCAAATGCTGTCGCCAACAGCCTGCATATGGGGAAGATAGGCAAGTGCTATATTGCCGGCAATGAGAATTTATCATATAAGGTTTTCTTCTCAAAAGTTGCGCGGATCGTCGGACAGAAAGAGCCAAAGATTAGAGTCTCAGGATGGCTTGTCAAAACTTTTGGATATCTGGGTGATATTTCGGGAATAATTCTGAAAAAACCGCCACTCCTCACCTATCCTATGGCCAGAATATCGGTTGAAGATAATTTTGTTTCCTGCGAAGATGCAGTTAAGGAACTCAATATGCCTCAAACCAGAATAGAAGAGGCCATTAGTGATTGTTATAACTGGTTTATCCAGAATGGATACCTGAATAATCAAAAAAAACATGCTGAATCTGTTCAAAATTGATTTGTCGTGGCAGCAGGACGACATCTATGCATTCTTGCCCATAGTTTTAGCTCTGGTCTTTTTCTCAATTTATTGGTTCATATCCAAATCAGAGAGTTTTAAGAAATGGTTCTATTTAAAAAATGAACCTGATCAGGCATCTGTAAATCATATCACTTTCAACAGAGTCACCGGATTCGTTTCCATGGGTGTTTTCCCATTGGTAATTTGCCTTATCTTTCTTCCGGGATATTCACTGGACTCCTTCGGTCTGACCTGGAATTCTGAAACGGCTCTCACTTCACTCCTGTGGACTATCGGACTCTCTGCCGTTGTTATTCCAGTTGCATATATGAGTGCACAAAAACCTGAAAATCTGGTTAACTATCCTCAGATAAGGGCAAGGAAATGGACCAATAAAACTGTAATTATAAATGCCGCAGGCTGGGCCCTGTATCTCTTTGGATATGAGCTTCTCTTCCGCGGTGTTCTGCTGTTTCCGGTCGCAGGGCATCTTGGAATCTGGCCGGCTATTGCCATCAATATAGCATTATACGCTGCAACACATATACCTAAAGGGATGTCGGAAACCATTGGGGCAGCTCCGCTTGGTCTCATACTTTGCATATTAACTCTCTCCACCGGGACTATCTGGATTGCATTTTTTGTGCATCTGGCAATGGCCCTTACAAATAGTTTCACGGCATTGAAATTTCATCCCGACATGCAATATATCCGTTCCGGAAAATGAAATCGCAAAAGTTTCATGGAAAGGTAGCCGTTATTACCGGTTCCAGCAGAGGGATCGGCAAAGCAATAGCAATGGAACTTGCTTTAAATGGAGCAAGTATTGTTTTGAATGGAAGAGATAAAGTACGTCTTCAGGAAACGGAAGCTGAAATCAGAAAGATCAGCGAAAAGGTTATAAGTATCTGTTGTGATGTTTCAGCAGCCGAAAGTGGAAAATCCCTTATAAATGAATCAATAAAGGCATTCGGAAGAATTGATATTCTTATTAATAATATCGGGGTCTCTATGCGCGGGAATCTTGCGGACCTCAACCCTGAAGTCTTTAAAACAATATTTGAGAGCAATGTCCTCAGTGCTGTGAATCCTACAATTCCGGCAATAAAATACCTGCGTCAGACAAAAGGGAGCCTGATCTTCATTTCAAGTCTTGCAGGCATCAGGGGACTTCCGTTCCTGTCAGCCTACAGCTCATCAAAAATGGCCCTGAGGGCAATAGCTGAGTCGATAAGAATTGAAGAGAAACAGAATGATCTGCATGTTGGACTTATATATGTTGGCTATACCGAAAATGATCCCGGAAAAGAAACTATTGCAGCCGACGGGTCAAAGATTCTCCTTAATCCGAGAAAGGGAAAAGGAGTCCAGACAAAAGAATCTGTTGCCAAAGCAGTCCTTAAGAATATTTCAAAAAGAAATTTTATTTCTGTTCTAACTCCTATCGGAAAACTTAACGCCTTCATGCAGCCCAGGTTTCCAATGCTCGTCGAAAATATCATTTCAAGAAATCTTAAGAAATTCGAAGAGGAGGGCAAATAACCCGAAACTTCTCTGTGTAACTCTGTGTCCGCCTGAGCTTGCGAAGGCCTCTGTGTAACTCTGTGTCAGTTCTTAAATATTTTTTCACTTTTTTGTGCCTCTTATCACATTATTTAGAACAATTTTAAACTTCTGTTATTTTATTAACATTGTTATTTTATTAACAATAATCTTCTTATCTTTGTATCGTTAATTTGATAGCAGATCTCATAGGGAGTTACTTCAAAACATTAACAGAGACGATTTCGTTAGAATAAAATGACAGTCACAGAAATAACAGGAATAATAAACGGGAAGGTGATTTGCTGCGGAGATAAGTCATCTCCATCATTAGAATATGCTTTTGCTTCAGACCTGATGAGCGATGTACTTACTGTTGAGAAGGATAACCTGATTCTGATAACCGGACTGGCAAACCTTCAGACTATAAGAACAGCTGAAATGTCTGATATTTCTTGTGTAATCTTCGCCAGAGATAAGAAAATTGGTAACGATATTATCTCTCTGGCAAAAGAAAACAATATAATGCTGATAGAGAGTCCGCACTCTGTCTTTCACATAGCAGGTGAACTTTATAAAGCCGGAATTAAACCAATCTATTAATCATGCAATTCAGGCATAAAATAGCAGGAGGTGATTTTGGAAAAGCGGGGAATGCAGCAAGTTCCGTAAAGAAGATCCTTCGTCAGCTTAACATCGACCACTCAATCTCAAAGCGCATTGTAATAGCACTTTACGAGGGAGAGGTAAATGTAGTAGCTCATGCTTATTCAGGTATAATTGATGCGGATATTGACGACACTAAAATAAAAATAACAATTACTGATAAGGGTCCGGGTATAGCCGATATTGAACAAGCAATGCAGGAGGGCTACTCTACTGCAACACCACAGGTGAGGGAGATGGGATTTGGAGCAGGAATGGGCTTGTCTAATATGAAAAAAAACAGCGATTCAATGAAAATCTCAAGCATCCCCGGCGACGGAACGACAGTTGAACTTATAACATTCTTAAAATCCGATGCAAGGTAAAAATCAAAATATGGATTTTCATCATGCCCTCTTTGTGGATAATGATCTGTGTATCGGATGTACGCATTGCATGACAATTTGCCCTACTCAGGCTATCAGGGTCAGAAACGGCAAAGCTATAATCCTTGCTAACCGCTGCGTCGATTGCGGAGAATGCTACAAAGCTTGTCCGGTTTCTGCAATTGGAGTTGAGCAGGATGATCTTGAAATGATCTTCAAATATCCTGTAAGGGTTATCCTCATCCCAAGTGTACTCATTGGCCAGTTTCCAAGGAAAATAATGACATCCGGGATTTACAATGCTCTGAAAGATATTGGATTCACACATATTTACGAGGTTGAGAATACTGTGGATATGGTACTTGAAGCAGGCAAACAATATATGCACGAGCATAAGATACGGCCCCTCATCTCATCATACTGTCCTGCGATTGTACGACTTATCCAGGTGAAATATCCTTCACTGGTTGGCAATATAATGAAGGTCAATCCTCCAATAGATATGTCAGCCATGTATTATCGGGAAAAGCTTAAAAGCAGCGGAATACCGCAGGATGAGATCGGCCTCTTCTACGCTACTCCCTGTGCTGCAAAAATAGCAGCAGTAAAAAGCCCGGTCGGTGAAGTGGAATCTGCAGTAACCGGTGTAATAAACATTAACTTCCTTTATAACAGAATACTAAACTACCTCCAGCGAAAATATACCGAAACAGAACCTCCTCAGACAGATGATCTGCTGAGTTCCAAGGGTATTCTGTGGAGCCTTACCCGCGGAGAACTTGTACACTCAAATGGCAGGGCACTGGCAATTGACGGTATCAAAAATGTGAACGAGTTTCTCGAGAATATTGAAAATGAAAAGTTTGACAATATAGATTTCCTTGAACTGAGAGCCTGTGATGAAAGCTGCGCCGGTGGCATACTGATCAGTGGAAACAGATTTCTCACAGTTGAACGGCTGAAAAACCGTGCAGCAGAATATAAGGCCAGGGAAAATGATAAAACCCGCAAACCTCTTGATGGATTTCTGAATCTCAATGAGCATGGATTTCTGGGGAACATTGAGCCCCGACCAATGGGGAAACTTGATGAAGATCTGTCTGCCGCCCTGAAGAAGATGGAGCGTAAACGCAGGCTGATGTGCTATTTACCGGGATTTGACTGTGCCGGATGCGGAGCACCTGATTGCCAGACGCTTGCTGAAGATATAGTACAGGGAGATGCTCAGGTCTCACACTGCATCTTTTTACAGCAGCAGATGACTAGCCAGAACCTGCTAAGCCAGGAACAGGCCGTAAGAATAACAGGCAATATCTGGGGAAAAGAAAGACTCGAAAAAAACTGTAATAAACTTGGAGCTGAAGATGAAAATAACTGATATCATACAGCATCTTGACCTGAAGGTCCTTTCCGGACAAAATGGTCTGTCAAACGAGATTAAAGGCGGCTACGTATCCGATCTTCTTAGCGATGTGATGGGTAATGCTAAAGAGGGTGAGATCTGGATAACACTGCAGACACATCAGAATATAATAGCTGTTGCATCATTGAAAGACATCGCTGCAATAATTATTGTAAAAGGAGCAGATCCTGAAAAAGACACAATTGAAAAAAGCAATACTGAAAATATCCCCTTACTGGGAACAGAACTGGATACATTTACTATTGCCGGACGTTTATTTGAATTACTGAAAAAGGAATGATACTTCTCAAAGCAGATCTTCATATTCATACCGTTCTCTCTCCCTGCGGAGATCTGGATATGAGTCCTGTAAGAATAGTAGAAGAAGCTGAGAAGAAGGGCCTTGATATTATCGGCATCACCGATCATAACACAACACGTCACTGCAGGCTCATATCAGAACTGGCAAACGACAAAGGGATTTTTGTTATGCAGGGTGCTGAAGTGACAACAAAAGAGGAAGTACACTTCCTCGCGTTCTTTGAAAATAATGACACACTCAACAAATTTCAGGAATTTCTTGACGAAAACCTGCCTGAGATAATGAACGATCCTTCGAAGTTCGGTTACCAGGTTGAAGTAGACAGGGATGAAATGATTATTTATGAAGAAAAGAAACTTCTTCTGAATGCTATCAAAAAAAGCATAAGTGAATTGGAAATATTTGTCCATTCATTGAAAGGACTTTTCATCCCGGCACATATCGACAGAAAGAAGAACAGCATTTACAGTCAGCTTGGATTTATCCCCTCTGATTTCAATGCAGATGCCCTGGAGATCTCAAGAGCAAACTCACCTGAGGTTTTTAAATCATTACATCCGGAGGTGAAAGGTTTTAGTGTGGTTCGCAACTCTGATGCTCACCGCCTCGAAGATATCGGTGCGGCAAGTACAATGTTACAGGTTGAAAAACCATCGTTCTCAGAGGTATTTATGGCAATTAAAGGGTTAAAAGGAAGAAAGTTAATAACAGAATGAAAGCTCTGGCGCTTAACATACTCGATATCATACAGAACTCTATCAGGGCGAAAGCCACAGAGATCTCTGTCAAAATTGCAGAATCGGAGTCATCAGATCTTTACAGAATCACAGTATCTGACAACGGGGAAGGAATACCATCTGAAATTATTGACAATGTTACTGATCCTTTTGTGACAACAAGAACGAGAAGGAGAATGGGACTCGGGCTGCCGCTGCTAAAATATCATGCAGAAATGACCGACGGAAATCTTGAAATAGAATCGGAACAGGGTAACGGAACGAGAATAACAGCAACTTTTTCAAATCGTCATATCGACCGTCAGCCTCTTGGTGATATTGTTGGTGTTCTAATCATCTCAATTGCAGCTAATCCGGGAATCGAATTCCGGTACAATCACAGCACTGACAGGGGTGAATACTGTTTTTCATCGGCAGAGACAAAGGAGTATCTTGGGATTACATCATTATGCGAGAGGGAATTACTTGAAGATCTATCGGATATGATAGGTGAAAACCTGAAAAATATAGAGGTGTCAGGATTTAAACTTAAAGAAAAGGTATAACTGTAAATATGCAGTTAAAAGAAATAAAATGAATAAATTTAAGGAAGCAAATAATACAGAACGATTACTTATATCAAAAACAAACTAAACAAATAAAAGCATGTCAAAAATCACGTCACTCGCGGATCTCAAAAAGAAACGCGAAGAATTAAAGAGCGGGTTGGACATCCGGGTTAAAGCCATTGATCCTGAATCTGTTGTACAGGTTAAGGTTGCAATGGCAACATGCGGTATTGCATCAGGTGCAAAAACCGTTATGGAGTTTTTCCTGGAACAGCTCGAAAGAAGAAATATTCCTGCAGTTGTAACTCAGACAGGCTGTATGGGTTATTGCTATGCAGAACCAACAATTGAGGTAAAGCTTCCGGGAGAAGAGCCCGTAGTATTTGGATTTGTTGACCTGAAAAGGGCCGATCAGATCATAGAAAAATATATTAAAACAGGGGAGCTTGTCGACGGTATCATCCCTGTCAATTACCAGAGTATAGACTTTAAAGAATAAGGAGGAAATATTATGTCAAAATACAGTATGCATCTCCTGGTTTGTGGTGGCACAGGTTGCCATGCCTCGGAAAGTGATGCTATTGTCTGCAATTTAAGAGATGAACTGGAAGCTAAAGGCCTTGTTGATTCTGTACAGGTCATACTTACCGGTTGCTTCGGTTTCTGCGAGAAAGGACCAATTGTGAAGGTAATGCCCGACAATACTTTCTACGTACAGGTGAAACCTGAAGATGCTCAGGAGATTGTGGATGAACATGTTATAAAGGGAAGAAAAGTTACCAGACTTCTATATAAAGACCCTGTAAGCAAGGAATCTATTTCTGATTCAAAGCACATGGGTTTCTTCAAAAAACAACTAAGGATTGTACTCCGCAACTGCGGTTTCATTAATCCTGAGAATATCGACGAGTACATTGCCCGTGACGGATACCAGGCTCTTGGTAAGGTTCTTAGCGAAATGAGCCCTGAAGAGGTGATTAAAGTTATTAAGGATTCAGGCCAGAGAGGGCGCGGTGGAGGCGGTTTCTCAACAGGACTGAAATGGGAACTGGCCCGTAAAAGTGTATCTGACGAGAAATATGTTGTTTGTAATGCCGATGAGGGAGACCCCGGAGCATTCATGGACAGATCAGTTCTTGAAGGTGATCCTCACTCAGTACTTGAGGCAATGGCTATTTGCGGATACAGTATCGGTGCATCAAGCGGACTGATTTATATCCGTGCAGAATACCCGCTGGCAATTGAAAGACTGAAGATTGCGATTAACCAGGCAAGAGAATACGGACTGTTAGGCAATAGCATTTTCGGTACCGGTTTTAATTTCGATATTACTCTGCGCTATGGTGCAGGTGCTTTCGTTTGCGGTGAGGAAACTGCTCTGATACATTCTATGGAAGGTCTGAGGGGCGAACCTACAGTTAAACCTCCTTTCCCTGCAGAATCAGGTTATCGCAACAAACCAACGAACGTAAATAACGTTGAGACATTTGCTGCAATCCCTGCCATCATACTGAAAGGATCGAAATGGTTCAGCAGTATCGGAACTGAGAAATCAAAAGGCACAAAGGTATTTGCACTTGCCGGTAAGATAAATAACGTCGGACTTATAGAGGTACCAATGGGTACAACCCTCCGTGAAGTAATATTCGAAATTGGCGGAGGAATAAGGGGCGGTAAGAAATTCAAAGGTGTTCAGACCGGCGGACCGTCAGGTGGCTGCCTCACAGAAAAACACCTCGACACTCCTATTGATTTCGACAACCTTATAGCTGCCGGCTCAATGATGGGTTCAGGCGCTATGATCGTTCTTGATGAGGACGACTGCATGGTATCAATGGCAAAATTCTTTCTTGAATTTACTGTTGAGGAGTCCTGCGGTAAATGTGCACCCTGCAGAATAGGAAACAAGAGATTACACGAACTGCTTGGTCAGATAACCGAAGGAAAAGGAACTCTTGAAGATCTTGACAGGCTTAAGAACATGAGTCTTGTAATTAAAGATACTTCACTCTGCGGTCTGGGACAGACATCTCCAAATCCTGTTCTTTCGATGCTCGAAAATTTCAGGGAAGAGTATGTTGCCCATGTTACCAGCAAGAAATGCCCTGCAGGTCAGTGCAAGAGTCTTATGGAATATGTTATTAATGCCGAAAATTGCGTCGGATGTACTGCATGCGCAAGGGTTTGTCCTGTGAATGCTATAACAGGTGAGAGAAAAGAGGCTCATCTTATCAATGCTGCAACCTGTATTAAGTGCGGTGCATGTATGGAGAAATGTAAGTTTGATGCAATATTTATCAGATAATCAAAGAAATAATGGAAACAATAAAGCTTACTATTGATAATAAAGAGATTGAAGTACCAGGGGGTACTACAATATATAAAGCGGCAAGGGAGCTGGGGATTGATATTCCTACCCTCTGTTATATGGAGCTGCATGACATGGGTATTGAAAATAAACCAGCTGGCTGCAGGATCTGTGTGGCAGAAGTACAGGGAAGAAGAAACCTTGCTCCTACCTGTTCAACAAAATGTGAACCGGGGATGGTTGTAAAAACACATACAACGAGGGTATTAAATGCACGCAGAACAGTGATGGAATTCATTTTATCAGACCATCCGAAAGATTGTCTTGTCTGCTCCAAGTCGGGCAGTTGCGAACTGCAGGATATGGCCCACAGGCTGGGTATTAGAGATATTCCGGGTCAGGAATACGCTGCAACCTCAACATACAGAAAGGATACATCTCCATCAATTATAAGGAATCTCGACAAATGTATTATGTGCCGTCGTTGCGAAATGATGTGTAATGAAGTGCAGACTGTCGGAGCTCTTTCAGCTGTGAACAGAGGCTTTATGGCAACTGTGGCACCAGCCTTCGAGCAAAACCTTGAGTATTCGACCTGTACCTACTGTGGCCAGTGCGTATCAGTTTGTCCTACAGGGGCACTTACCGAGGTTAATCATGTTCCCCAGGTTCTGAGAGCACTAAATGATCCGACAAAAACTGTTGTTGTTCAGACTGCACCTGCAGTACGTGTTGCCCTCGGTGAAGAGTTCGGAATGGCTCCGGGTACAATTGTTACAGGAAAGATGACTGCAGCTCTGAGGGCTCTTGGATTTGACTATGTGTTTGATACTGATTTTGCTGCTGACCTTACTATACTTGAAGAAGGTACAGAACTTCTTGACAGATTATCGCGCCATCTGAAAGGCGACACAACTGCAAGAATTCCGATTCTTACATCATGCTGCCCGGGATGGGTTAATTTCTTTGAACATTATTTCCCTGATCTTAAAGATGTTCCGTCAACCGCAAAATCACCACAGCAAATGTTTGGTGCTATAGCAAAATCATACTTTGCTGAAAAAATCGGTATCGACAGGAAAGATATGGTTGTTGTTTCAATAATGCCTTGTCTCGCTAAAAAGTATGAGTGCCAGAGAGATGAGTTCTCTGTTGATGGCAATCCTGATGTTGATTATTCAATCTCAACTAGGGAACTAGCTAATTTCATAAAGCAGGCGAACATTGATATTAAAAACCTTCATGACGAGGAATTTGATAATCCGCTTGGAGAATCAACCGGTGCAGCTGTTATTTTCGGAACAACCGGTGGTGTAATAGAAGCCGCCTGTCGTACTGCTTATGAAGTTTATACCGGGAAAAAACTGGAGAGAATTGATTTCACAGAACTGAGAGGAATGGAGGGTGTCCGTTCAGCAACAATTGACTTTAACGGATTACCTGTTAATATTGGTATTGCTCACGGACTTGGAAACGCACGAAAACTGCTCGACGATGTAAGATCAGGCAAATCGCTCTTCCATGCAATTGAGGTAATGGCATGTCCGGGTGGATGCATTGGCGGCGGTGGACAACCATTGCACCATGGTAACTCAGATATCATAAAAGCAAGAGCAAAAGCAATCTATGCTGAAGATAGAAATAAGCCAATCCGGAAATCGCACGAGAACCCATTCATTGTTAAATTATATGATGAGTTTCTTGGTAAACCCGGAAGCGAAAAAGCTCACCATCTTCTTCATACTCATTATTTTGATAAAAAGAAAAAGATCATAGTTAAAAAATAGTATTTAAATATTGATCAACAAAAATTCACGATTATGTCCAGTATAAAAATAGAATTAAGAAAAGAAGATGTGGACTTTATAAAAAGTGTGTGCGCATCTTTTAATAACGACGAACAGGAGCTTATTAATGTTCTGCACTCCTGCCAGGAACATTTCGGATATCTCCCGGCTGAGGTTCAGGAGGTAGTATCTGAAGGACTGAATGTACCGGTTGCCAAAATATATGGTGTGGTAACATTCTACTCATTCTTTACGATGACCCCGAAAGGGAAACACCCGATTAGTATATGCATGGGAACAGCCTGTTATGTTAGAGGTGCTGAGAAAGTTCTTGATGAATTCAAGAAAGAGCTTGGGATCAATGTCGGAGAGTCGACAAAGGACAATAAGTTCAGTCTTTCAAGCCTCAGATGTGTAGGAGCATGCGGACTGGCGCCTGTTGTACTTGTCGGCGACAAAACCTACGGCAGGGTTGCTCCGGATGATGTTAAGAACATTCTGAAAGAGTACGATCAATTGTAAAGAATTTCGGATTTCGGATTTTCGATTTCGGATTTCTAAATCCGCAATCCGCATTCCGCAATCCGCAATCAGAAAAATAGTTTTAGTTTTGGTTTATAGGTAATTAAGAAGCCGGGAGTATTGGTTTGCTCCCGGCTTTTTTATTAAAACCGTTTCCTGATCTGGAAATAGATCCTGTCGTACCGGTCCTGCTTTTCGAATGTACCTTCATAACTTATTGAAAGCGACATCTTATCAAACATCTGCCACGAAATATTTGCTTCAGCTATACTCTGAGGTATACTCAATAAGTTCTCCGGAAGCCTGTAATCCACAAACCGGTATCCGAGACCTGTCTGGACCTTGCTTTTGAAAAAATCGCGGCTCAGATTCAGACTGTAAATCTTTCCGTTTAAATATGCAGACTCCAGCAGAGTTGCTGAAATAGTTGCTGTAATATCTACTACCGGAATCTGGTTATAGGAAAGATAACTATAGATATTCCGGGAAGTGTGCGGATCTGATTTAAGCAGGCGATAACCTGCCTGTACTCCGAATGATAAATCTGTTGTTATCCGGTAACTTCCCTGCAACCTGAAGCCCTGTCTTAGTTCATTTTCAAGTATCCGGTCAACAAACGTTTTGTATGTCTCATAATAAATAACATTCTTCCTTGCATCATATGATCCGGAAAATGACAGTTTGCCTGAAGGTCTGTAGCTTAGCGAGATATAAAGTCCGGTAAGACTAAGATTATTATTAGTCTTATTAGCATTCAGCGAATCAGAGTTAAGCTGATACAGATCAGCCTCCAGTGTGCTGAATAAGTAAATATTCTTTACCAGAGTGTTTGAATGCTGTAAATACAGAAACCTTCTGTCGGTCTTCGAATTATTCATCTGTTGCATAAAGGCAAGCGAGGTCTCGGTATAACCTGATTCTGATTTAGTATTGAAGGCTGTGAATGCTCCAAACTGAAAAAGACTGGCGTCGAATCCATAAGTTGTAAAATCAGGTCTGGAGCCGGCAACCGCACCAAATGAGAATTTGTTCATATTCTTCTCAAACTGGATACCATCCATTGCACCAATGCTAGTCATTCGCGGATTAATCCTGCGACCGAGACTGATCTGGGTGCTTTTATTAATGTTATACCTGGCAGAGAGGCTATAGACTTTTAAAGAATTAAAAACATTATCCTTAACATCCTGCCATTCGCCGGCTTTATGTTTGAAAGAGAGATATGTTTCAAATGAAAACTTTGAGTCTGCAATATTAGCCGCATCAAGTGAAAATGTATAACGGAATCGCTGGGAATTGCCTGAAGGTGTGTTTGACAAATCAGAATATGAGTTCACCGATACGCTTCCCCTGATCTTTTGTTTGAAATCGCTCTCTTTTTTTACAATTTCTGTTGTATCATCATTGACAATAACCGTTGTTATTTTATTAACAACAGATTCATTAACAGCCTCTTCTATTTTAGGATTGGAAGGAATTACTCTGGCAATAACAAGATCCGCAACTGCAAAACCAGTAGATGAAAGAGGTGCACACACACACGATGTTGTAGATAAATTCCTCACAATAAGTGCGGGAATTAACCGTCCTTCTCTCTGTGAGAAAAGAGTATCCCCGGCAACAATTCCTTCAGTTGATTTAAACTTAACATAAATGTTCTGGGTACTGACAAATGAGACCTGACCAGACATGGAGATCTTGACTGTCTGCCCTGAAAGGATGATACAGAAAAATGACACAAGAAATCCTGCAAATAGCTTTTTCATAGTTACTTAGTCTGCATTTCCTTTTGGATGACACTTAAAGCAGGCAGCACTGTCATAGGAGTAACCTCCCTCACCCCTGTGTTTCCTGTCCATGTCAGTCTTGTTATGCTCATGACAGCTAAGGCATGTAAACTGTGCATAATTAGATGCATTGGCATGGCAATCTGTGCATGAGTTCCATTCTCCTCTGTGCTTTCCGGAATATATCGGGAACGATTTTGTATCATGTTGTGCATAAGATGCAGGTTTCCAGTCGGGATTCGTAGTATGACACTGAGTACATGTAACAGAGAATCCGAGTGTCTGGTGTTTTGGATTTGTCGTGCTATTATAATCAACAGCATGGCAGGCATAGCAATCGGTCGGGGTGGAAGTATAATTTCCTCCCTTGTGACAGTCTGCACAGGCAGGTCCTGAATGTCCGAGTGTGAGAGGGAAACGTGAATGATCAAAACTGGCCGGTTTCCAGCCGGGGCTGAGAGTGTGGCAGTTTTCGCAGGTTACCGGGAAATTGGAAGCTTTATGATCAGGATTAACTGATGCATTGTAGTCGGGCAGGTGACATGTATTGCAGACCGGGCTTGCATCGGCATAGCGGCCTGTTGTGTGACAATCATCACATTTAGGCGCAGCATGTCCCTGAACAAGTGCGAAAAAATTGTGATTAAATCCTGCTCCTGCCCACTGAAATGAGTTAACAGGGTGACAGGTTGAACAATCTTCAGAGAAACCTGCTTCAGCATGTTTCGGGCTTGTTGTAGCCTGATAATCTGTACGATGACAATCTATGCAATTTACTCCGATAACATCAAACCGTGCCAGACTCTCTGATTTGTGGCAATCATAACAATCGGCAGTTCTGTGGGCACCCAACAAAGGGAACCTGCTCCTCTGGTGTATATCAGTAATATTATTTACCAGCCACGAAGAAGGTGTATGGCAACGGGAACAATCCTCACCAACTGTTGACTGATGAACATCTGTATGACATTTGTTGCACTCAGTCTCTGCCTCAGCAAACACAAGACTCTTATGGCATAACCTGCAATCAACCTCTTTATGCTGACCTATAAGAGGAAGTTTTGTTTTACTATGATCAAAAGAATAGATCGCCTTGTCAAGCTGCCACCCTTTGGAGCTATGACAGGTGCTGCAACTGACCTTAAAGGCACTCCCGTGCGGAGACTCAGTCTTTTGCTTCGGAAGCAAAAACATAAAAAGCAATATTACAAGTGGCAGGATTCGCATTTGAATTCTTTTAGTTTATACTTCACATAGATCTTTGAACCCTCTTGCTGAGGTTTATGACATTTTGCACATGCCACATTTACATGTTTTCCATCGAGCTTAAATGCCGTATTATCATGATTGAATAACGGCGCCTTCCAGTTCGCAGTGGTATGACAGGCATTACAATCGGTTATTCCATTTTTTTCAAATTGATTAAAATGGTTATCAGTGTGGCATGCTGAGCAATCTTTAGGTAATCCGGCAAATCGCTGATTTATAGCACCATTAACATCCTTCTTATAATGACAGCTTCTGCAATCCTTACCTGCATGAGCACCAGTTAGTTTAAAATCAGTTTTTGAATGATCAAAACTCACTGATGTCCAGCGATTTGTGTTATGACAGGATATACAACTGGCCTCTGGATAATACTTTGCTGATATATATGTCTTATGAATATCTGTATGACAATCCCTGCAGTTTAACCCTATTTCCCTGAAGCTCCATTTCTCCTGCTTTTTATGGCACTCATAACATGGAATTGCAGCATGAGATCCCTCAAGAGGGAAGCGGTTCAGATTATGGTTTTCTACAGAATAATTGAACAGTGTGAATCCTTTAACAGTATGACATTCAGAACAATCAGGTGCCACACCGTTCTTAACAAATTGCTTATTGTGATAATCTGAATGACAATCGGTACAGCGGTCATGCTTTAGAGGATCTGTGAATTTTGTTTTGTGGCAATCATTACATTTCACGATAAGGTGCTTTTCCTCAAGCTTAAAGGCAGTTTTGTTATGGTCGAAGTTATTCATACCGCTCACTGCCTTAAAAGATTCCTCACTATGGCATTGTCTGCAGTTTTGCCCAAACTGATTTGAATGAGGATCTTTATGACAACTTGTACAGTTGCTGTACTGAATACCGCGGAACTGCTGGAATTTTTTCCCTTCGACCGTTTCTACTTTATGGCATTTGGCACAAACGACACTTTTATGCTTTCCTGCAAGCTTAAATTTTGCGTTGTCGTGATTAAATTTTGAAGCTGGAACAAAGGAGTCTTCCTTATGACAATTCAGACATGAGGAGGAAAGTGTTCTGAGATGATAATCTGCATGACAGGTCAGACATTCCGTTTTAAGTCCCAGAAATGTGCTTTTCTTTTCCTTAAGTTTCTGATCTGTAATATACTTTGGATTGTGACACACTTTACATTCCTGCTTTGCATGAGGAATTGAAAGAGAATATCCGGTATTATTATGGTCAAATTTAGTTGTATCGAAACGGATGATCTGAAAGTTCTTTCCATTATGTTCACTATGACATTCAAAGCATTGTTTTCCTTTTACGTCAGTTGATGAATGGTAACCTTTGTTAATATCTGTCCTGCTTTTTATTTCAACATGACAAACCAGACACTTTTCATTTGATACCTTATTTCCCAGAACATGGCACTGGGTACAGTTTGACATTCCTTCCAGATTCGAATGTGCATTTGAAAGCGCACCCGGAGACAACTGTCCTTCTGCTCTGAAAAATGAGATCAGACTAAGAAATAGTACTAGTATAACTTTTATTGCATTCCTGTTCATCTGGTATCTCTTTTCATTTTGCACTTTGCACTTTGCTCTATGCTCTTTGCCCTTTGCTCCTTGCTCCTTGCCCCGTGCTTCAATGTTTCATAACCGTTTCACCAAATTTCTTAGTGATCTTTATACCTGCTTTCTCAAGAAATTGAGTTGGTAATTCACCTCCGGCAAAGATGTAAACCAGATCGTTCTGCAATTCAATAGCCTCTCCGTTATCATTAACTGAAAGTCTAATTGTCTCATCTTCAATTGACAATAGATTCGACTTTAGTTTTAACTCAAGCTTTCCCTCGGCTACTGCTTTATTAAGTGCAATATTATTCAGTGGCTTAATTCTGCTGAATACTTCATTCCGGTATGAAAGAATCACATGGTTTTGGTCTGCCAGAAGCAAAGCTGATTCAATTGCAGAATCTCCGCCTCCAACAACTATAATATGTTTTCCCGAAATCTCCTCAGGCTCGAGCAAACGATAGGCAACTTTTTCCTTCATTTCTCCCGGAACGTTTAGTTTTCGGGGTGTCCCTCGTCTGCCGATTGCCAGCAATACTCTTGCTGAGGTAAATTGTTCATCCTTAATAGTAGTCACTTTAAAAATTCCGCTTTCTGACAGAATTGATTCAACCTTTGAGTTTTCCGAAACAATGATGCCATTTTTATTAAGCACTGTGTGCCACAAATCGAGCAGTTCAGACTTGCTTGTCTCAAACAGTTTGATTTTACCATACAAAGGCAAGTCCATTGGTGAAGTCATAATTATCTTTTTGCGAGGGAAAGTAAAAACAGTTCCTCCCAGGGTATCCTGCTCGAGCAGTAAATATTTTAGTCCATGCTTCTTTGCTGTGAGAGTTCCTGAAATTCCTGCCGGACCTGCGCCAATAATTATAAGGTCGTAATCCGCATTATGGTTTTTATTGAAAGTCTTGATGATGTTTTCAACTGCCTGTCTTCCCTGCTCAACCGCGTTCTTTATAAGGCCCATTCCACCCAGCTCGCCTGCAATGAAAATCCCCGGGACATTAGTCTCGAAATTCTGGCTGACATGCGGAAGCTCCACTCCCCTTTTCTCTGTTCCTATTCTCAGAGTAATGGCTTCGGTGGGACAGGCATGAAAACATGCCCCGTGACCAATACACCTCGAGGCGTTAATTATTGTTGCCTTGCCGTTCCTGATGCCGAGAATATCTTTTTCAGGACAGGCAGCAATACAGGCACCGGTCTGAATACAACTGTTTACGTCTACATAAGGATGAAGAGAAACAGGTTCATGAAGACCCTCCTCTTTTGCAATTTTTATCTTTTCATCAACAAGCCTGGATTCTTTGGTTTTCTTGCGCAGGTAAATAACAATAACAACAACACACAGAATGATTGCCGCACCATATATTAATATACTTTCAACAGTTTGTTCCATGATTCAAAAGATCCATCTGTATCCGAAAAGTATTGTTACACCTACATGTATTACCATAATGATCAGCATTACAAGTGCAAAGGGCAAATGAGCCACATGCCAGTATTTGAACAGGTTCTGCATTGTATCAAGCCGTTCTATCCTTCGGTTTAAACGAATATCATCACGTACCAGGGCCATCACCTTATTATATTCACTATCAGGCAGTTTGTTTTTCCTCAGAACAGTTCTTACTGAATTTAGTGATCTTCTGTCGTCGAGGTACTTTGATATATAACGAACAAAAGGATTTTTCCGGTACAATTCAACTTTCTTTTTATTGAATCAACAAGTATGTTGTAGCTTTCTTCATCGAGATTGTAGTTACTTCTTACAATTCCGGCAACATCACTTTTCATTCCTTTAACCTCATTTAAACTGAGTTCCCTTCCTTCGATAGACCGGGGGATCTGAATATAAATGAAACGACCGATTATACCACTGAAAAAAACCGCAACCATGCTCCAGAAACTGACTGCAACCAATCCGCCGAATTTATATGAAGTATGAAACAAAATAAGTATCGGTCCCAGAGTGCACAAAAATATATGAAACTCGAGCCAGTGTTTCAATAATCCCATTCTTGAGAGAAACCGGTATCTCTTCCTTGCCATGTACGATAACATACCTATTATCATAAAAAGTGATCCTGCAATTCCTAAACCATGACCAATTGTTCCACTTGGTTTAAGGGCACTATGATCCTTATGAAAAACACGTTCTTCGAGACTGATATTATAATAAGATAATCCTCTGTAAATAAGCCATATTGTGACGATAAATACAATTGAAACAAGTGTTATTATGAATATTCTGTGAGAAATTTTTGACATACTTATAGAAGTTTCATTTAGTCAGCAGCTAATCAGGTACAGGCAGAAAGTAAAATTAATGATTTTTATACTTAAACGGCAGTTTTATTAAAATAGTATACCGTAAATAACAGTATTTAGAATCGTTATATTTCAAAGATATCCTGATTCATAAGTTTGCACAAATCAAGGACTAATTTTAATGGCTTCATTAAATAAATAATTAATAATTGTTATAACATGTTATAACAATTATTATCTTTGTATAAAGATATTTAATATGGAAACGACAATAGTAAAAATAGGTAATTCCAGAGGGCTTATAATTCCAAAGAAGCTTTTAAGCACATTTGGTGAGGCAAATCAAGTTGAAATTCAAGAGAAAGATGGAGGGTTAGTAATAACACCATTAGTCGAAAATAAAGTTCGAAGTAATTGGGAACAGATATTTGCTGATGCAATTGCCAAAGGTTTTACACCAGAGAATGATATAATTGATATTGAAAACGATTTTGACAAAAAGGACTGGACATGGTAAAAAGGTTTGAAGTTTGGAATATTGAACTTAACCCAACTCAGGGTTCAGAAATCAATAAAATGCGTCCATGTCTGGTAGTTTCGCCAAATGAAGCAAATAAATTTCTTAATACTGTCGTAATTGTACCAATGACCAGCACGCTTAAACCGTATCCTACAAGGATTAATTGTCATTTTAAAGGCAAGAATGGACAGCTCGTTGTTGATCAAATAAGATGTGTGGACAAGACAAGATTGATTCAAAAATTGGGTGTTATGGATACCAAAACTTGTAAAGAAATCAGTATGCTCATAATAGAAACTTTTAAATATTGACAGTTTTATTCCTCTAGACAATCCTAATAGCCCCCCCTAGATATAACAGCATAAAATTTTAAGATTAATAAGTATACCTGAATTCCCAACGCACAAGCAAGAGTTTGGATTGCTCCAAACACCCGCTATTTTGACTTAACACTAGTACAATTACAACAGAAATAAATATTAAATCAATGTTTTTGAAAAATATTTTTCAAATTATTTGGATAATTAAAAATACAAGTCTACATTTGTAGAGTTATATAGTTAAACGTAGACTGCAATGTATCTAACAACCGCTGAAGAACAAATTATGAAATTGCTCTGGAGACTTGAAAGAGCTTTCATTCGTGACCTTTTGAATGAATTTCCAGACCCTAAACCTGCATCAACAACGGTTTTAACATTATTGAAGCGGATGATCGACAAAGGATTTGTGAGTTACAAGCTGTTCGGAAATTCGAGAGAATATTACCCTTTGATCAAAAAGTCAGATTACTTTTCAGATCACATTAATGGATTGATCAAAGACTTCTTCAACAATTCAACTGCTCAATTCGCTTCATTCTTCGCAAATGAAACAAATATGAATCAGGATGAACTTAAAGAACTTAGAGATCTAGTTGATAAGAAAATTACATCAAAAAAGACAAAAAAATGACAGTGTACATTATTAAATCTAGTATAAGCCTTCTCTTAATGTTTGGGCTTTATTGGTTCTTGTTAAGAAAGGAGAAGCTTTTTGTATTCAACAGGTTTTTTCTTATTATATCAATTGTAATTTCTTTGATTATCCCTTTCGTCGCAATTCCGGTTAATATTCAGAGTAACGATGTTCAGAATAACATTGTTACAGTCTTAAATAGTAACATTTCTGTAAATAGTATTGATCGTAACGTTTTTCCTAATATTACAAATAGTGCTTATGTTGAGGATGATACAACAGAGGAAAAAATATCTTCCAGTATTACTCTTTTTAACATCTTGTCCATTCTATACTTTTCCGTTGTAATCCTATTGCTATTTCGTTTTTTCAAAAACATTATCTTCATCACCCACAAACTATCATTATCTGAAAAAAGAATATATTCAGGATACAAAATCGCTCTTCTTGATCATCAGGTTAATCCATTTTGTTTCTTCAATACAATCTTCATCAACAAACTTGACTATTTGGACAATAAGATTGCGAAAGAATTATTGGATCATGAAATTGAACATTTAAGGCAATCTCATTCTTTGGATATAATTTTTATTGAAATAATCCAAATAATTTATTGGTTCAATCCAATTCTCATTTTGTATAACAGAGCGCTTAGAGTTAATCATGAATATCTGGCTGATAATGGAGTAGTACAATATTCATCCGACATAAATAGTTATGCTGAAAACCTCATTAGTTTTATTGGTTATAAAAGAAACTTTCCCTTAACGAGCGGCTTTAATCAATCATTAACCCGGAAACGATTGATAATGTTAACAAAGGCGAATCCAAATAAAATCATTAATAGCTTTAGAATTTTTATAACAATAAATTTGGCGGTTTTATCATTTCTTTTCCTTAGCTGTATCCCATCAAAATCACAAGGTCTACAAAAGGTCATGGATAGTTCCGGATTAACCAACTTCCAATCTCCAACCGTTAAGGATATAGATGGCAATGTATACAAAACAGTTAAAATCGGCATGCAGATTTGGATGGCTGAAAACTTAAAAACCACAAAATACAATGATGGGTCTGATATACCTTTGGTTATAGATGAGAATAAATGGCAAGAATTCACTCCTGCTTACTGTTGGTATAATAATAATGAAACTGCAAATAAGGATAATTATGGGGCGCTATATAATTGGTATGCGGTTAATACAAATATGCTATGCCCAACTGGCTGGCATATACCAACTAGAGAAGAATTGTTGAATCAACTATTTATTTATCTTTCGAATAATGGATATGGGAAGAAGAACTCAAATGTGGTAGCTAAATCTTTAGCATCCACTAATGGCTGGAATCCTGATTCAATAGATGGCAATGTAGGGTTTGATCAAACCAGAAACAATAGCAGTGGCTTCAATGGACTTCCAGTTGGATACCGATATATAAATGGTGAGTTTGACGTAATTGGTCGTGCAGGACAATGGTGGAGTTCATCAGGTTACAATACATATATGGCCACAGGATTAGTTATTTATGCCAATAATAGTAGTGCTTTTCCATCCACAAACAGCAAGCGTGATGGATTATCTGTTCGTTGTCTTAAGGATTACACAGAAGATGATATTCAAAAATTAAACAAACAAAGAGATAGTATACTTAAATCTTCTACTGCCGCAGATTTCTCTGGAGTTTGGCATCTTAAACAAGATCAAATTTATGAGGAAGTTATACCATCAATACTTACTATTACGCAACAATCCAATAGTATTACATTAACAGGCACATTTGATTTTCTGGAAAAAAAGCCTATCGATGAGACAGTAACGTATTCTCTTGATGGGAAGGAGACAATTACCAAATCTGGAAATACTACACGAAAAGTGACAGCAGAATGGGGACAAAATAAACAATACATAATTATTACAACTGTTAAATTAACCCTAAAAGATGGCTCTATTGAAGAAACCAAATGTGTTGATACGTACAGCATTAATAATGTTTCTAATAATTCAATGATGATCTATTTTGCTGATAATACTAACCCTCAATGGATAACTTACGAGAGAAAATAACCAATTTGTTAATTATTACTTGATACTATTTATCCAGACAGTTTCGTTATACCGTGACAATTTTAAAATTAGAACTAACCATAACACGGATGGTTGAGGTAATAAGCTTACTGCCCATACCAGCGGCCGTTATAGTGCATTTGCGATTTCCTGCCTGACCCCAAAATTGACACATCCAAACGCACTATAACTCCAAATCCTTTTTATATTTAAATTTGTATACCGTGACAAATCCTGCATCAAAGACAGTTCCTCAAGACAGACAATATTGAGTTATGATTTTTCCGTCCTTATCTGGATATTTTTATCACATCGTGACAAATCTTCTATAGCGAGACAATTCCTTCACATCTATGTGGGCTTGAAATAATCTGGAATAATATTTATCTTGATAGCCATATGAAACACAGCATATTTATTATCGTCTTCCTGATTATATTATCTGATTTAGACGCACAAAGAGAAAAAGTCAAAACATTCTATGATAATGGGACATTGCAATCAAAAGGGTCCGTCTTTTCCTATTCCAGTTTTGATTGGCGCATCCCTAAGAAATATGCATATTTCAAAGGATTGAAAAAGAGGGATGGAGAGTGGAAATACTGGTATCAGAATGGACAATTGGAAAGGATCGAAAACTACAAAGCTACCCTAAACTTAAAAAAACTGGATGATCTTAGAAATAAATGGGAAGACCTACCTCACGGGAAATGGATCTACTATACAGAACAAGGAAATAAGTATCGAGATGATTTCTTTAAAGACGGGATCCTTTACAATTCCACTAAGGAGATTTACAACAATAATCAACAAGTTGGTGAAATAACAGTCTTAAAAGGTATTTGGGATACGATTTGGATTAAACCGCTCTCAAGTGGACCTAATTTAATCTTGAATCCGGACTTTGAGCTATTCTACTACAAACCTATACCAATAATTTCTAATGGAAAATCAAAGCTCGAAGATTGGATTCCCTTTTGGGTGACTCCTGGACTATTCACACCTGATTATTTAAGCTACAACAGGTTCATCAATGTTTTAAACTACAACTACCTTCTTGATTTCCCTCTTCCTGATAAATTCAACTATGCTGGACTAGCTCTATATAAAAAATCAGAACCTTACTCAGAGTACATCCAAGGTCAGATTATTAAACCATTATCCAAAGGACAAAAATACTGTTTAAAGGTGTCTATTGCCCTGGCTTCCTACTCGGGATTTTCGGTGGATCATCTTGCGATCCATCTTTCAACCAAACCGATTAAAATACATACCGGAACTGAATCATCATTTAAACCTCAGGTAATCCTATCAACATCAAAAGTTAATAATAAACAGTTCATTACAATATGTGACTTTTTTATCGCAGGAGGAGGAGAACAATTTATTACTATTGGGAGATTTGCTCCGGCAGAGAGTTTAGAGATCATTTCAAGGAAAGATATGCCTAAGACTAATTTTGGTATAGACCTCTCTGCATACTATTTAATTGACAAGGTTGAACTAAATGAGATACAGGATAAAACGGAATGCTCATGTAATAACACAACAGTTCCAATTGATACAATAAAACAAGTAGAAAAGCCTTATTCATTGCTCATAGAAAATGATTTAACTCAACTCAAAACAGGTAATTCTATTATTCTAAAAAATGTCAATTTTCAGTTTGACAGTTATGAGTTACTTCAAAGTGCTGACAGTGTACTTTTTATCGTTAAGAAATTTCTAACTGACAATCCAAACTTAAAACTTCTCATTTCCGGACATACAGATGATATTGGAAACGACGAATACAATTTAGAATTATCAATCAATAGAGCAAAAGCAGTATATAATTGGCTAATTAAAAATGGGATTGACTCATCTAGACTAAACTTCACCGGTTTTGGTAAAAAATCTCCTTTATATATGGACTTTGACGAAAGGACTAGGGCCATTAACAGGAGAGTAGAGGTAAAAGTCCTGGAAAACTTTTGATCACCCTGACCTTCCGGACAGATCCTCAATATTCCCAATGTCTATCAATGTAATTTATAGCCACTTATTATACTTTTTGTACCGTGAGCAATCCTACGACCGTCCAATCCTGAAATCCTGACCAATCCTGCTACCGTGACAATTTCATCGCTGGTGGACAGTTTTAATTAATAAACGCACTATAACACGGACGGTTGGGGTAATAAACTTTTCTTACTACCGCAACCACCGAGCCGTTACAAATTAATATTAAATGCTAAGTGTAGTCTGGAGACTACGCCTAGCGGAGAACTACGCCTGGCGTAAGTCACCTCTATCTTCGTTTCTCCCCTTCACCCTTTCTCCCTTTCTCCTTCCTGTTGCCTGGCGCCTGGTACCTGTCACCAGTTTTATACCAGAAAAAATACTCCTTCTGCCTCTTCTTATCATCACTGCTTCGTGCAACATATACTTTCTTCCCGGTGAACGGATCAAACCCTGTATAATACATAAGTGTCGAAAGAGTCATGGGAGTCGGTGTAAAATCCTGAACCTGTTCAGGTTTAATACCCAGACTTTTAACCTCGGCAACAAGTTCTTTCATATCAGCATCGGTACATCCGGGGTGAGAGGAAATGAAATAAGGTATAATTTCATATTTCAGACCATTTTTCTCTCTGATATTATCGAATCGTTTTTTCAGTTTCCTGAATAGCTCAAAAGGAGCTTTCCGCATATGCGACAGAACATGGGGAGATGTGTGTTCAGGAGCCACCTTAAGCCGTCCGGAGACATGTTTCGAAACAAGCTCTTCAAGATATTCTCCTTCATCCTTTCCTGCACTCTTATTCCATTCGGGGAATAAAAGATCATAACGGACTCCGCTGCCAATAAATGATTTCTTTATCCCGGGTATTCTGTCAACTTTCCTGTAAAGATCAGTAAGCTGCTTATGGTTGGCATTCAGATTTTTACATACATTTGGCCATATACATGATGGACGCGCACAGACCTGGCAAAGCTTCATATCCTTGCCTTTCATCCGGTACATATTAGCTGACGGACCTCCCAGATCAGACAAATTTCCCTTGAAATCAGGCAATTTTGAAATCTTGGTCACCTCATTTAGTATTGACTTTTCAGATCTGCTGATTATCTGTTTACCCTGATGTGCCGCGATTGCACAAAAGCTGCATCCTCCGAAACATCCGCGATGAATGTTAACAGAGAATTTTATCATCTCATATGCCGGTATATCGCCCTTCTTGTTGTATCGGGGATGAGGAAGGTACATGTATGGCAGATCAAAAGTACTATCAGCCTCAGCCTCTGTCATTGGAGGGAAAGGCGGATTAATTATTACCTTAAAATCACCTGAAGGTTCATTTAGTCTGGCAGATTCAATTTTATTAGATTCTTTCTCGAATTTCAGAAAATTGTCTGAGAACAGATTCTTGTCTTTCAGACATTTTTCAAAGGAATTTAGTGTTATGTCCTTCCATTGTTTCTGAACAGGAAGCTCCTCCTTACGGTTTACAAGTATTCCTGTCTGGGCAATAGTCTTAAGTGACGAAAAAGGAATCCCCTTCGACAGCAATTTCATTAGTTCCCTCAATGGCTGTTCTCCCATTCCGTAGATCAGCATATCGGCTCCGCTGCCTATCAGTATTGACGGTTCGAGCTTATCCTTCCAGTAATCATAATGTGTCAGACGCCTCATCGAAGCCTCGATACCTCCAATAACCACAGGGACATCAGGGAAGATTTCTTTAAGTATTTTAGTATAAACAATTGTCGGATAATCTGGTCTGAATCCAGCCTGCCCTCCGGGTGTATAGGCATCATCGGAACGAAGACGCCGGGCTGCCGTGTAATGGTTAACCATGGAGTCCATGTTCCCTGCAGTTACCCCGAAGAATAATTTAGGTCGTCCAAGCTTACGAAAATCCCTTAAGTCATCCTTCCAGTTCGGCTGAGGAACAATTGCAACACGGAATCCCTCATCTTCAATAACCCTTCCTATAACTGCAGCTCCGAATGAAGGATGATCTACATATGCGTCGCCGGTGAAGATAATTACGTCAACCTCCTCCCACTCACGAAGTTCCAATTCCTTTTTAGTGGTTGGCAGCCAATTCAGTAAATTATTCCTTTCGTCCAAAATGAATCATTTTGATGTGACTCCAAAAGTAAGGAATGTTTCAGAGAAGAGTTTAACAAATGGTTTAAATGTTACGGCCTGATTGTTGCAGATATAGAATTACACAGAATGAAATGAAGAATTGTCAGATTTCATTCTAATTGGATAAACACAATGAATGTAACAAAAGTAATACAACAGCATAAAAAGCTCTGCAGCCTGGTTTCAGAGAAAAGAATAAAGCAAAGTCTTGATATTCTGTCAGATATGATCACAGGATCTGCTTCCGGCGACCTTCATGATGAGTATGATAATATTGTCATGACCTACAGAAACATGCTTACATACACGATTGAAGGTATCAACGACCCTGAGAGGAATAAAATATATCTGAAGCTCATACAATCGATTCTTGGGCTATCAGACCGTGTAAGGCAGGACATATTGTCACGTTATTCAGGATGGCATACATACTGGATAAAGGAACAGGCGGAAAAAGAGATCAAGCTAAGCGGAAAAACTATAGTTGAAACTGTAGATGATCTCATGTTCAAGTCGGAACTTGATGAATGGCTGAAATTAAGCAATGAAGTTAATCCAAATCCCGAATCTGAGATTTCAAGAAAGCACAGACAGCTGATAAAAAATATTTTCAATCATTTATGGCTGACAGACTTTTATGGTGAGGCAGAGAACAGCCTTATTAAAATCATCCTGAAATCAGGAAAATTCAGATGGTATGAATCAAGTATTTTTACTACTGCAATTACTCTTAGTTCACTCAGGACATGGCAGAGCGAAAAACTGTTTCACCTTATAAATATTTATGAAGCAGGACAGGAACAGGTTATGGAGAGGGCGCTATCAGGACTGATTCTTAATCTTCACTATTATAATGGCAGGATCTTACTGTATCCGGAAATAACCGATAAGATATCAAAACTGAGTCGTGATAATAAGTTCAGGGAACACTGCAGGATAATTGTATTTCAGACTATCAGATCAAGGGAAACAGAAAAGCTTGGTAAAAAACTTCATGATGAGATCCTGCCGCAGGTGGCAAAGCTGAAACCCAGGATTGAGGAAAAACTTGACCTCGACAATATTCTTCCCAAGGATAAAAATGATGAAAAAAATCCCGACTGGTCAGAGATGTTTGGTGAGTCGGAGGAGATTTTTAAGACGATGGAAGAACTTACCAAGCTTCAGATGGAAGGTGCAGACGTATACATGTCGGCCTTTGCAAATATGAAGCACTTTGACTTCTTCAAGGATTTTCAGAACTGGTTTGTGCCTTTTTATCCCGATAACGAGACGGTTGACGAGATTTACAAGGATGAGATACTTGGACCAGGCACCAACGAACTGGCAGAAGCATTGTATAAAACACCTTTCATCTGCAACAGCGACAAGTATTCACTTCTTCTGAATCTTAAACATCTTCCTTCGGCGCAGAAAAGCATGATGCTTAAGGTTTTCAGGATGGAACTGGAAGGATTGCAGCAGTTAAATGCAGAAGAAACAGGAACTGATCCATATAAAAGTTTCAGAACAAACGTAACACAGTATCTTCAGGATATTTACAGATTCTTTAAACTTTCACCTTACAAGAAAGAGTTCGAAGATCTGTTTATAGGGAAGCTTGACATTTATAACTCAGAATTTTTCAGGATAACAAACAAGGGATCAGATGCAGAGGTTGGACTTGCAGACTACTTTTTCAGCAAAAACTTCTATGACGATGCACTGTCACTCTTCCTTAAGCATGTTTCCGAACGTCCATCTGATGCACAGCTTTATGAAAAGATAGCTTATTGTTACCAGGAAACCGGCGATTATGACGAAGCACTCAAATATTACAGGAGAGCTGAGTTAATTGACAGGAAGGTATGGACCATTAAGAAATTAGGATTATGCCTCAGACGACTTGGTAAAAATGAAGAGGCTCTTGAATACTATCTTCAGGCAAGTGACATGGAGCCGGAAAATATTCATACGGCAATTATGGTTGCGCACTGTTATCTCGATCTGAAGGATTATGATAATGCATTGAAGTATTATTTCAGAATTGAGTACAGAGAACCCGGAAACCTTAAGATATTAAGACCGATAGCATTTTGTTATTTTGCTCTTGGAAGGTTTGATGATTCAGAAAAATACTACGACCGGCTTTCAGAAAGTAAGCTTACAGCCCACGATTTCATAAACAAAGGCCATCTGGCATTATGCAAAGGGGAAAAGAAAGAAGCTATTGCTCTTTACAGGCAGAGTATTATAAGTGGTGAGATCTCAAAAGATCAGTTTATGTCGATCTTTTCGGAGGACAGTTCTCTGCTGATATCCCTTGGTGTAAATCAGGATGATCTCCCAATTCTGCTTGACTATCTATTATTTACGATCGGGTAAATTAGTCGTATCGTGACGTTCGAAACGCTGAGGAGGACCGCCCGGGAGAGGTCTTCCTGACATATCGTGAGGAGGTCTGGCACCCCTGTTAATAGTCGTGTCGTTTTCACGGTCCCTTCTACCCTGTCTGTACATCTCCTGCCTTCTGTCATCCATCTCCTTAAGTTTTGCAAGCTGGTCCTTGGTAAGGTTTGACTCCAGTTCCTTGCGGAATTCTTTCATGGTAGAATCAAATGTCTTACGGAAATCTGTCTGCAGTTCGCTGTTTATCTTGGCATATTTGTTCAGCACAAGATCTATCTTAGCTTTCTGCTGCTCATCAGGCTGGATAGTTTTATAAATACCATCGCGGAACCGGTCCTCGGAGAAATAAACCCTGACAGGCTTAAGTTTCTGATATCTTATCTGTGCAGATGTCAGCATTCCGAGAACGAATCCGATGATTAGAGTAATAACGACTAATATAATTGGTTTTGCTTTCATAACTTTTAATTTCCTGTTAATAGACTTACTATTGTCTCATCGTAACTATCACTTAGTCCGAGGAATGAATTAAAAGACAGCGAACCCTCCATAAGGAATATTGAAATCAGGAGAACAACTATTGCAGCCACACCTGTAAGTGCAATACGATAAAAAGCAAAGTTCAGAGATCTGACAAAATCAATTTCCCTTGTTACTGCCACCTTTGTTTCGAAAATTCTGTCAAGCACTTTATCGGTAAAATCCTTACTGAAATCGTAAGAGATACCCTCCTTCTCAAGTCTTGCGGAGACTTCAGAAGGATCAGCGTCGGTGCTTATTGAGCTGATTAACAATTTTTTAATCTCTGATGAGTTCATAATGGTTATAATTTTCCAAAATATCCTTTAACTGTTCCTGAGCCCGGGATAACCTTGAGAGTACTGTTCCGAGCGGCAGATCGAGTATCTCTGCTGTCTCTTTTGTAGAATACCCCTGTAACATCCTCATTGTTATTATTATACTAAATTTCGGGTCCATTGCCTTTAACGCCTTGTTTACTATTTCTGTTGCCTCACGCTGTTCCTGTGTGTCCTGATCTGCAACCTCAAATTCATACATTTCATTATTTCCCTTCTGGGAAAACATTGAAAAGAACCTTTTTCTTCTTTTTATCTCATTAAGAGTCAGGTTAACAGCAATTCTCTGTATATATGTTGAGAGTTTTGCTTCTCCCCGGAACTCCGCTAATGAATAATATAATTTAATAAATACCTCTTGTCCAATATCCTCTGCAAAAACAGAATCGCCAAGCATGCTTTTAACCGTACGTGCAACCATCTTTCTGTACCGGTTCACTATCTCTCCGAAAGCCTGTTTGTCGCCCTCCAGAGCCGCCCTGACCAGTTCATTTTCTTCAGAAACATTGTACGACTCTTTAATCATACTACAACAAATAGACAATTAATAATGTATTAATATTCCCAATTGTTAATTTTTATTAACACAATTTATTTTCCGGATAAATTTATCACTCTAAATCTTGACTCTTAATGGTTAAAAAGACTATCCTCTTCCACCAGTAACACCTCGTAATCTCTTGTATACCTGACCATAAAAAGACTCTGGTTCTCAAAACCTGCATTTTCTTCCTTTCGGACAAAATCGAATCTTGTCTGCAGGAGTTCTGGATAATGTTTTTCCGGATTGGATATAAAATCCCTCCCGTTCAATGCCAAACCGCTTAAAAAATAGTAAGCAATGTCGTAACCCGACCAGGCAAAGCTCTTTTCAAGTGGCTCGGTAAGGAATTTTCTCCTGTAGTCGGAATTGAACTGTTTGACATTCTCGTGGGTGTAATCTATCCAGTAAGGCGTTAGTATCTTAAGATCAAGATCAAAGAACAATTTAGGATCAAGGTTATCAAGATCAAGAAGAGACGGGTATCCGAACACCTTTACATCAAATCTTTTTGAGAGTCCGTGGATCTCTGTTAGGCTCTCGCTGATAACAGGAGTATCTTCAGAGGCTATAATGATTATATTCTTTGTGCTTTCTGATAGTGCATGACTGAGTCTGTTTATTGAGTCATTATCAAACATTGACCTGCTGTAGAAGAGAAATTCCTTGAATTTTATCTCCTCATAGGGCAATTTATAGCTCAGCTCTTTAAAGATCATATCCTTGAATCTTTTCACATCAGAGTCAGACCTGATGGAGTCTGCATGAATAAAGACCAGGTTATTATCATAATTCTCACTGATTCTTTTTGCAAGAGCTTTCTGAGCAACTTCCAGAGAAGAATTGGCCATAAATAGTGTTGGATTATTTACGAGAACACTATTATTCATTAATGTTACCGGCGAAACAACCGGAATGCCAAAGTTTCTGGCATAATCGGCAACTATCTGCAAGTTATGAGAATAGACTGGACCGATAATAAGGTCCATTCCTGCGAGTTTACCTGAGTTTATTAACCTTGTAATCTCTATCGTATCATCTTTTATATCAAATGCAGAAATACTGATATCTAGACCTAATGCCCTGAGAGTATCAGCTGCCAGAAGAATTCCCTGGTACATCTCAAGAAAATCGAAACCTTTCTGATAGATCCATTCTTCAGGTTTTTTACGAGATGGTGGTTTCTTTCCTTTAATCATTTTTGAGGAATCGATCTCAGTGCGATCGGCATTCTCCTTAAAATAGAACGGAAGAAGCACAGCAACATTTATAGATCCTTTGAGGTCTTTAACCTTTGTGAAACCAGCAGGTCTTGTATATTTTACTTCCGGCTCTTCTGCTATAACTACAATAGTGTCGGTTACAGGAGGTGCAACAACTTCAACTTCAGGCACTTTCACCCCTGGAACTCTCACTAAATCACCTACCTGAGGAAACCTCAGGTCCCTGTTCTCTTTTCTCAATTCCCTTACCGAGAGTCCATATTTTTCAGCAATTGAAGAGAGTGATTCTCCTTTGAGGACTTTATGAAAGATGTATTTCTTCTCCTGATCATCAAACTTCTGACGATCGCTCATAAAGACACGTTTTGGTATTGCTATTTCGTATCCGACAGACAATTTATTGATATCGATGCCCTGATTACTCTGAATTATCTCATTTTCAGACACCCCATATAACTTCGAGAGTGAATAGACTGTTTCACCCGGCTGCAGGCCATGATACAGGAATTTGCTCTCATCCTTCTGAACCTGTTTTAAAGGTACAGCATCAGCCGTGGTTACCGTAGCGGTCTGTTTTACCGGGATCCTGAGTGACTGTCCTTCATTTACTCCATATACTGCCGGAGGATTCTCCCTGGTAAGTTCCTCAACTGTAATTCCGTATGCTCTGGAAATAGAATATGCAGTCTCCCCTTTTTTTACCTGATGTATGTAATAAGCAACACCGGATATAATAACTTTTTCTTTTGAGCGCTCCACAACAACCTGAGATAAAGCGACAAAACAATTGGTTGTAATAAGTAAAACTACCAGTATAAATGCACTTAATTTTAGTCTAGCTATCATTCTTTATTAATGAATTACAATGATTTAAGATATTCCCTGCAGTTCTTTTCTATCCTTTCAGGGACATTGGTAATATCTGCTTTTACAAACTTTTCACCCGTTATCTTCTCATATAGTTCTATATACCTTTCCGATACTTCATTGACAAATTTGTCTGTCATTTCCGGAACTACCTGACCAGTCTGGCCCTGGAATCCGTTAGCCATCAGCCACTCCCTAACAAATTCCTTTGAGAGTTGCTTCTGGGGAAGCCCTTTATCAAAGCGTTCCTGATACTCATCAGCATAAAAATACCGTGATGAATCAGGGGTATTGATCTCATCAATAAGGTAGATCCTTCCATCTTTCTTACCAAACTCATATTTTGTATCAACAAGAATCAGGCCATGACTGGCAGCTATTTCGGATCCCCTCATAAAAACTGCCATTGTATATTTTTCGATCATTGAATACTCCTTTTCAGGTATCAGACCAGTTTTTATTATTTCCTCGCGGGAGATATCCTCATCGTGCCTGCCCTGCTCTGCTTTTGTTGTTGGAGTAATAATAGGTTTTTCAAAGCGCTGGTGCTCTTTCATGCCATCAGGAATTTTCACTCCGCAGATCTCCCTTGCACCTGCCTTATAGGTACGCCATGAACTTCCTGTGAGATAAGCCCTTACTATCATTTCTACCGGGTATGGCTCACACTTATGTCCAAAAGTAACTGTAGGGTCCGGGGTTGCGATTTTCCAGTTAGGTACAATATCACTTGTAGCGTCAAGAAACTTTGCAGCTATCTGATTAAGCACCTGGCCCTTATAAGGAATGCCCTTTGGAAGGACAACGTCGAAGGCAGAGATCCTGTCAGATACGATCATCAGAAGGTAGTCATCCTTAATATTATACACATCTCTCACCTTTCCCTTGTAGATGCTTTTCTGTCCGGGGAATTTGTAATTTGAACTTAAAATTGTCTTTGCCATATTGTTAATCTATTAACAGTTCCTCTTTCTCTGTGCCTCTCTGTGTCTCCTCAGTGTAACTCTGTGTAACTTTTTTTAAGAACTGTCACAGAGTTACACAGAGGAGGCACAGAGTTACACAGAGTTATTCTTTGATTTAGTTTTTAGTTTATCAGCTTCATTTTCTTCGTTTTCATAAGCCCTCACGATCCTCTTTACGAGTTTATGCCGAACTATATCTCTCTCATCAAACTTTATAATTGAGATCCCTTCGACTCCTGAAAGTATCCGCATTGCCTGAAATAGTCCCGAATCGGTCTTCCTAGGAAGGTCGATCTGAGTTGTATCGCCGGTTATAATAAATTTAGAGCTTACCCCCATTCTTGTAAGGAACATCTTAAGCTGGCTTATTGTGGCATTCTGCGCCTCATCAAGTATCACGAAAGCGTTCTCAAGAGTCCGGCCTCTCATAAATGCAAGGGGAGCGATCTGAACTGTGCCGTCTTCAATCCACGTTTCAAGTTTCTTATATGGCAGCATGTCGTGAAGGGCATCATAAAGAGGCTGAAGGTATGGATCTAATTTCTCTTTCATATCTCCGGGAAGAAAACCCAATCGCTCACCGGCTTCCACTGCCGGACGAGTAAGTATAATTTTTTTTACTTCACGCTCCTTTAAAGCCCTCACTGCCAAAGCTATAGAAGTATATGTCTTTCCTGTACCGGCAGGACCTTCAGCAAATACGAGGTCGTTTGTTCTGTAGTCATTTACAAGCTGAAGCTGGTTTACTGTTCTGGCTCTGACCGGTTTGCCGCTGGTACCAAAAACAATTACCTGTTCAAACTCACCATTAGATGCCGACTTCATATGTTCAGCATCGAAGAAATACTTCTCTATATCCTGTTCATCGAGCCGATGATACTTCTGGTAATACTCAACAAGTTCATTGAACTTCTCTGCAAAGATCGTTATCTCGCCCTCCTCGCCCATGCATTTAATCTCATTGCCACGGGCCATGATCTTAATTTTAGGAAAGAAACTACGTATTTTATCAAGCAGCGAATTATTTGTGCCGAAGAAGATTACGGGATCAATATCCTCAAGAAAAATTATTATCTCTGTCATTAAACCTCACAAAATTGAATCATACTGGCACTTATTTGCAGGTATTAATTGAGCACTCTGCAAATAGTTCATAAAAAAGTTGATTGAACCCTACAAAGTAAGGTTATTTTTTCCTTAGAAGATTATCTTTGTTATAAGTTTTTTCGTATGCCCGTAGTTACATTAACAACAGAGTGGAAGCCCGATGATATCTATTATGGAATCATTAAAGGAAAGCTCAGCACTATGTGTCCCGAAGCAATTGTCATAGATAATGCCGGAAGATTACCCCCTTTCAACATTTCTCACGCGTCGTTCATAATCAGGAATACCTACAATAACTACCCAAAAGGTTCGGTTCATATTATCTGTGTACACTCAGAAGCACGTACCGGACAGGATTACCTGGTTGTGAAGGCAAAGGATCATTTCTTTGTAGGTACTGATAACGGCATCTTCAACCTTATTCTTAATTCTGATCCCGAGGAAGTAATTAAACTTGAACCTGCAGGCAGTACAGATGAACTTGAGATTTTTGCCAGGGCTGCAGCCAATATTATTTCGGGGAAAAATCCATCAGAAATAGGAATCCCGCTTAAAACCTTAAGAGAAAAGGTTCCATTGAGAGCGACCATCGATAAAGATGTGATTATAGGGAGTATCATTTTTATTGATTCTTATGGAAATGCAATCTCAAATATAACCAGGGAAGTATTCTACAGGGTATTCGAAGATAAAGAGTTCAGGATTCTGATTCAAAGCAATAAAAATTACACCGACACTATTTCAGAAAAGTACAGTGATGTGCCTGTTGGTGAAATGCTTGCAAGGTTTAATCAGCTTGAATTGCTTGAAATATCAATCAATGGTGCAGATGTTTCGGAACTGCTTGGTGTAAGTCTGGGTTCTGTTGTACGCGTGGACATGGCTCATAAAGCCGCTGCCCCAAACCGTCTCTTTTAAATAATTATCTGATGAAGGAAAAGAATAAAAGTCTTGAGGAGTTCAGCAGACTTCTTGATATTTTGGATGAGCTCAGGGTAAAATGTCCCTGGGACATGAAGCAGACAAATGAATCGCTCAGAAAACTCACTATAGAGGAGACATATGAACTCGCTGAATCAATCTCATCAGGTAATGATGAGGGAATAAAAAATGAGCTTGGCGATCTTATGCTTCACATTGTCTTCTATGCAAAAATAGGTTCAGAGAAAGGACTCTTTAACATGGGCGATGTACTCGAAGGTATAAATAAGAAGCTTGTTTACAGACATCCGCATGTTTTCAGCGATGTAAAGGTATCAGGTGCCTCAGAGGTAGAAGAGAACTGGGAACAGCTTAAGATCAGGGAGCATAATGGATACAAACCGGTCCTTTCGGGTGTACCTGCATCTCTACCGGCTATTATAAAGGCTAACAGGATTCAGGAAAAAGTAAGAGGTGTCGGATTCGACTGGGAAAACAGGGAACAAATCTGGGATAAGGTTGCTGAGGAGATTGCAGAATTAAAAGCTGAGATAGAAAGTCATAATACAGAATCAATAGAATCGGAACTCGGTGATGTATTGTTTTCATTAATCAATGCATCGCGTCTTTATGGGATTGATCCTGAAGCAGCTCTTGAAAAGACAAACAGGAAATTCATAAAGCGATTCAATTATCTTGAAAATGAAACACTTAAGAAAGGTATTTCACTTCACGATATGAGTCTTGATGAGATGAATGTGATTTGGGAGGAAGCTAAAAAACTGGACTAGGTCATTCGCCCCCTTCCCCCTAAAGGGGGTATAAATCCGGCCAGAAACTAGCCCCCCTTCAGGGGGGTGGGGGGCAAAATTTATACGACAGCAGCTGATATATAATTTTTGCCGCAATAAAATCAGGCGATTTATTAGTTTTTGAAGGGCAAAGTTCAACGACATCGAATCCCACAACGTTCCGGTTTTTTATGACATCTCTCAGAAAATGAATCAATTCAAAATAATCAGGCCCACCAGGTTCAGGTGTACCGGTTGAAGGCATTATCGAAGGATCGAAAACATCTAGATCAATTGTTATGTAGACATTTTCTGTCAGTTTATCCAGAGCCTTTTTATACAGATTCTTATCATAATACAGCTCGTGGGAATAGAATATCCTGTCTTTATCAACATAAGGAAGTTCGCATTCTGACATGCTTCTTATTCCTACCTGTACGATAGGTGCAGACTCGCGTGCTCTTGCCATGGCACAGGCATGATTGTACTTTGATCCTTCATACTCCTGCCTCAGATCAGCATGAGCATCGAGCTGGAGTATTGTAAGGTTATTATACTTTTCAGCAAATGCTTTGAAACATCCGATAGGAACAGTATGGTTCCCGCCAATCGTTACCGGAAACTTGTTCTCATTAAGAAGTGAGGATATTCTTTTGTAAACAGCATGAACCAGCTTATCAGGAGTCTCCTTTTCAAGGACAGGTTCAACTGTATGTATTCCTTTGAGATGCGCCTCGGAGGATGTTTCAACATCGTAGAATTCAAGATTGACAGAAGCTTCCAGAATTGCGTCAGGGCCATAGTCGGCCCCTCTCATCCATGTGCTTGTCTCATCATAAGGCACCGGCAAAATGATTATAGCTGATTCAGCATAATTATATACTACCTCATTGCCCCCGAAATTCATATGTAATCTATTATTCTTTTTTGGCTTTAGGAGCTGCTTTCTTTTTCTTCTTTTCAGCAGGTGCTTTTTCTTCAGCAGATTCTTCTTTTGTTTCCGCTTCCTCTTTAACAAGTAGATTCAGAGAATGAAGGATATTATACCAGTGTGCTACTTTCTTAATGTCGCTCACATAAACTTTATCCTTCGAATAATCGGGAAGGATTGACTCAAACCATGATTTCAGCTTTACAGGATCAGCTTTTGAATCGATTGCAAGGCCGCCATTCTCCTTTTCGTGAATCAAATCAAAAACTTTACCGAGGGGCATATCCTCCTTTTCAGTAAAAATAGCAATATCTTCAAGTGAGCTCACCTTGGCAGAGCCATAAGCACTACTTCTCTTTTTTGTCTCCAGATGCTCAATGATTATTGCATTTTTTCCCTGTGCAATAAATTTGAACAGACCCGGTTCACCTGAAATAGCAAGAATATCTTTTAAAATCATGTTTTTTTGGTTTAGTGTACAAATTTACTCCTTGTATCGATATGTAAGTTTATTATTGAATATTTTTTTTATTTAATTCTTTCAGACTAAGTTTCGTTCTTTTTTGATCTTTTCGTATGCCTCATTAACTTTCTTGAACTTCTCATCAGCAGTCTTTCTGAAATCATCACCAAGATGACTCACTTTATCGGGATGATATTTCATTGCCATGCGACGGTAAGCTTTTTTAACCTCATCATTTGTAGCCGAAGGTGCAATTTCAAGAATCTTATAGGATGAATCCGTTTCAGGTATGAACATATTCTTGATGGAGAGGAAATCGACTGAGGTAACGCCAAGATATGTTGAAATTTTTTCGAGTAGCTCAATCTCAGCACGGTGAATTGTTGTATCGGCCAGAGAAACATTAAACAGAAGATGCAGCAACTGAAGACGTGAAGAATAATCCATATTGCTCTTAATCTGTTCGCATACATCCCTTACTGGAATATCCTGCTTCAGGATATCTTTCAGCATAAGAGTCGCCTGTTTAGCAGACTCCTGTCCAAACTGCCTGACAAAAAACTGTTTCACATAGTCGAGTTCAGACTTTACAACAGTTCCATCAGCCTTCATAACAGCGGCTACCAGAACAAGCAGGCTCATTCCAAAATCGCCTTGTTTAGTCGTAGTACTTCCTGTTCTGTATGTTGAAGTATGAACTGTTGTACTGTCAATTACGGAGCCGACAAGAAAACCAAGAAGTCCGCCAATTGGTCCTCCCATAACAAATCCGAGTCCGCCTCCAAGCCATTTTCCAAATATTCCCATAATCAGCCAGCAGAATTTATATATTTTAAAATGTCTTCATGTATCTTCAGTATAGCAGGAATTATCATGTCATTTTCTGAATTATATATCACATAATCAGATAGTTTAATTCTTGATTCATCATCCATCTGGTTTCTCATCCGTTCCAGAACCTGTTCCCGCGACAGGTTATTTCTGTGTTTTACCCTGTCGACTCTCTCCTCAATAGGTGCAACGATTGTTGCAATCCTGTCGACCAGTTTATCTGCTCCGCTTTCAAACATGATAGCGGCTTCAATAATAACATACGGGGAATTCTGCTGAGCTTCCCAAAGTCTGAAATGTTCAAATACAACAGGGTGGACTAGTGAGTTTACCTTTTCAAGCAGAGAGTTATCATTGAAGATAAGCTTTGCCAGCTCCATACGGTCAAGAGCGCCTTTTTCATACAGATCCTTCCCTGCAATTGAATTGATACGTTTCATAATAGTCGTATCACTGTCCATTATCAGTTTTGCCTCAGGGTCTGCGGAGAAAAACGGGATGCCCAGAACGTTAAATACCCTGCAAACAGAAGTTTTTCCACTTCCTATTCCGCCGGTTATTCCAAGCTTAAATCCGGGTTTGGTATCATTTGGCATTGTTTCCTGATTTAACTGAACTGTTGCCGGCTTTTTCTAAAGAGAAAAAAATTGTATCGGGCTTTATTGATGTTATCTCACATCCCGACCTGAGCTGAACTGTAAGACTTTTTATGAGGCCTGATGAAACTATGTAGTAATCAAGATCTTTACTGCCCGGCACTCTCTTATAATTTACTTTTGAGATGTCTATATTCACAGGTGTTTTGTCTCCTGAAAATTTCAGTTTCATTATTGAAGAGCCTGTGCCTTTGAGATAGATATTTAACCACATTTGTGGTTTCTCCGCTATTATTCTTTCTTTTGGAAGGTTGGTAAACTTTACGGGATACTTTATCCCTGCTTCTGTTTCTTTTCCAAGGGAATTCAGGTACCAGAAAACAAAAGAGAGAAGAAGGAAGAAGGCAAAAACTGCAACATCTCTGTTGATTCCACCTACTCCCTTTTTCGTAAGTTCTGTCCGTGTCTCAACATCCCCTTTCAAGACTATTCCTCTGCGGATGGATCTTTCAGAAGGGCGTTTTTATCAATTTTAAGTTTGATATCACCGCCAACATCAACAGTTACATAGTTTTCCTTTACTTCGTATACTCTGCCATATATACCACCGGTTGTAACAACTTTATCGCCTCTTTTCAGAGAGCTTCTGTAGTTGTTCATCTCTTTTTGTTTCTTCATTTGTGGTCTGATCATGAAAAAGTAGAACACCACAAATACAAGTATCAAAGGAAGGAATGTAACAAGCGGATTAGTCTGTGTGGCTCCTCCTGCTGGCTGGCCCATTAAAAATAAGTAAGCAAAATTGGTCATTTTCTGGATTATTAATTATTATTAATTGATATTGGTTACTACTTCAGCGGTTATTTTAAGTAATACCACAGGCTTTGATGCATTGGACTTTACAGTTATTGTTTTAGTCTGTTGTCCGCTTCTTCCTGACGTATCAAAAACAACCTCAAGATTGCCTCCTTTCCCCGGGGAAACAGGTCTTGTATCATATTTAGGAACAGTACAACCACAGGTAGATGATGCTGATTTTATCACCAGATCGGTGGTTCCGCTATTCTCAAATGTAAAAACATATGCAATCTTTTCGCCTTCAGCCACTTTGCCGAAATCATGTTCATATTCCCTGAAACTGATTTCTGCCTTGCCGTCCGCAGAAAAACCTGCAGGTGAACTACTATCATTCTCATTCTTCCTGCCAGTGCAATCTATTGCCACAAAGGCAGTTATCAAACAAAAAAGTATTATGCTTCTCTTCATATTCCTGTTAGTTCTCTCCAACCAAACCTCTTCCGGCTTTCAGGAAAAGGCCCTCCTCCCTCATCTCTTTCACTATATTATCAAGAATGCCATTGACAAAGGTACTGCTTTTTGATGTACAGTAGTATTTTGCAATCTCTATGTATTCATTTAGTGTGACCTTAACAGGGATCTCCGGGAACTCAGATATCTCAGTTATAGCCAGTTGCATAACAAGTATATCCATCAGGGCAATACGTTCAACCTCCCAGTTAGTGGTGTTTTTATCAATAAGCTCAGAACATTTTTTCTGATTCAGTATTGCTTTTCTGAAAAGGATTTTAACAAACTCCTCATCCTCCTCATTTTTAAATAATTCCATCAGAGGAGTATTCTCACCGGAGTCGGCTTTGAACTTCTTCAGTGTTTTTTCGACCATTGCTGAAATATACTCCATATCATCGTTCCAGAAAATACTCTGTTCTTCGAGGTTCGACTGAAGGTCTTCAGATTCAGAGAAGAGTACTGTTATAAGTTTAACAATAAATTTCTTGTCAGATACATAGTTATGGGATTCCGACAGCATATACTCTTCATAAACATCCCATGACAGCATTTTATTGTAAAGAAGACGAGGGATATGTGAATTATTAATCCACGACAGCTTCTTTGATGCTATATACTCTTTGAACGCATTGTTCTTTCTGAGCTGAGCGATAAGCATGTTGTCGACAAACCTTCTTTTCGGATTCAGGTCTTCGGGTGTGGGCATTCTTTTCTGAAGTGCCTGATCTATCTTCTCTCCGGCAATATCAGATATTTCCAGAACAAGTAACAGCAGGTAGTGATAAAGATCGTAAGTCTTACCAATGCTGAACATAAGTTCGGTTTCGGCCTGGGTAAGATTTCCATCCTCCCTGCGGTTAAAAGCATACAGAGCCATAAGGGCTTTTATGCGTAGTAATCTTCTGCTTATCATTTATAAAGAACCTCAATTTTCCGGTGCAAAAATACTCTTTTTCCGGTAGCCTCAAAACAAGAATGCAAAATTAATCAGCGCGTTTTGATTTGAGAAAATAATTGTTACATTTGACAATATAAAAGAAAACCCTAAAACTAACTGACTTAGAAATGGAAGAAGAAGCCGGAAAAAAGGAAGTCACAAACGGGCATGAGGATAAAAATATTAAGGAAGAAATATTTACCAGGGTTGTACGTGCCGGAAAAAGAACCTACTTTTTTGATGTTAAAGCAACACGTAAGGATGATTTTTATCTTACTATTACTGAGAGCAAGAAGCGTTTAGGCAAAGAAGGGAAAGTTTTTTATGAAAAGCACAAGATTTTCCTGTATAAGGAAGATTTTGAGAAGTTTGCAGAAGGTCTGACCGATGTTGTTTCATACATTGATAATGGTCAGCCCGAATATATTGCACCTGGCAAATCATCGAACACCGAACCGGTAGCAGAAAGTACTTCTGTGGCAGCTGAAGAGTTTACAAATGTAGAGTTCGACGATCTCGGCAAAAAGTAGAAATACTTAAATGTCTGATTATATACTTCTTATATTTGGGATCCTACTTATGATCCTTGGCATCATTGGCTGCCTTGTTCCTGTGTTACCAGGCCCCCCAATAAGTTTTATCGGATTACTTTTGCTTCACTTCTCCAGATTTGGCGACTTTTCTAATACTGCACTTATTATTCTCGGAGCAGTTACAGTAATTGTCACTATCCTTGATTATGTAGTCCCGGTATGGGGTACTAAAAAATTCGGAGGATCAAAATATGGGACCAGAGGCGCAACTGTGGGGCTGATTATAGGTCTCTTTCTCGGACCATTAGGAATGATAATCGGACCACTCATCGGTGCATTTGTTGGTGAGATGATCTTCAAAGATGATATTAACTATGCAATGAAAGCAGGTTTTGGCAGCCTTCTTGGTTTCCTTACAGGCATAGGACTGAAACTGGCCGCAGCTTCTGTGATGACGTTCTTTTTTATTAAGGAGTGGATAGCCTGAAGCCAAGGGAAAAGGGACATAGTCGTCACACTAAGGTTGGCGGATGAATGAGAAACAGTATAGAAAATTTCCCCTCCTTTTGAAGGAGGGGAAATTTATCAAAATATGCTACTTAGAGCCCAGCGTCGCCACCATCACCGCTTTGATAGTATGCAGTCTGTTTTCAGCTTCGTCAAATACTATAGAGTGTTCTGATTCAAAGACATCCTCGGTTACTTCCATACCGTCGAGACCAAATTTCTTAAAAATCTCCTCGCCTACTTTGGTTTCCCTGTTGTGAAATGCAGGCAGACAGTGCAGGAATTTAACCTTCGGATTACCGGTCGCTTTAATCACATTCATGTTTACCTGGAATGGTTTCAATGCTGTTATTCTCTCCTCCCATACTGAATCAGGTTCTCCCATTGAAACCCATACATCTGTGTAAAGGAAGTCAGCATCTTTGACGGCAGCCGCCACATTGTCGGTTATTGTAATTTTTGCACCTGTCTCTTTTGCTATCGACCGGCATTTTGCAACCAGATCTTCGCCGGGCTGATAAGCTTTAGGGGCTGCGATCCTGAAATCAATTCCCATCTTAGCAGATCCAACCATAAGCGAGTTTCCCATATTATAACGGGCATCGCCAAGATAACAGAAAACCATCTTGCTGAGAGGCTTATCAGAGTGTTCAATCATTGTAAGAAAATCTGCAAGAATCTGAGTCGGATGAAACTCATTTGTCAGTCCGTTCCACACCGGCACACCAGCATATTTGGCAAGCTCTTCAACTATCTCCTGACCGTAACCGCGGTATTCAATACCGTCGTACATGCCACCCAAAACCCTTGCTGTATCTTTCATCGACTCTTTCTGTCCGATCTGTGAACCTGTTGGTCCAAGGTATGTTACATGGGCTCCCTGGTCATAAGCTGCAACTTCAAATGCACACCTGGTTCGCGTAGAAGCTTTTTCAAAAATGAGAGCTATGTTCTTACCGGTAAGATACTGTTTTTCAGTTCCGTTTTTCTTTGATTTCTTAAGATCTGCTGAAAGATCAAGAAGATATCTTATCTCCTCCGGTTTAAAATCCAGGAGCTTCAGAAAGTGACGGTTTTTAAGATCGATTGCCATAATATTGAATTTAATTTATCAGGAACAAAAGTATAACGGTAAAATAAGAATACAAAATAATTAACCACGGAGTGTTAGTTTAGTAAAATAGTGAGAGAGTTTAGTACATAAAAAATGTAAAGCATCTAATGCATGGCATATATATTTCCCCTCCTTTTGAAGGAGGGGTGGCTGGGCCACTTTTAAATTATGATACAAATGCTAATACCAGCCGGGGTGGTTGATTGTTTATTCAAATTCCGGATCTCTTCTTTTAAAGGTTTTTCTAATCTCATTTTTTACAAATTAAGGTCTTTGATACCACAAAAGGTAAGGAAATATCTATTAATCAACCACCCCGGTCGGGAAATCAAATGCGTAAATATTTGATGCTCAATCGTCCCGACCACCCCTCCTTCAAAAGGAGGGGAAATCTTGTAATGCTTTACCATTTTTATCCCTATAGCCTGCGTTGAAGGCTATGCCTTCTCCCCCTCACCTACCTCCGGTCATCCTCATACTCCATAGTAATCTTCGAACCATACTTCATATCGGCAAGCTTAAATGCCTCAGTTATAACACTTTTCCTGCCGCCACTCTTTATAAAATTCAGGCAGGCCTGGATCTTGGGTTCCATACTACCTTTCGTGAACTGTCCTTCATTCAGGTACTTAAGGGTATCTGCGTAATTAAGGAATTCCTTTATTTCCTGATTAGGTTTCCTGTAGTTGATATATATATAAGGTACATCAGTCAATATATAAAACTCATCTGCGCCAATCTGTGTTGCGAGTAATGCTGATGCCATGTCCTTATCGATAACCGCTTCTGCCGGCCGGACATCATTTTTCTCATCAATATAAACAGGGACACCCCCGCCTCCGGCTGCAATGACAATATTTCCTTTTCGTGCCAGATCGCTTATTATTTTTTCATTTATGACACCTATCGGAACCGGAGAAGGCACCACTCTCCGGTATCCGCCCTGAACCTTTACTTCCTCCTTAAAGATCCAGCCTTTATTTGCAGCCAGCTCCTCCGACTCCTCCTTTGAGTAAATCTTCCCCACTCTTTTCTGAGGATCGGTAAAAGCGGGATCATTAATATCGACAAGCACCTGGGTTACCAGGCAGATTACATTTTTATTTATCCCATGCTTGTTCAAAACATTTCTGAACATCCTTTCAATCATATATCCGATGCCGCCCTGTGAATCTGCAACACAAATATCGATAGGCATCTGGGCTATCTTATATAGCTGCTCCCCTGCATCATTCCTCATCAGAATATTACCAACCTGAGGACCATTCCCATGAGTAATTACCAGATCATACCCTTCGTTAATCAGAAAAACCAGATTCTCGAGTGTCTCTGTCGTATTCTGTTCCTGTTCATCAATTGTTCCAATCTGATCTCCCCTCAGGAGAGCATTACCTCCGAGAGCAACTACTGCAAGTTTTTTCTTCATCAGTCATTATTTTCAACAACACAAAATTACCAAATTCAATATAAATCAACATAAAGCGGAGGTTTTTCGAGTTGTTTTTAAACATGCTTAATAACATATTTATGCTGTTGGTCTGATAATTATCAGATGGAAGAACTTATGTTTAAAAAAATTGTTACATTTACATAATTCAAAATACAGATATATAAGTGAGATTCAGCTATGTGTTGTTCATTGCGGTAATCTTTGCAATGACAGGGTACTCCTGTAAGGAAAAAGGGGGGAAATATATAGATCAGGGCGAGATCCATTATAACATAAATTATATAGGTAACTTTGGTGTGCCCAAGGAATACCTGCCTCAGAATCTGATAGTATCTTTTAAGAGTGACAAGATTCTTTTCGAGATGATCGGATTTGGAAAGTCAGGAATCATGAATCTTGCAAATCCTGAAAAAGGAATATTCGATACTTACTTCAGTCTCTTTACAAAAAAGTTCTATTATGCCGCAAAATCAGGTGAACTGTTCCCTGGCTTTGAAGCTATGGATGACATGATTCTGAAAAAAACTTCCAAGACAAAAGTAATCTGTGGATTTACCTGCAAAAATGCTGAGGTAACCTTCGGAAAGGACAGAAATAAAATTTATAACATCTGGTATACTAATGAAATTGAAGTAAAAGATCCTAATGCCGCTACTCCTTTCAATGAGATTGATGGTGTCCTGTTAGGATTCTTCTTTCTGATGGGACCATCTGAACTCCATTTCGAAGCTGAAACTGTTTACAAAAAGGATATTCCAGACGAAACTTTTGAAAGACGGGATGATTTTGTCAGAGTAACAAAAGAGAATATCAATAAGTTTATTAATCAGATGCTTTAAGAGACTGACATTCCAGTCATTTTTCTTCCAGTTACCATTTGCCTTCATTACATCATAACCCTTTGACAAGGCATGTTTGCCTATTGCCTTTTTTTCTATTACCTTTGGATTGCGTTACAAAGGATCCTTGTTTTGACATAAATTATGGCAGAGAAGATAAAAGAGAAGGAAGAGCCTTCTAAAAAAAGCACAAAATCCACAAAACCATCCGGAAAATCAAAATCATTTCTTTCTGATGAAAGGGTAAAATTCCTCTTTGGAATTCTGATAACCGGATTTGCCATGTACCTTTTACTCGCATGTGTCTCTTATCTCTTCTGGTGGAAAACAGATCAAAGCCTTCCCGACTCTGAAATAATATCCGGAGCAGAGGTACAGGTTAGAAACTGGTCAGGGAAAAGCGGCCACTTCCTGGCCAAAATGATAATCGGTTTTGGCTTTGGATATGGTGCATTTTTTATACCGGTAATATTTGGAACAATAGGCCTTTACCTTCTTAACTTCCCCAAAATAAGCCTCTTCAAACTAATTGTAAAATTCACTTTTGCTGCAATATTCCTGTCATTAATCCTTGGATATATTTTTGGCCAGGCAAACGGATACCTGATAAGCGGTCCGGGTGGTGCACAGGGTTATTTGATAACCCGATGGATGAATTCCTTTATGGGAAAGGTTGGAACAGGGGTATTAATGGCCTTTCTGACAATCTCATACCTGATTTTTGCACTGAAAGTGAAACCTGAATCATTCGGATTAAAGATCCCTCAGTTCCTGAGATTCAGAAAAAAGGCAGAGGAGGGTGCTGTACCAGAGACTATTACTGACCCGCTGATCCCGGAAGATGAGCAGGAAGATATGGAGCCTGATGCAGATGAGCCTGTTGAGTTTATTGTCAAAAACACGAATACAACACCTGAAGATGATTTTGACGAAATTGTACCCGAAGTGGGGGGAACCGGTTCTATAATTCGCGATTTTGATGCAGATGAAGAAGAAGTTCCTGTCGTACCTGAAGAGGGTCACGTACCTATAAATATAATACGTCCCGATGCCAGCGACATGCTTTCCGATCAGGAGGTGCAGAAAATAATGGAAAACTATGATCCCCGACTTGATCTTTCACGTTATAAGTTTCCTCCCGTTTCAATACTTAAAGAACATAAATCTGAAAGTGCCTTCGATAACACTGAAGTCTTTGAAAACAAGGAGAACATAATTAAAACACTGGGAGATCATAAGATCAGTATTAAGAGCATTTCAGCAACAGTTGGTCCGACAGTAACTCTATATGAAATTGTCCCCGAAAGAGGTGTGAGACTTGCTCGTATCAAGTCGCTGGAGGACGACATTGCACTTAATCTTTCTGCTCTTGGGATCAGAATTATAGCACCTATTCCGGGTAGAGGTACCGTCGGTATTGAGGTGCCAAATAAAAAGCCTGAGATGGTATCAATGAGGTCTCTCATAACTTCAAAAGCATTCCAGGAGACAAAGTTTGATATAGCCCTTGCACTTGGTAGAACAATTACAAACGAGCCATATATTGTAGATCTCACCAAGATGCCTCACTTACTTGTGGCTGGTGCAACGGGACAGGGAAAATCAGTCGGGATAAATGCCATAATCACATCAATTCTGTATAAGAAACACCCTGCTGAGGTAAAATTTGTGCTTATAGATCCCAAAAGGGTGGAGTTACCGCTTTACATGAAGATCGAAAGACATTTTCTTGCCAAGCTGCCGGATGAAGAAGATGCAATTATTACTGATACCCAGAAAGTTATAAAGACATTAAACTCGTTATGCATTGAGATGGACAACAGGCTGGAGCTGCTTAAGGCTGCCCAGTCACGTAACATCAAGGAGTATAATGAGAAGTTTGTTTCAAGAAAGCTTAGTCCTGAAAAAGGTCATAAATACCTGCCATATATTGTACTTATAATAGATGAATTTGCCGACCTGATAATGACTGCCGGCAGGGAGATTGAAGGACCGATAGGCCGGCTTGCCCAGCTAGCCAGAGCAATAGGGATCCACCTTATAATATCCACACAGAGACCTTCCGCAAATATCATTACCGGATTCATCAAAGCCAACTTCCCCACACGTATTGCATTCAGGGTCTTTTCTTCAATAGACTCAAGAACCATACTTGACGCTACAGGTGCTGACAGACTTGTCGGACGGGGCGATATGCTTGTTTCATCGGGGAATGAGCCGGTAAGGGTACAATGTGCATTTATTGATACGCCTGAGATCGAAGAACTTACTGATTTCATCGGATCGCAGAAAGGCTATGCCGACGCTATGCATCTGCCTGAATATGTTGATGACAGTGAAACCGGAGCCCTCGATGTTGACCTTAAGAAAAGAGACTCAATGTTTGAGGAAGCCGCAAAACTTGTGGTTCAGCACCAGCAGGGATCAACATCTCTTATACAAAGAAAACTATCAATCGGGTATAATCGTGCAGGCAGAATCATCGACCAGCTGGAGGCAGCAGGTGTTGTTGGACCGTTCGAGGGAAGCAAAGCCCGTGATGTTCTCTGCACCGACTTTATAGCTTTGGAACAGATTTTGAAGAGGCTTGAGTAAAAAGATCTAAATGCGACTCAGATTTATAAGTTTAACATTATTAATGCTTCTGTCTATTAGCTTAGCAGCACAGTCAGAACAGGAAGCCATTAAAATCCTTGACAGGTTTTCATCTAATGCCCTTGGTGCTCCGTCGGTATCAATGAAATTCAATTTGATAACATTTGATCAGGCAGAGAACACTAAAGACACATTGAAAGGATCCATTATCCTGAGCAAGGATAAATATAATCTTGAGCTTCCTGACAATACGATCTGGTTCAACGGAGATATCTCATGGAGCTATCTTCCTGCTGAGAAGGAGGTTACTATAACCAAACCTGACAGGAAAAACAACTCTTTCCAGAACCGGCCCTCTTCAATTTTTTCGATGTATAAAAACGGTTACAAATGCAGGCTCATTGAAGATAAATCTGATACATGGACTATAGATCTTTACCCTGAAGATATTAAGAGTGATCTGCTCAGAGTCAGGCTCCTGATCGGTAAATCACTGTTAAATCTCAGATCCCTTGAATACAAAAAAAGAGATGGTGTTGTTATTACACTTAATGTAGTGGATTATAACTTAAAGCAAAAACCTGTTGCTGAAACATTTGTTTACCCCGCTGCAAAGTTCAAAGGTGTAGAGGTAGTAGATATGAGGTAAAATTTTTTGTCGCAATTAATTTGCAGAGACGCAATGCATTGCGTCTCTACGTCTTTATGAAATCCTGTCAGGATATGCGATACGGAGATGATGGATTGTGGACAAACGGTTTTTAAAAGCTGTTTTGATATCCGTAATATCCTTGTATGTCAGTGGTGCATCGGAATACTGTCCATCCTGCTCCTGCAGATAAATAATACGATCAACCAACTCTCCTATTTTCTCTTCCGTAAATTCCGCAAGACTTCTTGAAGATGCTTCCACTGCATCAGCCATCATCACAATGGCAGTCTCTTTTGAAAATGGCCGGGGACCAGGATATGTAAACTCCTTCTCGCTGCCTGTATCCCATGGCTGCAGATCGGTATACTTCTTATAAAAATAATATGCAATCGTTGTACCGTGATGAGTACGGATAAAATCTATAATCTGAACTGGCACCTTGAAGTTTTTAGCCAGATTCACTCCGTTTCTGACATGATTAAGAATCACTCTTGCACTATCTTTCGGATTAAGATTCTCATGCGGACTTTCACCCAACTTATTATTCTCAATGTAATAGTCAGGATTTGCTACTTTTCCAATATCATGATAAAGTGCTCCTGTACGCACAAGGAGAAGGTTTGCTCCGGTTACCCTTGCAGCCTCCTCAGCCAGGTTGGCAACCTGCAGCGAGTGCTGAAACGATCCCGGAGCCTCCTCGGCGAGTTTCCTGAGAAGTGGCTGGTTAGTATCGGCAAGTTCAAGCAAAGTTGTATCAGATAAAAACAGAAAACGCTGTTCAAACATGAATATCAGCGGATAACTTAATAAAATAAGAATGCTGTTTGCAGCAAACAGAAGGAAGTCATAATTAACAATCCCAGTGACATTGCCATCGTTCAGAAGATGAAATGCAAAATAAAGCAGCGAGTAACTTATCAGTACAGACAATGAAGTAAAAAACAGTTTTCCTTTCCTGTATATATTTGATAATGTAAAAATTGCAACCATGCCTGTAATAAAATTCATAACAACAAATTCGAATGGTTCAGGTACCATAAACCCGGCAAGCATAAGGGTTGTCAGAAGTATGAACAGGGCCAGTCTGGCATCATAGAATGTTCTGATAATAACAGGAATAATAGCAAACGGAATTAGAAAAAGAAGGTTTAAACCTGGATAGTCCTTAAGAATTCTTGTAAGCGCCAGGAAGCTGAGAATTGTAATAATAATAAAGAGGGTCTTCCTTGTGACAAGTAATACTTCATGCCTGAAATGAGAAAGGAAAAGATAAAGAATAAGATAGGAAAAAGTAACTATCATAAAACTTCCCAGGTAACTTAACCAGTTCTCTGCTTCATGGTGGGGCCACATTGCGGTGACAATACCAATACTTGGGGTACACAGAGAAAAACTGAAGAGAATCCCGGATATTTACTAATTTTGAGAAAAAGAATTTCGATGGAAAGATATATATGTGAGAATGTTTTTGTTCCGCTGCGTTCCGGTCCTTCACATAAATCGGAAATGCTAAGTCAGGTACTCTTCGGGGAAAAATATGATGTTGTTGATAAGGCAGGGAAATGGATCAAGGTAGAGACTCTCTTTGATAAATATATGGGATGGCTCGACATGGACCATTTGCAAAACACACCAGATGAGGACAATGCATCAGGAACGACTCTTAATAAATCTTTATTGTGTTATAAAAATGACAAAACAAAAATAGTACTTGAAGCAGGATGCGAAGTATATAATCCTGATTTCAATAAGAAGCAATTTAATATTGGTAAAAACATTTATACAACCTCGGATGATTTCAGCTCATCGTATTTTACAACTGATGAGTCATTTTCCGATACTGCATTGAAATTTATAAATAGCCCTTACATCTGGGGTGGCAGGATCCCTTCAGGGATTGATTGTTCAGGACTGGTCCAGCTTGTATACAAGATCCACGGAATATCAATCCCGCGAGATAGCTGGCAGCAGGCAGAAGCGGGAAGAAGTATTGATTTCATTAACGAATCAGAACCCGGCGACCTTGTATTTTTCGATAATGACAGAGGTAAGATCTCACATGTGGGTATGATATTTTCGAAAGGACTTATAATACATGCCTCAGGCAGGGTAAGGATCGATTCAATTGATCATCAGGGGATATTCAAGCCGGAGATAAAGTCATACTCCCATAAACTAAGGACGATTAGAAGAATTGTCTGATATAGAAGCACGGAGCGCAGAGCACAGGGCGCAGGGCGCAGGGCAAGAATCTAAACAATAGTGCTATTTTTTTTCTCTGAGCCCTGAGCTCTGTGCCCTGAGCTAATAAAAAAAGCTGCTCAATGAGCAGCTTTTTTATTATCAGAGGTTCTTACCAGCCTGGATTCTGTTCGGCGGCAAGTACAGGGTTAGCATTTATTTCGATCTGTGGTATTGGCCACAGATACTTATAGCTTGAATAAGGAATAGCAACTACTCCATAAGGTCCTGTATAAGGTGTACCTAAAGTAAATGATCCGACCGGAGGATTACTGTTTGAAAGTTTGGCTGGTATATCAAGCTGTAATCTGTGAATATCCGGCCAGCGGCGGCCTTCCATACAAAATTCTATACGTCTCTCAACCAATATGGCATTCAGAAGTGCAGTATTATCAGCAAAACTTGCTGCTGTGTAAGCCTGGGTAGATGGAGTAGCAAGTGCTCTGTTTCTCACCTGATTCAGGTATTGCAATCCAAGAGTAAAATCACCTGAACTGTTTCTGCGTGCATAAGCTTCAGCCATATTAAGGAGTACTTCAGCATGCCTGATTACAGGAGATGCATCTGTAAAATTTGTATAATCTTTATACTTGTCAGTATACACAATCCCGGTGGAAGCAACTGTATATGCCATAGTTGAGCCTCTCCTCTTATCGTCTGAAAGCCATGATGCGTTTCTCCATATTATAGGACTGATGGATACCAGCGCACGGCCTCTTCCATTATACATCTGAGGCAGCGAACCATTAGTAGTTGGATTATTGGTTGCTGAATTCTCCATTGAAAAAATTGACTCAGTATTGCTTAAATTACTCATAAAAGGTCCGTCTGGAGATGCAGTAAGCGAATAACCGTCAGCAGCCGGAAGGGCAAGAAGTTTCTGTCCTTCAGCAATTACATTAGACCAATCCCACATATGCTGATATACTCTTGTTTTAAATGCAATTGCAGCACCTTTTGTAGCCCTGGTAATTTTCATATTGCCAGCACGTCCTGATTTTCCAGGAAGATTGGTTTCAGCAAAATTAAGGTCTTCAAGAATTTTTGCATAGCATTCTGCTACTGTATTTCTGGTTTGTTTTGAACCTTCGTCAATTGCTACCTGAGTTGTGTAAGCTTTGGTACGATAAGGTACTCCAGGGTGTGATGCAGTAGGAGTCTCTTTATAAGGACGTGCAAAATGGAAAAGAAGCTCAAGATGAGCAATAGCTCTCATGAAATAAGCTTCACCAAGATACTGATTACCAACAGTTGATGTAATAACACTTTTTTGCATTGCGGCATTTACGCCATCAATAACCATGTTGCATCTGTTAATAAGTCTGTATGTATCACTCCAGTAGGCTTCATTGTTAGCTGTAGATGCGGTATATGTACCTTCGTAGGTAAACTGATAGAAAGCCTGAAGGTTTACAGCATCTTCGCCTCGGCAGTCGCCCTGCTCAACAAAGGCTGCTCCAAAAGGATATCCGCGACCAGTACCGTTTGCAGGATAGTAACCTCTCTGGGCACCATTATACATCCCAACAACAGATAGTTCAACTAGACTTGGTGTAGAATAAGCAGTAGTCTCAGAGATGCTACTGTATGGAGCCAGATCAATTATATCCTCGCAGGAAGATATAAACAAAGCGAGAAGAAAGACCGGAACTAGAACCAGTTTCTTAAGCTGTAGTAATTTTGATATCATATTTTTCATAATCTGATTGTTTTAAATGTTATAAACCCAGGTTAATACCAAATGTAATAACCCTCTGACGTGGGGTTCCGTTATAGTCAACGCCACCGCTTTCCATTTCAGGGTCTATCCCTTTGTATTTGGAAACCATAAACAGATCCTGTCCCTGGGCAAATACCCTCAGACTTTCGATATTAATACGGTTAAGCAGAGTCTTGGGAAGGCTGTATCCAAGAGTCAGTGTTGAGAGTTTGAAATAGTCACCTTTTTCAACCCATCTTGTGCTGGCCTGATCAGAAAGGTTTACAAAGTTACCGCCTGCAGCCCATAATCTTGGTGTCCATCCGTCGCCTGGTTCAGAAGCACTCTTCCATCTGCCAAGGATTTCCTTGCTGTTGTTGGTAAAGTTCTGGCCCATAAGGTCCATACGTGTACGGTTCATAACCATGTTTCCACCACTGAACCTGAACATAATATTAAGATCAAATCCTTTATAATTTGCTTTTGAGTTAATAGCGCCAAAATATGTCGGCAATGACGGCCCAAGAATTTTCTTATCTGCATTTCCAAGCTGTGCAGCTGCAACGCTAACATTTGTCGGATCAGCAGGATCGTAGTTAACATAAGTTGAAGTAGGTATGTTTGCCTGAACGATCTGACCATCAGCTTTCTGATACATCGGGTTACCGTTTGCGGCATTAACTCCTTTATAAATATAACCATAGATTGCATTATAGGATTCATTTACCCTTATAATATTATAGTTATAGATCATATCAAGGTTCTCATAAAGAGCAGTAACCTCATTACCTGCAAATGTGACGTTACCATCTACTGACCATGTAAAATCATTGGTTCTGATCACATAAGCCTCAGCTGATAGCTCATAACCCCAGTTTCTCATACTTCCAATGTTCTTGGAAATAGAGTTACCTGGAATACCAAGAGACGGAGGTGTCGGAGCATTCAGGATAAGTCCGTCCTGATCATTCAGATAGTAGTCAAAGGTTAGTTTGTATTTGCCATCAAAGAAAAGTACGTCAACACCAAAGTCGTATTTTGTACTCGTTTCCCACTTAAGCTGGTCGTTACCGGCCTGACTGAAGGCAATACCATTATTGTCAGCATATTTAGCTGAGCCATAGAGACCGAAGTAAGGATAGTTACCAATACTTACGTTTCCTACTCTAGCATAAGAACCTCTTACTTTAAGGTCAGATACCACATCTGTAATGCCCGACATAAACTGCTCTTTTGATATTGTCCAACCAACAGATGCTCCCGGGAATAAACCGTATCTGTTTGCTGCAGGAAGTGACGAGATACCATCATATCTTAATGATCCCTGTAAGAAATATTTTCCCTTATAGTTATAGTTCAATCTACCTGCATAGGATATGAAACCGTTCTCAGCCAGCGATCCACCAGAGTTCTGTGTTCCATAGGTACCTGATATAATATTGTATCTGAAAAACTCATTGGAAAGGTTAGTTCCTGATCCTGAGAAGCTGTTTACTTTCTGACCCTGCAATTCATTAACAAGAACAGCACCAAGGTTATGAGAACCGGCTAAAGTCTTATTGAATGAAAGAACATTCTGAACATTCCATCTCATCTGGTTACGGAAGTCATTATAAATATACCCGAGGTTGCTTTTGCCATCACCATGAAGAGGATTCCAGTACTGGAAGCCTTCAGCCATTGAATTATCAACACCTACCTGTGTCTTAAAATTAAGTGAAGGAAGAATATTGAACTGGGCATAAGCATTGGCAATCGTTCTGAAAATTTTTGATGACTGAACGTTATTATTTAATGTATAAACAATGTTCGGAAGGTTATCACCAATTGTTGTTGCGTTATTCCACTTACCAACAAGGTTTGTGCCATCTTCAAAGTTGTAACCTGTTCCGGATGGATCATCCTTATCATATATAGGTGTGTTAGGCAACTGACGAATAGCTGAGAAAATGTTACCTGAAAGTGAGTTGGTACCTGTATTCAGACCATAGTAATCAGTTTTTGTAACAGCGACATTTGAACCTATAGTCAGCCATTTTTTAACTTTCTGGTCAGCATTAGCTCTTAATGAGAAACGTTCCATACCGTTAGGGATTGTAACACCGTCCTGCTTGGTATAACCGAGAGAGAAATAATAAGTTGATTTCTCATTACTTCCTGAGAATGAAAGGTTATGATCCTGCTGCTTTGCATTTGTTCTGAGAACAGCTTTCTGCCAGTCAGTATCAAATACTCTTCCGGGGAATGCTGCGCCGTCGTTTGAAGCCCAGTTAGCCTGACCTCTGTTAGATCTCTTTTCATTAGAGATAGTAACGAAATCATTTGCTTTAAGAAGGTCGAAAAGCTGTACCGGCTGAGCAACACCAAAATAGTTATTATAGTTTACATGGAATTTACCTCCAGAACCACGCTTTGTGGTGATAAGAATAACACCGTTTGCGGCTCTTGAACCGTAAATAGCAGTACCTGAACCGTCTTTAAGGATCTCCATTGATTCAATATCAGATGGATTAATATCGCCAAGGGCGTTTGTGCTGGCTGCACCACCCTGATCTCCTGTAAATATTGGAACACCGTCAACAACAACAAGTGGATAAGTTCCTGATGATATTGAACCTACACCCCTGATCCTAAGTCTTGGAACTTCACCAAGAACACCGGTCTGTGTTGTTACCTGTACACCGGCTGAACGTCCGGCAAGCTGACCGTCAAAGCTTGGAGAGGCAAGAGAAGCAAGAGCATCACCTTTTACTGTAGAGATTGCACCGGTTACTTCTCTCTTTTTCTGTGAGCCGTATCCGACAACAATTACTTCATCTACTTTAAATACGTCCTGCTCGAGAACCACATCAATTTTTGTTCTGCCTTCAATAGCGACGTCCTGGGTGCGGAAGCCGATAAAACTGAAGGAAAGAATCTGTGAATTAGCCGGTACTGACATAATATATTTACCGTCAATACCTGTAATCATACCAAGAGTAGTACCTTTTACAGTAACTGAAACCCCTGGTACAGGAAGGTTATCTTCTGAACTTGTAACAGTTCCTGAGATTTGCACTGTCTGGGCCATAACAAGGGAACCTGTCAATAGCAACAGTGAAAAAAGCATAAGGATTTTTTTCATAAAATCTAGTTTAGGTTTTCGTAAATAATCGCGACGCTAATATATTTATTTATTTCATATGACAATAATCAGTATTAAAGTTTTTTAACGTGATAATTTTAATACTTACTGAATAACAATTTTTTTGTTAATATTTTCAAGTATTCTCCCTTCTGCGATTGATGCTTTTCTCTCAATCTCCTCACCCATTGAAATTATGGAGTTCACAAATTCCTTATCCTTTAAACCGGAAGCGTTGATCCTGACATTCAGAAATGCACCTTTAATGCATGCCAGAAGTGCAAGAGCACCCACACCTGCATCGGTTATTGAATTCGGATTTCCGGTTTCTGCCATCTTTTCAATCAGTTCAAATCCCTTGAAGGCTGTCTGCATTACTTTAAACGGTACAAGAATTGCATTTTTTGTTGCAGCCTGAATCGCAGCATTTCTGAATTCTTTTTCTTCATCTGATTTCTTAGGCAGGGAGAATGCATCCATTATTTTATTGAATGCATCAGTATCCTCATCAACAAGGTTAAGCAGTTCATTCTGAATTGCCTTACCTTTCTCAGCCCAGTCAGAAAACTCCTTCCACCTCTCATCCCAGCCTTTCTTATGACTTGACAGATTGGCAACCATTGTACCAAGGGCAGCACCCAATGATCCCATATAAGCCGAAATCGAACCTCCGCCCGGAGCCGGCGACTCTGAAGCAGTCTCATTCACAAACCCGTAGAGACTCATTCCTATGAGTCTCTTCTTCTGATCATCTTTTGCCATAACATATTCAATTATCTTTTCTTCAGGATTGAATTGATGTATATCGTTAAGTCCCATAGAACGAATTGCGATCTTAATAAGCTCTGAATCAGACACTCCCGCCGATCTTTCCTGCTTTGCGAGGTAATAACGGCCGGCATCAAGAAGTGACTTCAGCGGAATCAGACCGACAAGCTCAGAACCTGTTACTCTTATTCCCCTGGCTTCAGCCTTACGGCATACTTCATCAAAAGCTATATGAACCGGCGTTACTGAGATATTTGTCAGGTTCATCGAGATCTGTGCTATTCCGTATTCCTCAATATACCAACCGATAGCCTTAACACTTTTAAGTGTACCCGGAACACTTATTGTCTCCCCCTTTTCATTTTTAATTTCTCTTCCCTTTTCACGCACATCAAAAGCAATCGCATTGGCTCTGCGTGTTGATGTTGTATTCAGGTTTACATTGAAAGCAACAAGAAAATCCCTTGCCCCAACAGCTGTTGCTCCCGACCTTTCATTGAACAAAGACGGTCCGAAGTCGGGCTTCCATTCAGGATCTGAAAGCTTTTTCCTCAGGCCCTCATATTCTCCTGACCTGCAGCTGGCAAGATTTTTTCTGTTATCCCTGAATGCTGCATTCTCATAACAGTATACCGGTATACCAAGCTCATTACCAATCCTTTCAGCAACTTTACGGGCATAAGAGACAGTCTCTTCCATTGTAATTCCTGAAACAGGTATGAACGGACAGACATCTGTTGCTCCCATTCTGGGGTGAGCACCATGATGCTTTGACATATCAATAACTTCGGATGCTTTCTTTACGCAAAGAAAGGCGGCTTCAGAGACTGCTTCCGGATTGCCGACAAAGGTCACAACGGTCCGGTTGGTATCTTTTCCCGGATCAACATCAAGCAATTTCACTCCTTCAACAGATTCAATAACATCGGTAATCTGCTTAATAATTGCCATATCCCTTCCTTCACTGAAATTCGGAACACATTCTATAATTCTCTTTTCCATAATTTTTATTTTTTTCCTCTGTGTCTCTCTGTGTAATAACCTTTTGCCCCCCTGCCCATCGTTCCTATGTTGTTTTGCCCCCCTGCCCCACTAAAGGGGGGTTAATCTCTGAAAATAATTGAATATCTACAATATGTGCAGGTTTTAGCCCCCCTTTAGGGGGGTTGGGGGGCAGATCTTCCCTCTCAATATGACCGTTTCTATAAGATCACTTCCGAAAGCATAAGGCATAAAACCAAAGGATGGTATCTCTTTAGTAATAAACACATTGGCAACCTTTCCCCTTGCTATGGAACCATGGGTATCAGAGATCCCCATGGCATAGGCTGAATTTATTGTAACAGCATTTATCACTTCTTCAGGAAGCATCTTCAGTTTAATACATCCCAGCGACATAACAAGCTTCATATTACCTGAAGGTGAGGAACCTGGATTATAGTCAGAAGCCAAGGCGACCGGAAGTCCAGCAGTAATCATCTTACGAACTGGAGGATCGGGCAAACCCAGGAAAAAAGCTGATCCCGGAAGAAGGGTAGGCATAGTGTCAGATCCGAGAAGAGCATTTATCTCGTCATCTCCAGTGCATTCCAGATGGTCAACCGAAAGTGCATTATACTTAACACCTGTTTGGACTCCCCCTGAAAAACCAAGTTCATTGGCATGGAGTTTTGGTATAAGACCATATTTCATTCCGGCCATTAAGATCCTCTCGGTCTCCTCAACAGTAAAGAATCCTTTATCGCAAAAGACATCAATATATTCAGCAAGTTCTTCCGATGCAACAACAGGAATCATTTCATTGATTATCAGGCTTATGTAATCCTCCCTCCGATTTTTATAATCAGCAGGAATGGCATGTGCACCTAAAAAAGTTGACTTAACTTCCAAAGGTGAATTGTTTTTAATTCTCCTTATAACGCGCAGCATCTTAAGTTCATCTTCAGGATTAAGACCATATCCGCTCTTAATTTCAATTGCACCTGTACCCTTACCGATAACTTCATTTACCCTAACCATCGATTGATTATACAGCTCATCCTCAGATGTTTCATGAAGTCTCTTTGCAGAATTCAGGATGCCACCTCCCCTTCTGGCAATCTCTTCGTACGACAGTCCTTTGATTTTGTCGGTAAACTCAGCCTCACGGCTTCCGGCAAAAACTATATGTGTATGTGAATCGCAGAATGACGGAAAAACGAACCTTCCCGAAGCATCAAGAGTTTCAGTAACTGTACTCTCAATCTTTTGCATGCTTGATTTGAGATCTGACATCTTACCGAAATCACTTATCAAACCGTTTTTCAGGTACAGCCAGCTATCTGTAATAGTATTTATTTCAGACATTTCAGTTCCGCTAACCTTCTGTTTCGCAACAGTCTCTGTCTGGACAAGGCCTTTAATATTAATTATAAGCAGATCAGTAAGCATTTAGTAGTATAATTGGGCTTCTAAGGTAGCAAATATTAAAAAAAGAGATTGTTATTTCCATTTTTCTTTATCTTTAACGCTATGAACCAAAACCTTAATTTATGAACCGAGCATGTCTTACAGAAAGTACAAACTTGCATGAAAACAATGACATGCGAGCTCTATCCGACCTCTTAAAATCAAATTATTTACGGATAAAAAAGACCTTTTCAGTTTTGATTATTTCAATGCTGGTACTCTCATTATCTGCGCAGGAGAAGAAGGTGAAGACCGGATGGAAATTCGATGGCGGACTCCCTGCAGTTACATTTGACTCCGATCTGGGCTTCCAGTATGGAGCTCTGGTTGAGTTTTCAAACTGGGGCGACGGAAGTAAATTTCCCGAGTGGATTGATCATACTTATACCGAGATCTCACGCTTCACGAAGGGAAGCGGTATTTACAGGTTTATGTATGAGTCAAAGCACCTGATCCCCGGAGTGGAATTAGTTAGTGACCTCAGCTATCTACCTGATAAGGCAAATAACTTTTTCGGATTTAACGGATATGAATCTGTTTATAATAAGAACTGGATGGATGATGAAGTAACCGATGGATCCTACAGATCAAGGATGTTTTATCGTCTTGAGCGAAACCAGTTCAGGTTCAAAAATGATTTCTCGGGAAAACTATCAGGGGAACACATCAGATGGAGTGCCGGTTTTGCTTTCCAGAATTTTACGGTCAATTCGGTTGATATAGAAAAACTTAATAAAGGTAAAGATGCAGCAAAGCAGCTACCTTCAGTAGAAACAATGCCGGGTCTTTATGAGAGATACCGCGATCTTGGACTTATCTCAGCAAATGAAGCTGATGGTGGCTGGGTAAATACTCTGAAGGCAGGTGTTATCTGGGACAGCCGCGACAACAGGCCGAACCCAATGAAAGGGATCTGGTCAGAAATCGGAATTGAAGCAGCACCTTCATTTATGGGAAATGACTGGGGCTTCTCTAAAATGTTTATAACTCATCGTCAGTACTTTACATTAATTGAGAACGATCTCTCACTTGTTTACCGTTTAGGATATCAGGCTACTATTTCAGGAAATGCACCTTTCTTTTATCAAACACAGGTAATAACATCAAGGCTTACCGGTGCCACCAATGAAGGTCTTGGAGGATCAAGTACATTAAGGGGAGTTCAGAGAAACAGAGTAGTTGGTGATGCTTTTTTCCTTGGAAATGTTGAATTGAGGTGGAAACCATTTTACTTTACCCTGTTTAAGCAGGACTGTTACCTGGGACTTGATCTGTTCTATGATTTCGGAAGGGTTACAAAGAATATCAAATTGCCGGACAATCTGGAAAATATCTTCGATACCTATTATGAAGGGGCAGAAAATTTCAATGACTATTTCAAACCGGGAACAGAGAAATTTCATTCAGATGCAGGAGTAAGTATCATGCTGGCCATGCACCAGAACTTCGTAATTGCGGTTGATATTGGAAAAGCATTAAATGAGCAGGATGGCAATATCGGATTCTCAATTGGATTGAATTACCTATTTTAAACAGAAGTAGAAATCCATTAACCACAAAGAACACAAAGGATACTCAAAGCACACAAAGGAAAACGTTGTATTCTATTTCTTTGTGACCTTCGTTTATTTTCTTAGTGACCTTTGTGGTTAATGGATTTTGTTTTTCACGGATTAAAAGCCTTTAAGGAAATACCCCAATCCCACACCAAGGTAGTTTCCGACAACATAGCCTATTATACCAACAGTTATTCCGGTAATAATAACATCTTTGTTTTTAAGAGCACCTGCAACTACCGGAACAAATGGTGGTGAGAAAACAAAAGCTGTTGTGGTAATAAGAAAGTCATCTGCGTTTACCCTGAAGATCTTTGAAAGAATCAGGTGCAGAAACAATGATCCGAAATAAGCATAGGTAACATACGTAAACAGCCCCAGAAATCCTATACTGAACATAACCTTCAGATCAGCCATTGATGCCACTGTGAATGAAAAAACCAATATGAAATACATTCCGAGCTGAAAGGTCTTTTCAATCTTGTTTATCCAAGGAACAAGAGATGCTAATATTGCCAAAGTGGTAATTGAAAGAATTACAACTACCATCTGTGAAACTTTTGGCATTAAAAGACTGATAACAAATGCTATAACAAATATCAAAACTGCCAGTCCAAGAGCTATTAAGAGTTGTCCGAGTCTTTCTTTTTTTAGCATCCCTGAGTAATCTTCAAAACTCTCAGCTTCGGCCAAAGCCAGATCAGTACCCTCTGAGCCTCCGTTATGTTTAAATGGAGGTAAGATAGCTCTGAACACTCTTGGTCCCACTGTGATGAAAAAGATGATTGTGATTGCTCCAACAATCATATCGTAAGTGCTGGTCATTACAAAAAGATTAGGGTCAACTCCTAATGCAACCTTCAGCGAAACCAGGTTAGGTGTTCCACCTGTGTAAACGCCAACAAGCATCCCTGCTACTTTCCAGGAATCAGGAACTACATGTTTAAAAATAAAATAACCTGAAGAAACTATTACAACAACTGAAACAAGTGCAAGTACCATTGATATAAAACCATCTTTAGCGAAGCGCAGCCAGCGCCTGATATTCAGAGAAAACAGAAGTAATGGGAATGAGAGAGGGACGATTACTGACACCAGCATATCCTGTGCGGATGCAATTGAATTAACGTAACTGTCACCCTGACTTATTGTGCCTGCTGCCATCAAAGCCTCCATTTCCGTACCCGGAAGTGCTGCCCTGCCCTGAAGAGCCAGCTTATATGAATCACTCCCCTGAGGCAGAATGCCTGAACTACCCAGAATGAGTCCGAAAGCATAGGCCAATACAATAGACCCTAGCTTTTTCAGAGCTGACCATTTCCTGCACATATAAACTATTACCAGTGGAAAAGCGAAGTAAAAAAGGACCAGGAGAATTATCTTAATCATAACAATCAGGTTTAGGTTACAATCAAATATAAAAAAAGCGGTTCACCTTAATGGCAAACCGCTTTAAAAATAGGTTTTTATACTTACTTACTTTTTTATTGTCTTTTGCTGTTTGATCTTTTTAGCCTCCTCCTCACAATCACACTCCTCGAAGCTTTTCTGGTACTGCTCAATTGCTTTGTTGCTCATACCCATGCTTGAGAAACCGCCATCGTGAAACAGGTTTTGCATTGTAACCTTACGAGTAAGATCAGAGAAGAGAGCAACACAATAATCGGCACATTCTGCAGCTGTAGCATTTCCGAGGGGCGACATCCTTTCCGAGAAATCAAGAAGTGAATCAATACCATGAACACCGCTACCTGCAGTAGTAGGTGTAGGTGACTGTGAAACGGTATTGATCCTCACCCTTCTCTCGCGGCCATAAATGTACCCGAAGCTTCTTGCAATAGACTCAAGAAGGGCTTTGGCATCGCCCATATCATTATATCCGCTGAGTGTCCTCTGCGCTGCAACATAAGATAATGCAACAACAGATCCCCATTCATTCAGGGCATCAAGCTTGTATGCAGTCTGTAAAACACGGTGGAAGCTCAGAGCAGAAATGTCAAATGTCTTGAGCATGTTTTCATAGCTTGTCTGCTCATAAGGTATATCTTTTCTCACGTTTGGCGACATCCCAATCGAATGGAGAATAAAATCAAATTTGCCGCCAAATATTTTCATACTCTCACTCAGCAGGTTTTCAATCTCATCCATCTTTGTAGCGTCGGCAGGAATAACCTGACTTCCTGTTATTTTTGCCAGTTCGCTGATAGTCCCGAGCCTCAATGCAACAGGTGAGTTGGTAAGAACCAGTTCAGCACCCTGTTCCCATGCTTTCAGGGCTACATGCCATGCAATAGATTTTTCATTAAGGGCACCAAAAATGATTCCTTTTTTTCCTTTTAATAAACTTTCTTTCATTGTAATGTATTAATATTTAATTAATTGCAGCATCAAGAAGTTCCCGGGCATTCTTCATTGCCGTCTCAGTAACCTCACTGCCGCTTAATAATCTGGCTACTTCCAGAATCCGTTCATCAGGGGATAACAACTTAACCCTGGTAAATGTTGAGTCTTCGGTATCATCTTTATAAACATGATAGTGTTTTGTCCCTCTTGATGCTACCTGGGGAAGATGTGTAATATTAACAACCTGCATGTATTTTCCCATAGATGAGAGTATCTGACCAACTTTATCAGCAACCTCCCCGGAGACACCTGAATCGATCTCATCAAAAATAATTGTAGGAAGATTATTATTCCGGGTAAGAAGCGATTTAAGGCTTAACATAACCCTCGACAATTCTCCTCCCGAAGCAATTTTTGCCAGATTCTCAGGTGCAATTTGCTTATTGGCAGAGAAAAGAAAGTCTGCCTGATCAATCCCTCCGGGTCCAAAATTTGCTGATTGTGTAAGAGAAATTCTGAATCTTGCATTCGGCATTCCAAGCTGCTTAAGAAGATCTGTAATTTTAACTTCCACGTCAGGGATTACACCAAGTCTTTTCTCTGACATCTCAGAGGAAACAGAAGCAAGCAATTTGACTTTATCAGAAACCAGTTTTTCCAATCCGGCAAGACGTTCATCAACTGATAAAATAGAGTTAACGATTCCCTCAATCTCAGTTTTCTTAATAATGAGGTCATTAAGGTTATTAACCCGGTGCTTCTGAATTAATGAATAGATGGTATCAAGACGGTCATTGACAAATAAAAGCCGCTGAGGATCAGCTTCTATGGAAGAGGCCAGCTTATCTATTTCAAGAGCAAGGTCATCAAGTTCTATCAATGATGATTCTGTTCTTGAGAGAAGTGATTCGCCATCAGGAAGGAAAGCTCTTATTTTGTTAAGGTTTGCTTTAACTTCCCTAAGCATAGAAAGTATTGCATGCCCATCGCCCGAGAAGAGATCTGTTGATGTTGTCAATGCCAGTTTTATTTCTTCGGCGTGTGCCAGAAGCTCCTGTTCTGTCTCAAGTTCTTCCTGCTCTCCCTGCTGAAGTTTGGCTTCATCAAGCTGCTTAAGCTGGAACTGGTAATATTCTATATCAGCTCTGTTTTTATCGGCTGCTTCCTTTGCTGAATTATACTCTTTCTTTAGTTTAAGATAATCAGCATAGGCTGTCCTGTAATCATGTTTAAGCTTAGATGTTCCTGCAAATGAATCTATTACATTCAGCTGAAATGAGTTATCATTCAGCATAAGTGTCTGATGCTGTGAATGGATATCGATCAGCCTGTCGCCAAGATCTTTAAGAAGGTTTATTGTAACAGGTGTATCATTAATGAAGGCCCTTGATTTTCCGGCCGGATTAATCTCCCTGCGAAGCGTGGTAACAGGCTCGTAATCAAGTTCATTATCAGAAAAGAAACCATTCAGCTCATATTCGTCAATTCTGAATGTCCCTTCCACAATACACTTTTCATTCTTATCAAGCAGCACAGTTGAATCGGCCCTGGTACCAAGTACGAGTGAAAGAGCGCCCAGCAATATTGACTTACCGGCACCTGTCTCACCGGTGATGATAGTCAGTCCGTTTTCAAGCTCAACATCGAGTTCTCTGATAAGTGCATAGTTCTGGACAAACAGTTTCGCTAACATAACCTTATATTATGGGATATTGGTGGCATTGATCTTTTCATACTTTGTTTTATTGCCGGGATCAATCTCTGTAAGTATCTGCATAACACGGCTTTTTTCTTCAGGAAATGCTTCTGAATAAATATTGACAAGCTCATCAGATTTTGCTTCGAGGATAACCTGAAGCGCATACATGAACGGATCAGGTTTCCTTCTGTAAACTTCCTGCAGCATCCTAAGGCTCTCAACCATGCTTGTTCGTGCTTCAGTAATTCTCGATTCCATTTTATCGAGACCGTTAATATTATATTCATAGATAAACTTCCTGACCCCCTCATATTCTTTGTCGAGCAAATTTTTTACCAGCCAGTATCTGTTACGGTTTCTTGAAGCATCATAAGGTTTCCAGCCCTGTTCAGGAGCATTTTGAGCATTTGATACAATTTTTTCAGCTATCTGGTAAAATTCGGATCCTCCGAGTGAAGAGAAGGAGTCATAATCGACACCAAGAATTATATAGGCATAATAGGCGAGTACAGAGACAAGATTCGACCGGTGAGTACCCGGATCAAATTCAAGCGGCTGAAATTCCACATATCTGAACTGAAAGCTGTTGTCGATAAAATTGAGCATCGTGGAATTATATGTTGTATTGAAAACAGGCCTGCGAAGCTGAATCTGAATTGTTCCCCTGAACTCGTCAGCAGAAAGCTGATCATTTAGGTTAATAAGTATGTTACAGTCGATCCTTTCAGCATAACTGTAAACATGATTTGTCCATACAGTGCTGTTCATGAACTCATAGATATCACGCTGCATCGTCTCAAAAACCTGACGGTTAGATCCCTGAATCCGCTGTGCAGAGATCTGCACATTGCAATTTAGCTCCTGTGCATAAGTAATTCCTGATATAAGTATCAGAAATACAGTGATATAATATTTAGGAAGTCGCAATAATGTCATTCAGATAAATTATTGAAGCATTGAAACAATTTTATTGAGGATATCCTTAGCGGTCTCCTCCTTTGATTTCAACTCAAATTTATCAATATTATTGTTACGGTCAATTATTGTGATCTTGTTTGTGTCGTGTCCGAAACCAGCTCCGCTCTCCCTGAGTGAATTCAAAACAATAATGTCAAGGTTTTTCCTTACAAGCTTTTCCTTTGCATTATCAAGTTCATTATTTGTCTCAAGTGCAAAGCCGGCCAACAACTGTGATTCTTTTTTAATTCTACCGAGTGATGCTGCTATATCTATGGTCGGTTTTAACTTCAATATCAGTTCATTACCATCCTTCTTGATTTTAGCACCTTTAACCTTTTCAGGAGTAAAATCAGCAACTGCAGCCGATAATATTGCAATATCGCAATCAGGAAATTTCTTAATGCATTCAGATGCCATCGATTCAGCTGTGGTAACATTTATTACTGAAACATTATTATCTGAAGGGGCAATTGAAACAGGACCAAGGACGAGAGTAACCTCAGCTCCGAATTCTGCAGCAGCATCTGCCAGAGCAATGCCCATTTTACCTGTTGAAAAATTACTTATGAAACGAACGGGATCGATTGGTTCCCGTGTGGGTCCGGCATTTATCAGGACCTTTTTTCCTTTGAGCGGCTTATTTGTTTTTTTTTTTGTAAAGAAGTTTGATATTTCCTTTACAATTTCTTCCGGTTCAGCCATTCTGCCTTTGCCTGTAAGTCCGCTGGCAAGCTCACCGCTTGATGGTTCCAGTATAATGTTTCCGAATGCTTTCAGCGTTTCGATATTGATTGTTGTTGCCGGATGCTTAAGCATATCCATATCCATTGAAGCGGCAACAAACACAGGACAACGGGCTGAAAGATATGTTGTAAGCAACAGATTATCAGCTACTCCGTTAGCCATTTTTGCAATTGAATTTGCAGTTGCCGGTGCTATAAGGAATAAGTCAGCCCAAAGTCCCAGGTCAACATGACTGTTCCAGTCCCCGTTTGACGGATTATAAAATTCGGTAAGGACAGGATTTTTGGCTAAAGTGGCGAGTGTAAGAGGGGTAATAAACTCTTTCGCATGTTCAGTCATGATGACTTTCACTTCAGCTCCGTCTTTAACAAGCAACCGGATGATAGTTGCAGTTTTATAAGCTGCAATACCCCCGGTCACTCCTATAAGTATATGCTTGCCTTTCAGCATTTTATACTAAAATTACTTCTGTTTGGCAGCAGTATCGGTGTTTCTGTAGAATATTTTACCGTCCTCAAGCTCCTGAAGAGCGATAAGTGTAGGTTTTGGAAGTCTCTCATAGAATTTCGAAATCTCAATCTGCTCACGGTTTTCAAATACCTCTTCAAGGTTATCGGTATAAGAAGCGAACTCTTCAAGCTTTTTGTTAAGCTCCTGTTTCATCTCAACCGAAATCTGATTTGATCTTCTCGAAACAACTATTACTGTCTCATAAATGTTACCTGTACCTTGAGTCATCAGGTCGAGGTTTCTTGTAACTGTTGTTACTGGTGCTGCTGATTTTCTGTAATCCATATAATTATTGATTATTTACTCCGCTGTCTGCAATTCCTGCTTTCAGAAACTTATTTGTCTTCTGAAAGATATTGTTTACTTCTTTAGCATAGAGGCTTTTAGGAAATTCTTCCATAAATGAATAATAGTCGTCAAGTGCTGCCTGATATCTCTCCTTCTGCTTTATAGCCTGACTCCTCTCTGCATACATGAACAAAGAGTTAAGTTTAAGGTACATCATTTCTTCCCTGTACTTGGTATTGGCATACTCCTTGAGACTGTTGTTGAGTGCTACAACTGAAGCTTTATATTCTCTCCTGTCGTAATAAAGCCTGGCACTCAGATATGATTTTTCAACAAGCTTCTCTTCAAGTTCCTTAAGAAGTACTTTGCTCTCTTCTACTTTAACGCTGTTCGGAAACCTTGTCATAAATATTTTAAATCCTTCAATTGCATTCCTTGTATTATCCTGATCCAGTTCCGGACGCAGGGAAATCAGCATATCGCATTTTGCTGCCATAAAATTGGCCTCTTCTGCATGTACCCCGAAAGGAAACTGATCAACAAATGATTTGAAATAACTGCCCGCCATATAGTAGTCTTTCATACCAAAATAACTCTGGGCATTCATCCAGTTGAGCTCTTCGGCTTCAGAGCTTGCTCTGTACCTGGGGAGTATCTGACTCAACAGTTCAGTTGCTTTTACATACTGGCTTGCATCGTAGTACTCCTTGGCTTTAGCTTTCTTAAGATCAAAGTCGGTACTCTTGAGAAGTTTCTCATACTCACCGCATGAGCTTACTAGCACTAAAACTATCAGGACAATATATATTCTGAACCTCATAAAAAAAATTGTTGCGCAAAATTACAGAAAAAATTTCATTTCAGAGATAAAAACGGAAGAATAATGGTTTTATTATAGCTGAAAGACGGAAGACCGTAGACCGGAGTAAGAAGACACAGAGACCGCAAGACCGCAAGACTGCACGACTGCACGACAATTTTTAGAAATTAGGTATAAATAGGTATTATGGTATCCACGTTTATGTCTAATTTTGGGAAAAATTTCTCAAAAGGGTTATAATCATGGATATATTTGAAAAGATTAAGAAGAACAGAGGTGCATTAGGGCAGTATCAGGATATTGGACACGGGTATTTTGCTTTCCCGAAGCTGGAAGGTGAAATTGCACCACGCATGAAGTTCAAAGGGAAAGAGGTTCTGGCCTGGAGCCTTAATAATTACCTCGGACTTGCTAATCATCCTGAAATCAGGAAATATGATGCTGAAGTGACCGCACAGTACGGACTGGCATACCCGATGGGTGCCAGAATGATGTCGGGACACAGCACCAATCATGAGAAATTTGAGGAGATGGCTGCCAGATTTACAGGCAAGGAGGACGCATATCTTTTGAATTTCGGATATCAGGGAATGGTATCTATAATTGATGCGCTTGTTGACAGACATGATGTTATCGTTTATGACTCCGAGTCACATGCCTGCATAATGGACGGCTTGAGACTTCATATGGGCAAAAGGTTCGTTTTCCCGCATAATGATATTGAAAGCTGTGAGAAACAACTTCAACGGGCTTCAAAGCTTGTTGAAGAGACAGGTGGCGGCATCCTGGTAATTACCGAAGGTGTATTCGGGATGGCAGGTGACCTGGGGAAACTCGATAAAATTGCAGATCTCAAGAAGAAATATCAGTTTCGTTTTCTTGTCGATGATGCCCATGGATTTGGAACAATGGGATCCGACGGCAGCGGTACTGGCAAGCACTTTGGAGTACAGTCTGAAATAGATGTCTATTTTGCCACATTCGCAAAATCAATGGCAGGAATAGGCGGATTTGTCTCCAGTACTAAAGACGTAATTAACTATCTGAGATATAACCTTCGTTCTCAGATATATGCAAAATCCCTTCCGATGGCCATGACCCTCGGGGCAATAAAGAGACTGGAGTTCATTCAGGCTCATCCTGAACAGAAAGAAAAACTCTGGACAATAGTTCATGCCCTGCAGAAAGGATTACGTGAGGCAGGTCTTAACCTTGGAAAAACAGAATCGCCTGTGACACCTGTATTTATGAAAAGCGGAGTTCCTCAGGCAACTCAGATGATTTATGATCTCAGGGAAAATTATGGTATCTTCTGCTCAGTGGTTATTTACCCTGTTGTTCCGAGAGACGTCGTGATGCTGCGTCTTATTCCTACTGCTGCTCATACAATGGCGGATGTGGAATATACAGTAAAAGCATTCAAAGAAATTAAAGGGAAGGTGGATAATAATATCTATCCTGATAAAATTGCTGAGTTCCCAAGATAGGCAGTTACAATTCTTATATAAAAGCCGGATCCTGATGATCCGGCTTTTTTTTTACTCACTTCGAACAAATCTCCTGTTTTAATGGTTATCTATCAAAATAATAACCAGTACCTGAAATTTAATTCAAGTCGAATAATTGAGAATTTTGAAAAGCAGTACAATTGCGATGGATAGCAAGAGCCAGCAGCATAGTATATTAAAAGGTTACAACATGCTCCTCTATTTTGCAGGTAGCATGATAATGTATGAACCTTCAGAAGAGTGCGTTACAGATTTCTGGACAAAAGGCGTATTGAAAAATCTGCCTGTAACTAGTATGAATCCCAATTTCATCAAAGCAGCAGCTCAGCTCAGGGAATCTTGCGTAGACAAAAAATTATGCGGCAAAATGCTGCGGGATGATTATATCAGGCTTTTTGCGAGGGAAGAATTTACCCTTGCTCCGGCATATGAGTCGCGTTTTACAGGAAAAAAATTAACAGCCGAAGACAAAGTATATCCCAGTGTATCAGAATTTTACAAATCATATGGATGGGAATCAAAGTTCAGGGGAAAGATAAGCGATGATCATCTTGGTGTCGAACTTCTGTTTCTTACACTGATGGTAGATAAATACATCGTACTGGATGATGAGGCATGCCGTACTGAAATGAAAAAAGAGATTCAGAGGTTTATAAGACAACATATTCTTTCATGGATCCCTGAATGGAATAAAAAAATACAAACATTTTCAAACACTCTGTGTTTCAAAGGTATTGGTACTCTCATTCAGGCATGTACTGAAGATATACTGTCATTACTTGATCAGGATCAAGCTGAAGGTATTTCAGAAAATTACCTTAAAAATTAGGATTGAAAAAAGTCGTTATTGCCCCGATATAATATTCCTTCCAGCCTTCTGCTATATCAGCAAACTCTTCATCAGGAATATTTGAATGTTCAACTGTGACCTGTGAATTCTCCCTGTCGGGTGTTATTGTGATGGTAACGAGTGATTTTTCTGACTGTTCTCCAAAATACCACTCCTGTACAACTTTTCTGTCTTCAACAAATTCAAGGTTTTTACCTGTTATATCTCCCTCCCAGAGCGAGAACTCACTTCCTGGTTCTGTGCTCATCTGAGCAGGATATCCGGTCCAAAGCTCAATTGTATAAGGATTTGTCAATGCCGCATAAACATCTGAAGGCTCAGCATTTATCTTGAAGGTTTTCTTAAATGTTTTCATATTTGAAACAGTTTAACTGGTTTTCTCTGTGTACCTCTGTGTATCCTCCTGTCTTTCTCTGTGTAACAAAAAATCTAAGAACTGTCACAGAGTTACACAGAGGAGACACAGAGAGGCACAGAGAAGAATTATTTCAGTTCAGATAAATAGCGTTCAGCGTCAATAGCGGCCATGCAACCCGAACCTGCTGCAGTTACAGCCTGACGGTAATGAGGATCCTGAACGTCACCGGCAGCAAACACACCGGCAACATTAGTCTTTGAGGTGCCAGGGATTGTCTTTATATAACCAACCGCATCAGTCTCAAGGTACTTTTTAAAGATCTCAGAGTTTGGAGTGTGACCTATAGCAAGGAAGAATCCATCAATTTTGATTTTTACAATCTCTTCAGCAGGAGTCCCCTTCTTCTTTACAAGAGTTGCACCTTCCACCCCATTTTCTCCAAAAAGGTCAATAGTCTGATGTTCCCATAAAATCTCCACATTCTTAGTATTAGCAACCCTGTCCTGCATTGCTTTTGAGGCACGAAGAACATCGCGTCGAACTATAAGGTATACTTTCCTGCATAATCCTGCCAGATAAGTAGCCTCCTCTGCAGCGGTATCTCCCCCACCAACAACAGCAACATCTTTTCCCTTGTAAAAGAAGCCATCGCAGGTAGCGCAGGCAGAGACACCCATTCCGGCATATTTAGATTCAGCTTCAAGTCCGAGGTATTTTGCTGTAGCCCCTGTAGATATTATGACAGAATCGGCCTCGATTAGTTTATTATCATCAATTGTGACTTTATGTGTTTTTCCTGAGAAATCAACAGCGGTAGCTATACCAAAGCGCACCTCAGTCCCGAATCTTTCAGCCTGTTTCTTAAGGTCTTCCATCATTTCCGGTCCGGTTACACCATTTGGATAACCGGGGAAATTATCAACCTCGGTGGTAGTTGTAAGCTGTCCGCCCATTTGAAGTCCGGTATAAAGCACAGGTTTCAGATTTGCCCTGGCAGCATAGATCGCAGCAGTATAACCTGCTGGTCCGGAGCCAATTATCAAACATCTTACCTTTTCGCTATTACCGGTTATTGAGTTCTTCTGACTATCACTCTGAAGATCCAAAGGTTTAAATATTTCCATATTTACAGATTGCTATTAATTCAGAAGGCAAAAATACAAAAAAGAGATCATGTTGCATAACTTAAATCACAGACCAGCCAAATCAATTTGTATTATCCGATTTGTTGATTATTTTTGCATTGGTTTTAAAAATCTCGGGGTGTGGCGCAGTTGGCTAGCGCACTTGCATGGGGTGCAAGGGGTCGTCTGTTCGAGTCAGATCACCCCGACAGAGTCCGTCTGAATATGGAGAAATCCTGTTAAAGACGGGCTTTTTATTTGCTAATATACCATCCTCGCACGGATGGTATGCGGGATATTCTTAAGGTCCTTAAGGACAGAGCTGTCAAGTTCGCTTTCTGTTTCAATAATTACGTAACCGATTTCAGGATCGGTCTGAAGGTATTCGGCTGATATATTTATACCCTTTGAAGTAAAACAGTTATTAATCTCACGAAGTACGCCAGGCACATTGTGATGTATATGCAGGAAGCGCTGCTTTGAAGCATTGGCCTGTAAAGAGATCTCCACAAAATTAACAGCTCCTATTGTAGAACCTGTATCACTGAATTTGACAAGCTTTTCCGCTACTTCAAGCGCAATATTTGCCTGTGCTTCAAGAGTGCTTCCCCCGATATGCGGAGTAAGAATTACGTTATGAAACTCCTGAAGTTCAGTTTCAAATGGCTCTTCATTGGAGGTGGGTTCCACAGGGAAGACATCAGCTGCAACCCCTGCCAGGTGCTTTTTCCTCAGTCCCTCCGCAACAGCCTTATAGTCTACAATATCGCCTCTGGAGGCATTAATGAGACAGGCTCCTTTCTTCATGATGGCAACCTGGTTGGAGGAGATCATATTCCTCGATAAGTCTGTTGATGGTACGTGAATAGTAACAGTATCTGAGATCCTGAGCAGCTCATTCAGATTAGGCATTGGCTTTGCATTTCCAAGACTCAGTTTCTTTTCAATATCATAATAGACAATATCCATTCCCATGCTCTCGGCAAGGATTGAAACCTGGGAACCAATATGGCCATAGCCAATTATACCGAGTGTCTTTCCTCTGACTTCAACTGAGTCCCTGGCAGACTTCATCCATATTTTATTATGTGCCATTGCATTTTTCTCGGGGATACCTCTCATCAGCATAATGCACTCAGCTATAACAAGTTCAGCAACAGATCTGGTATTAGAAAACGGAGCATTGAACACCGGAATTCCCAGCTTCTTGGCAGCCATTACATCAACCTGATTAGTACCAATGCTGAAACATCCGATGGCAATTAATTTAGGAGCCTTCTTCAATATATCCCTATGAAGCTCAGTACGGCTCCTGATCCCGATAATATGAGTCTGCTGAAGTTTCAATTCCAGTTCATCATCTGTCAGTGCTTCTTTAATGCATTCAATATCACTGTAACCATTTTCCCTGAAGTAATCCGGTGCGTTTTCATGAACCCCTTCAAGCAAAAGAACCTTAATCTTACTTTTATCGAGAGAATACTTTTTCATCATAATATACCTATACTGAAGATTTAACGACATTTGTCAATTAAATTCCTCTTTTTAATTTCATTTATTCAAATTTCGTTGCAAAAATATAACAATTTTAACAGGTCGCTTCTGTTTTTGAAATTAATTCTATTTTCTCTGATATACTTTTTCAACTCAGCCTCTCTGCTTTTGAATATCCTGAGAAACTGTTTTTCATTCAGAAACTTCTCCATTTTACCGTACACAAAAACCCAGTTAACTGTTGATTTGTCAACTCTGTATCCCTCAGGCAGGTTAATATTATATGCTTTGCTATCGGTGAAGACTGTTGAGTATGAGGTTGATGATGTAGTCTGGGAAGTACCACCGTATGCTGCCTGTTTACCCGGAGACATAAGATCGCCCTTGTGCTGGATAAAGAAACGAATTGGAGATCCTGTTACAACTTCAAGGAACAATTCTTCAAACGGCACAAACTTCCTGTTCTGAAGATACACTGTATCAATGGTTTCAGTATTAATCAGATCGAGATACTTTCCGGATTTCTCAAAAACCATTTTTCCGGAAATTGTATTATAATTCATCTGGGAACTTGTAACAGTCCCATTTTTGAACTGAACAATTCCCTTTGAAAAATCCTTAAAAAGAAATTGTGAAAGCACATTTGATGAATCGGGCTGTGCATATAAGCAGACCGGGTTAACAAATCCAGCTAAAATCAGCCAAATCTGAATAAGCTTTGAAAATTTCATATTAATGCGGTCCTCTGTTATCCAGCAGGTATGAGTAGAATAAAAGGTGAGATAACTTCTGCATTATCGGAGAACAATCGCCAAGGCTTACTTTACGTTTAAGAGCCATCTCTTTCCATGCCGGAGGGAGAAAATCTGTCCGGCTTACCATTCCGTCATCCGGTCCCGGGGTGCAATACTTAGTGTCAGCCCCTGCAGTATTTATCCTTATATAACACATAGGACATGGTTCTGCGGAACTGAATACAACCAATCCGGGTCTGTAAATATAGATATTAACATACTGCTTTGCCAGTCTGCTTTCTTCGAAATTTGTAAGTAATGTCATCTCAGCATGAAGATCTGATCTGTGTTTCTGTATCTGGCTATTATGTGCAGCAGCAATAATCTTTCCATCCTGATTAATTAGTACGGATCCTATACCATAACCACCCTGCATACAACTCTTTAATGCCTGAATGTTGGCAGCTTTGGCATAAATGTCATCACTGAACTCAGCCTCGGGCTGAAATGCTACAAGAAAAGTCTGAATCTTCTGAAAAATAACATTAACCGGATCATCACTCTTTATTCCCAACTGCAGGTCAACAAGTTTACTTATAACCTCCTCCCGGCTTCTGGTAACAAAATAGCCCGGATCAACCTGATTATTAGTAGATTTACCTTGCTGTGCATTTAACTGGAAGACCAGTATAATTAAACAGACAAATGTTAGAGATCGTTTCATACTCATAAATTATTACCTTATCCGGGAATATTTATATCCAATAGCATAAAATTAATAATTATCCTGAGAATACTATGCTCTAAATACAAAAAATCAGAATAGCTAAATATATTAAATTGTCAGTAATGCAGAATCAGACGATCCTGCTATTTGATAATTTCGTTGTAATACCATGTAAGTTTCACAATATCAGACTGACGTGAAAACTTAATCTTGCTGTCTTTTATATATTTTTTTAACTCTTCCTCCTTATCCGGGAAAAGCTTTAGAAACTGTCTTTCGTTAATGAAACTGGAATATTCTTTACCTGCTCTGATCCAATAGACAGGATTGATTTGAACCTTAAAATCTTTGGGAAGCTTAAGATTATAATAACCGGTTGACAGTTCCACTCCACTAAGCTGTTTAGTGCTGGAGACCTGAGATGTACCACCATATCCGGCAGGCGCTCCGGGAGGTGCTACCGATCCTGTATGCTGTACAAAGAGTGAAACGGGAGCTTCAAGCAAAACTTCGAAGAAAACCTTTCCGGAAGGAACAAACTTGCTCTTTTGAACATATACAGTATCAATCAGTTCTGCATTTGTTATATCATACAGGTCCTTACCATTCTCGTATACCATTTTTTCAGTTACGATATTATAGTTAAGTATGCTATTCTGTACCTGACCGTTCTTCATTCTTACACTTCCCATTGTAAACTCCTGAAACAAGAACTGAGGCATTGAACCATCTGCTGTTGTCTGGGCATTAGCCGGAAAGAAGATGACTACCAGTAAAAACAGGATTATTGATTTTTTCATATTATCTGAAATTAGATTTTACTGTTATTTATTTAACATAAGAATTCAGTTTTTCCCACTGAACATTCCACTTTTTATTATGAGGAAACTGATCATTTACACACATTGAAGCAACTGCAGTGAGCAGACCGCCATTTCCGGGCAAATATATTGACAGTCTGGCATCCTGATAATTATGGCCGTTTAAAAGATACCTGTTTTTAGGCGCTTCCATCATAAGGAAATCAATAGCCTGTTCTCCTCTTCCGATTGAGGCGGCCGACATGGCAAGCATCGGGAAATCCCAACCCCATGTTGATTTCCAGTTCCACTTTCGCAAAATTGTATCGAGAGAATTTCCAAGAATATCTTTATTTACCATCCTTGTTTCGGGAAGTACTCCCGAGATTCCTGATACTATGGGGTGGTCGCTCATATATCTCGGATTTTCATATGAATCCTTTGTATCTTCCGAACAAAGGTACAGACCATCCTGAACTGCCAGACCTGAGATCTTTTCAGTTATGTCATTCCATAAAGGAACTGGTTCAAGTCCCAGCCTGGCTCTCCATTTTTGAGCTGTTTTCAATCCCCAGTACCAGTAAACAAGTTCAAATGCCGGGTTAACGGTTGTCTCAAGTTTAAGACTCTCCTGGGCAGGAATCAAAACCGGACCCAGAACATATCTGTTAGCGGTGCTGTCAAACCAGGCATATGAGGCCATAAATTCAGCTGTTTCAAAAACAAGTTTATTGTATTTTTGGAGAATCTCATTTTTGTCAGCGGCATTTTCATAGAGCAGTTCCGAATAGAAAATCGGATGTGGCTGCTGCCAGATCAGGTAAGTGCCAACATTACTTGGACTCTCCCTCCCGTCAGGGCCAACCATTTTAGGCCATCTTACGCCCTTATAACCCTGATGTTCAGCTGTTGACTTTGCTTTATCATAGATATCAAAATAATATTGCATCTGTTTCTCAAGAATATCCGCGCGGTTCCACATAGCAAAATGAACTCCATGCCACCAGTGCATTTCAAGGTGAAATTTCCCATACCAGCTGTTATAGGTTAGTCCGGTTTCAGCAGGTGTCAACTTACCGCTGCACTGGATTCTGGTAAGGTATTGAGAAAGTATTACCCTCCTTTCAAGTTCCATTGCCCTTGGATCGGTGCATTCTGAGAAATCAACCGCACCTCCCGACATCCAGAAATCATTCCAGCTTTTATTGCTTTCTGTTTGTACTTCTTCAAAGGATCTGACATATCCTGTTCCGGGTTCAGTAAAAAAATGGCATGAGAACGTAAAAACAGAATCAGTCGCCTGCGGCTCAATAAAATAAATATGTTCAGGACCCTCTATTAAGTTGCCGCTGCTTCTGTTAAACAGAACATTATAACTATCTCTGTCCTGACTTCTTCTGAAAACCGAAATATTATTCGAGTCTGTTACCAGCTTAGTTTTATGTTTCTCAGGTGATAAGAAATTATAACCGCTCCAGGCCGGGTTAGCTGCCGGGAAGTTCAGTTTTATTTTCAGCCGGCCTTTTGTAATAAGTCCCGAGACGATCCTGACTGAAACCATATCATAATCCGGATGGCAAACAGTAATCAGATGAACAGGTTCACCCTCTATCTCAAATCTGCTTTCTATTTCACCTTTCCAGAGGTTTAATCTCTGCATCGGGTTTATAATATCATTAATTGTAATTTCAGCTCCATCCTCCTTAACTATATGAAGGCCTATGAGGCCAAGCTGGATCCTGTGAGGATTAGCTCTCAGCCATTCGGAAGCTGCTGCTTTCTGTTCATCCTCACTGGCTTTGAACTGATTAACATAATCAACTTGTCTTCCGTGAACGTCATAACTCTTATATACATCTTCCAATTGGAAATTTTCGGGATTCTCTCCTGTATGCCAGCCCCAGTTAGACATGGTGCCGAGAGGAATACCCTTTGCATATGATTCAGGAAAGGTTTGTAAACCGGTTATATCAACCGTAAATGCAAATTCACCATTGCCTACAGAGAGTGAACTGAGACTGTCAATTACCGAATTTTCAATATTATGCCTGGTAACCAGGGCATAACGGTCGATATTTATATTTTCTGAACAGCAGATCAAAAATAAGAAGAGAACAGGCAGGACAAGATAAATTACCTTTTTTTTCATAATCTATCTAGTTCCCTGCTTTTCGTTTGATAAAGATAAAATCACCGCCCTCATCACCTACATTCTGAATAGTTCCAAACTGAGGAACTGTCTCACTATTACTCATAACGGCCATTCTCATCTTGGCAAATAACTCTTCTGCAGGAAGATAATCATTTGGATTCTCTTTAAGGTTTTTAATCAGATACTGAAAGAAAACACTCTTATCAGGAACTTCTTTTAAATAACCACTTGTAATAGCCTTGCGGCTATTTAGCTGATAGAGCATCTCAATAGCATATGTTGCAGAAAATGCTGCTCTGGTCTTAAAGATCCCACCGCTGAAACAGGCATCGGCAATAAGAAGGGTATGTTTTGTTTTTATAGCACCAAGGTAATTGGTAAGATCAGTATTGGGGATCCAGTTGACCGGATTATTTTTTGAAGCATCTTTTGGCAACCAGTATCCTACACCCATTCCTTCATCCCAGTAACCATGACCGGCATAGAATATCAGAAGGTTATCATTTGGAGTAACTAGTGATCTTAGTTCATGCAATTTACCAATTATGGCTGCTTTTGTTTCATTCTTAAGAAGAATAACGTTCTGAGGATCAAAGTTATAGTCTTTTGTAAGAGTGTTATATAACTCGGTTACATCCTTGACAGGTTCATCAAGTTCATTAATATTAGGATCATCATAACTCTGATTGCCTATTAGTAGGGCAAAATTACGGGCGGCATAAAAACTATATTCCACTGTAACTGTACTGCTAATTGTATCATCGACTGTAAATACCTCAATTTTAAGATCATTTAAACCCAGCTTAAGGGAAAGAGGTTCATCAACCTGGAAAGCACATTCTCCCTTTGAAACAATGCTGTTAGGCAGGAATCCGTTAACAAAGGTACCGTTTCGCGAAATCATTACTTTCTTAATTGGAGCGGTGGCTTTTACACAAGCCTGTAAAGTGAACTTATCACTTCCGGTTGTATAATTATCCTTTGCCGGAGAGGTAATATTGATAGAATACTTATTCACAGGTTTGGCAGGCACCGCAGCAACAGGCTCAGCTACAGGTTCTGTAATGGTTTGAGTTTGTCTCTCCGAGTAGAATTGAATTTTGGAGCTGTTAAGAGCCACATCAGTTGCCACAACTTTTATAGTGTTTTTTCCAAAAGCCTGTGGTATTTCTGCCAGGAACTGACCATCGGCGGCAACTTTTGCTTCAATCCCGTTTATCATCACAGCAAATATTCCTCCTGTATCCTCAACCTTGCCTTTAACAATCAAGGTTCTGGTTGCTGATTTGGTTAGCGAATCTGATGCCAGAACTGGAGATTCAAGTTTAATTACCGGCGGTACAACATCGGCCTGAGCCCGGCTCTGATCAGTAAATTTCTTCTGTTCGGTTCCGGTCCTTGAGATATTAAGTGTTTTTATACCTGATTTGCTTTCGGAAACTTGACTAAAGGCATTACTGAAAAGACTTAAAAATATAGCAATGAAGGCAATCTTTTTCATGACATTCTTATTTTAAGGAATAAAAGTTAAAATCTAATACCTGCACCAAAGTTAAAAAATGAGAAGCCATCTACTGGTAATGTAGTAGTACCAGTTGGTCTTTGAGCACTTGAAAAACCAGAATACAATGATAACCGTTTAAATCCAGCTACCAGACCCAGGTCAATTCCATATAAGAATTGATTTTTTGACACTCCGGTTTGACTAACTTCATTATTCGCAACTACAAAACCTGTCAATAGATGAAGCTGAAGATCTTTTGTGTTTACAAGTCGCTTTGTAAGATCTGCCATTATAGCAAAACCCTGATAGGTTGCGGAACTCTGGCTATATTTTCTGTTCCCAAATAAACCACTATAAGAAATTCCCCAGTTTCCCATAAAACCAATTCTGTATCCCAAAAGAAAATTTTGAGGTCCGACCAATCCGGCTGCCATCAGATATGTCCGCTTTTTCCTTATTCTCTGTGCTTCTGATCCAACAAGATCAGGCGAGCCCTTTAAAAGTTCAGCTTTTATTGAAAAATCAACTGTTTTTACTTCATCAACGTCCTTTAATACATCCCATAATACCAGGTAATTATCTCTTCCTCCTGTGACATTTTCTCCGAAATCTCCGGAAAGACTTTTTAGTCTTGACTCCAAACCACCATTTATTGAACAGAAAACAGTTATCCGGAAGACCTGATCAGGTGTAGAGTTTAGAATTTTGTAATTGATCTTGATAAGATCGCCTGATTGTTCGACCCTAATACTGTCTACTTTTTGGCTGTTAAGAATTGAAAATGTGCTTAACAGAATTGATAATACCAATAAAAATTTTCTCATCTAAGCAGGATTAATGTATTAAAAATGCAATTCAATAACCTTAATAAATAAAATTAATAGATCGAAAATAATCTCAAAATCTATATAAATGTAAATAATTAATTAAACCGACGGTTTAACATTTATACATATTTTGTTAATTCCGGCACTTACATCTTTTTTAAATCATCTCAAGGAAACCTAGAATTTTATTCCAAATCCCATATTAATAAACCTATGCGGACTTGCAATAACAACCTTCTCATCATTCTTCTCAAGTTGTTTCGGATCGAGGTGAGAATACATTAACGTTACCACTGCCTTTTTAACTTCAAATATCATTCCAACCTCAGGCCCGGTCATTCCCTGATTCCATAAAACCGGTGAAGGAGGGCCTGCAAAATAAACCATCAGATCATTGTTTCTTATGCCTCCGATCAGATGCATCCGGAAATTTTTAGTGTTAATGATCCGCTTGGTAAGATCAAGTCCAACAACCGGTGTCTCCTTTTTTCTATCTGTATTTGTGTTTTTGTATTGCTCCATGATCGGCATTTTACCATATAGCAATTGTCCTGAAAAACCAAAACTCCCCATATAGCCTATTCTTACCCCAGCTTGTGGTCCGGGGAAGGATGATGAAATCAAGATACTTAATCTGGCTCCTTTGAATAAGCCGTTACTACCTCTCAATTCTTCGGGTTTTACAGACAGATCTTTAACAAGTTCAGCTTTAATAAAGAATTCAGCTGATTTAAGTTCAGGAATATCTTTTAAAACATCCCAAATGATCATATAATCTGAACGTCCTCCAATTATGTTCTCTCCAAAATCACCAACAATGCTGTTCATCTGCGATTTCAGACCGCCGTCAATTGAACAAAGAGCGGAGACTCTGAAAACCTGATTTGGATTCGAATTGAGTATTTTATAATGAATTTTAATGAAATCACCTGACTGCTCTACCTTTATACTGTCAATTTTCTGAGCTGCCAGATAGCCGGAAAAGAATAAAAACGATGATAAAATAATTAAAACCCTTTTCATATTTTAATTATTGTAAAGGACTATCTAAAAGCGCACTCCAATAGTGGAGGTAAAATAATTCAGAGGAGAAACAGCTTCCCAGTCACCCATTTTCTCGACCCGACCTGGATCAAAATGAGTTACCAGGAAAGAGAAAGCGATATGTTTAACTCCAAAAACCAATCCAATTTCCGGTCCGTATACTTTCTGTGGCTGAATAGGATTAACCGACGCCCCCGGAGAAATAAATGCAATACGGGTTTTCTGTATTCCAGCCATCAGATGCATCTGAAAACCGTTTTGATTAACAATTCTTTTAGTAATGTCAAGACTCATCGCATTCTCTTTCGGTGGATTATAAGAACTAAAAACCGGGTTTCCTCCCGGATCATTCACAGCTATTTTCCCCCTGACAAACTGAGCGGATATGCCGAAACTACCCATTATCCCTACCCTGAAACCCACTTTGGGTCCTGAAGGGGCCTCTGCTGCCAGCATAATATTAATCCATTTTTTAGACCACTTTTCAGTAAGAGCATTATTCCTATTTCCTTGATTATTAACGGTATTAAGATCTTTAACCAACTCAGCTCTCACTATAAATTCGGCCGAGTTGAGTTCTGCAACATCCTTAAGAACATCCCATACCACAAAATACTCTTCTTTCCCTCCGACCACATTATCCCCGGTATCGCCTGAAACACTTTTGATTTCAGTATTTAATCCGCCATTTATAGCACACAAAACCCTTACCCTGAAAAGCTGATCGGAATTGGAATTGAGGATTTTATAGCGAATTTTAATAAAATCTCCGGTCTGTTCAACGTTGATGCTGTCAACTTTTTGAGCTGAGACAAACTGAATTGAACATAAAAATAAAACCAAAAGGAGGGTAATTCTTTTCATAAATGAATCTGACTATTTAAAAATATTAATGAGGTTCCCAACCAGGATAAAACTGTCAGTAGATGTAAATATAATATTCATAGTTTAATATATCAAAGGGTTTTTGACTTATTTTTACTCAGGTCAACAGAGGTTAAAACATATACCTGAAGGTACAAATGAATGATGCTGAAATTACTATAATCGGGGCTGGGGTCATTGGTCTGGCTATAGCTGAGAAACTATCTGCAGCCCATAAAAATCTTTTTCTGATCGAGAAACACCCCACTTTCGGACAGGAAACAAGTTCAAGAAACAGTGAAGTAATACACGCCGGAATCTACTATACGAAAGATAGTTTGAAATCAAAACTATGTGTAGAAGGGAAAAACCTGTTATATGACTTCTGCAGGAGATATGACCTGCCCTTCAATAATTGCGGTAAACTAATTGTTGCCACCTCAGATGAGGAGATCTCTGTTATTGAAGGTATCAGGCAAACAGCTATCAGAAACGGCGTCAATGATTTGCAGGTGTTAGACAAACATCAGATAGCAGAGCTGGAACCAAATATCTTCGCCCTCAAGGCACTCTTCTCTCCTTCCACCGGTATAATTGATTCCCATTCGCTGATGAAACAATTTGAAACGAATACAATCAATAACGGAGGGCAGATAGTATATGGCAGCGAAGTGACCGGAATAAAAAAGATCGATGGAGGATTTGAGATTTCGCTACTTGACGCAGACAAGCAGGATTACACCTTCACTTCAGGAATAGTAATTAATTCTGCCGGACTTACAGCTGACAAGATTTCCGAAATGGTTGGAATTGAAGATAACAACCTCAAAATTCATTTCTGCAAAGGAGAGTATTTCAGAATAAATCCTCCAAAAAACAGGTTAATTAAAAGACTTGTCTATCCTGTTCCGCATCATAATATGGAAGGTATTGGCATACATATTACAATTGATATGGGTGGCGGAGTTAAACTTGGACCTGATGTAAAGTACCTTGAATTAAATACATACGATTACAAACTGACGCCTTCAAAACAAGAGGCATTTTTCAAATCGGCAAAGAAATTCCTTCCATTTCTCGAATTCGATGATATTGCTCCCGAAATGGCGGGTATTCGTCCAAAGACACAGAAACCAGGTGAGGATCAACGCGATTTTTATATTGAAGAAGAAAGTAAAAGAGGATACCCCGGGTTTATTAATCTCATCGGAATGGAATCACCCGGATTAACCTCATCCATTGCAATCGCAAAATATGTGAATAATCTGATTAATAATACAATATAAATTTCATAAATTTAATCCCTGCTAATCAAATCCGTTACAACCGTGAAAGGAGGCTTACTATGAAAATGACAACTCTTACCAGAAAGTTCTTTACGCTATGGTTGCTCTCATCAGCTTTTCTGTTGGCTGCTGCTCAATCAGGTAATCAGACTACTGAATTCAAACCTCAGATCGGACAGGAAGGTAAGGATGTAATCTGGGTACCAACTCCTGATGAGCTGGTTAATAAAATGCTTGAAATAGCGGAGGTTACTTCAAAAGATATTGTCATTGATCTTGGTTCGGGTGATGGCCGGACAGTAATTGCAGCAGCAAAGCTTGGAGCTAAAGCTATTGGTATTGAATTCAATCCCGATATGGTTGCTCTGTCAATAAAGAAGGCCGTGGAGGCTGGAGTTAAAGATAAAGCCACTTTCCTGCAGACTGATCTTTTTGAGTACGACCTTTCAAAAGCCACAGTAATAACAATGTTCCTTTTGCCTGATATAAACCTCAGGTTAAGGCCCAAGCTGCTCAACCTCAAGCCCGGAACTAGAGTTGTTTCCAATACTTTTACAATGGGTGACTGGGAGCCCGATTATGAAGTAACCACAAATGATGAATCATCAAGCTGGTATACAGCATTAATGTGGATCGTTCCGGCTAAAATTGAAGGCACATGGAAACTAAGTACCGGAGAACTTGTTATCCGTCAGGAATTTCAGATGTTCTACGGCGACCTGAAAAATGATAAAAAAACCTCTTCACTTTCAGAAGGAAGGATTACCGGTGATACAATCAAATTTAGAATTAACGGAGATCAGTATACCGGTAAAGTAACAGCAAATAAAATAGAAGGTACAGTTACGAGGAACGGCAATACAAGTGAGTGGTCGGCTACACGTGTTGAAAATTAATATTTGGATCTTAACAGTTTCTGAAGATCCGCCAACTCATCCCTGTATCTGGCAGCTTCAACAAAATCGAGTTCTGAAGCAGCTTTTTCCATACTTTTTCGCGTCTTTTCAATAGCTTTTTCAAGAGCTTCACTGTTCATGTATTTTATAACAGGATCAGCTGCCACATCCGGACGGTCAGGTTCTATGTAAGCTTTAGAGGCGGCGCCTTTCCTACCCAATCCGCTGAGAGCAGAACCTGCTTTCCTGAAAATCTGTGTAGGAGTTATACCCATCTCCTCATTGTATTTCATCTGTTTGCTCCTCCTTCTCTCAGTCTCATCTATTGTCTGTTTCATGCTTCGGGTAACATTATCAGCATACATTATAACCTTGCCATTGAGGTTACGTGCTGCTCGTCCAGCTGTTTGCGTGAGAGAGCGTGATGATCTCAGAAATCCTTCTTTATCCGCATCCAGAATCGCAACAAGAGATACTTCCGGAAGGTCCAGTCCCTCCCTGAGCAGATTGACCCCTACCAGAACATCAATAGACCCGTTCCTGAGAGCCTCCATGATATCTATCCTGTCCAGGGTATCTATATCTGAGTGGATATAACTGCACTTGATATTATACCTGATAAGATAGGAAGAGAGTTCCTCTGCCATTCTCTTAGTTATTGTTGTAACAAGTACCCTCTCTCCTGCTGCGGAGCGCGATCGGATCTCTCCCATCAGATCATCTATCTGGTTGAGGCTCGGACGTATCTCAATGGGCGGATCAAGCAGTCCTGTTGGCCTGATAACCTGGTCGACAAAAACGCCTTCGCTCTTTTCCAGTTCATAGTCGGCAGGTGTGGCACTGACAAAAATTGTTTGTCCCGTGAGTGATTCGAATTCTTCTATCCGCATGGGTCTGTTATCAAGGGCAGCGGGCAATCTGAATCCATATTCAACAAGTGTCTCCTTTCGTGACCGGTCACCTCCGAACATAGCTCTTATCTGAGGCAGGCTGACATGACTTTCATCTATAACAGTAATAAAATTATCAGGGAAATAATCCAGCAGACAGAATGGTCTTGTGCCGGGTTTTCTGCCGTCGAAATATCTCGAATAGTTCTCAATACCACTGCAATATCCGAGTTCCTTTATCATCTCAAGATCATACAGCACTCTTTGCTCAAGTCTTTTTGCTTCCTCTTTCTTTCCAATCTCATTGAAATGAGCTGTCTGAAGCATCATATCATCCTGAATTTCACTTACTGCGAGATTTATTCTCTCCCTGGTAGTGACGAAAATATTTGCAGGGTAGATTATATATTCATTAAGAAAATCAAGCCGGTGACTGTCAATCGGGTCGAAGGTGTTGATCTCTTCAATCTGGTCTCCAAAAAATATCACTCTTACAGCGATGTCGGCATATGCAGGAAAAATGTCAACAGTATCACCTCTTACCCTGAATGTCCCGTGTTTGAATTCCATCTCATTGCGTGAATAGAGACTATCAACAAGTTTTCTCAGGAAGAAATTGCGTGCGATATTCTGACCTTTCCTTATATGAACAGTATTAGAATGGAAATCCTCAGGATTTCCGATGCCATAGATACATGAAACTGAGGAGACTACTATCACATCTCTTCGACCTGAAAGCAATGATGATGTGGCACTTAGACGCAGTTTTTCGATTTCCTCGTTTATTGAAAGGTCTTTTTCAATATATGTATCTGAAACAGGAAGATATGCTTCAGGCTGGTAATAATCATAATATGAAACAAAGTACTCAACACGGTTTTCAGGGAAGAACTGTTTGAATTCACCATAAAGCTGAGCAGCAAGAGTTTTATTATGGCTCAGCACCAGAACCGGGCGGTTAACCTGATCAATGACATTGGCAATGGTAAATGTCTTACCTGATCCTGTTACTCCAAGAAGAGTCTGGAACGGTACTCCATCATTAAGTCCCTTAACAAGTTGTTTTATTGCTTCCGGCTGGTCGCCTGTTGGTTGAAAATCGGAAACTAATTTGAAATCCATATTATATCCTCATTGAAAAGAAAACAAAATTACAAAAAAAGGCGCCTTTCACAGCGCCTTTTCTATAGTAATAATGGTATATCTAACCCAGATATCCCTTCAATAATCTGCTACGTGATGTGTGTCTGAGCCTCCTGATTGCCTTTTCCTTGATCTGGCGGACTCTTTCACGGGTAAGACCGAATTTTTCACCGATCTCTTCGAGTGTCATTTCCTGACAACCTATTCCAAAGAAGAATCTGATAATATCTCTTTCTCTTTCGGTAAGAGTTGCAAGCGCCCTGTAGATCTCTCTTGAGAGAGATTCATCCATGAGAAGCTTGTCAGCTACCGGTGAATCAGAGTTTGTAAGTACATCAAGCAGACTGTTGTCTTCACCTTCAATAAAAGGGGCATCAACAGATACATGACGTCCTGAAACTTTGAGAGTATCAGTAACTTTTTCCTTAGGAAGCTCAAGAACATCAGCTAGTTCCTCAGGTGAAGGAGTACGTTCGTTCTCCTGTTCAAATTTTGAGAAAGCCTTATTTATTTTATTGAGTGAACCTACCTGGTTAAGAGGTAACCTGACGATTCTTGATTGTTCAGCCAGAGCCTGAAGGATTGACTGCCGTATCCACCATACAGCATACGAGATAAACTTGAATCCACGTGTTTCATCAAATTTCTCTGCAGCCTTAATCAGGCCCAGGTTTCCTTCATTGATTAAATCGGGAAGGCTAAGTCCTTGGTTCTGATACTGTTTTGCAACAGATACAACAAAACGCAGGTTAGCTTTGGTGAGTTTCTCAAGAGCAGCTCTGTCGCCTTTCTTTATACGCTGAGCCAATTCAACTTCTTCTTCTACCGATATCAACTCCTCTTTACCAATCTCCTGTAAATACTTGTCGAGTGAAGCACTCTCCCTGTTCGTTATGGATTTGGTAATCTTTAGTTGTCTCATTATGCCTCCGAAAAAATTTCCGCAAAGATATTGCTTTATTTATCTATAAACAAATATAATTCACTATTGTTGTTCAAAGGGGATTTAATATTTTAAATCCCCTTATTATCAACAACTTATGTAATTGATGATTTTTAATTCCCGAATTGGTAATTTAAGATTCCTCCATCCGGCTGAATACCTCCTATTGACCTGAGCGTCTTTTCGTTATTTGTAGCCTGAAGAACATCGTCAGCAGAATTTACCTTTTTGCCGTTCACACTGGTAATAATATAACCCTTTGGCATACCAAAATCCTTGAATTTTCCATCTTTCAGCTCTACCACTTTTACACCTGATTCTATTCTGTAATTACGTTTATCGGCTGAAGTTATCGGTTCCAGTCTGGCTCCATAGATAATATTATCTGTCATATCTGATGTTACCACACTGGTTGTGCCTGCTGCGTTCTTAAGTACAATAGGAATTGTAACCTCTTTACCATTTCTTAAATAAGTAACGGTAGCTTTATCACCAGGACGATGTTTTCCAACCTGTTCCTGCAATTCAGAAGTGGTATTAACCTGCTTGTTATCAAATTTAATAATTACATCATTTACTTTCATATTAGCTTCTTCAGCAGAGCCTCCTGCAATAATGCCTGTTACAAGAATGCCTTTAACTTCATTAAGATTTTGTTTTTCAGCATCTTCTGACTCGACATCTCTAATATTAACACCGATAATAGCTCGCTGAACCTCACCGAATTCTTTCAGATCATCAACAATCTTTTTAACGATCGACACAGGTATTGCAAATGAATTCCCAGCATATGCGCCATTGGGAGAATAAATTGCAGATGTTATTCCCACAAGTAATCCCTTTGTATTTACCAGAGCACCTCCGCTATTTCCCATATTCAGTGCAGCATCAGTCTGGATGAATGATTCTATCCTGTAGTTTCCGCTATTGAGTCCAAGGCTCCTTCCTTTTGCACTTACAATACCTGCTGTTACAGTAGATGTAAGATTGAAGGGGTTACCTACAGCCAAAACCCATTCACCCAATCTAAGCTGTTCAGAGTCGCCGTACTTAATATACGGAAGATTATCTGCCTTCACTTTAAGCAGTGCGATGTCACTTCCCGGATCCCGACCGATAACTTCGGCAGTCAACGTTCTATTATCATTTAATTTAACGTCAACAGATTCGGCATCTTCAATAACATGGTTATTTGTGATTATATATCCATCGGCTGAAATAATCACACCTGATCCGAATCCCTGCACCTCTCTTGGTCTGGTATACCTGTCACCATAAAACCATTCCATAATTGGATTATCTGCCTGTCCGGCAACCATAGTTTTGGTTCGAACATGAACTACAGCATGAACAGTCTGCTCAGCTGCATAAGTAAAATCTATCTGTCCTTCCTGCATCTGCATCGAAGTCAGAAATGCCCTGGCGTTCTGAACGTCTACGCCCGAAGAGTCCTTAGTTACTACAACTGTTGGTTTATCAATTATCCTTGTGTAAGCAAAAAGTGCTATTGTAGCTCCAAGAAGAGCCATTACAAATCCTCCTAATAAATACTTTCCTTTCATATCTTCATGTTTTAAGTTTAACTGTCCTGTCTCTATACTTAATTTTTCAATTTTCATGCCTTAGCAAAAGATTAATATCTTTATAACCGATTTTACACGGTATTGTTTTACAAAGATCATGCATTTTTACATTGATAATCTAACATTTAACAACTCTTTAACAATGATTATTATTCAATTTAACAGATTTTAATAACTATTGCCTGATTCTCCGTTTAAGACAATCGAAATGTCAGTTTTAATCCAGATATGTATGTCAGTAGATTATTTTTGTCAGGACAATTTGACATTAAGGGTGAAGAATGAAAGGGAGAAAGGGAGAAGAGGAGATGAAAGCTCCGTGAAACTCAGTGATCTCCGTGTCTCTGTGGTAAAAAAGGATCTAAATAAACCTATTATATTATGAAAAAACTTATTTCAAATTTGTTCTTTATAGTAGTTTCAATTTTTGTTTCAGTCTCAGGACTATATGCCCAGCCTGGAAATACCGAGCTGATGCAGGAGATAAAAAGGATAAATTCCAACTTTGAAGATCTCAGCCATCAATTTGATATTCTTGGAAAAAAGATCGATGATGTACAGTGGTATAACAAAGTTGGAGATATTGCATTCATCGACAAAGTCTACATTACAGGTCCTCCTCTTGCCAAAGAGCGAAATCCGACAGGACAGGGAGCAGGAAATCCGGTAAAATTCTGGAATTATATCTTTATCCCGAAAGATGCTGATCCCTCAAAAAAATATCCTCTACTGGTATTTCCCCATGGAGGTGTACATGCCAACTTCGATACATATTATACCCATATAATCAGAGAAATGGTTTCTCAGGGATATATTGTAACCGCTGCAGAATACAGAGGATCTACAGGTTATGGAGCCGGAATGTACAACAATATTGACTACGGTGGCCTCGAGGTACAGGATGTGGATGCCAGCCGTCAGTATATGATCGATAATTATTCAATTGTTGATAAGGAGAGAGTCGGGATTATAGGCTGGAGCCATGGCGGATATATTGCACTATTCAACATTTTCGAGTACCCGGCTAACTATAAAGTAGCATTTACTGGAGTTCCGGTGAGCGACCTTATCGCTCGCATGGGCTATAAAAACCAGGAATACCGCGACCTTTTCTCAGAACAGCCACCGATAGGAAAACCGGCTGACCAGAATGTGGCAGAGTACCGGAAACGATCACCGGCATGGCAGACACAAAAATATCAGAACACACCCCTTCTTATTCATACAAATACCAATGATGAGGATGTCAATGTTCTTGAAGTGGAACATCTTATCAAGTCACTTAAAGCTGACGGCAAAAAGAATTTTGAATATGAAATTTTTAAGGATATGCCCGGTGGACATTCATTTGACAGAATGGACTATATGGAAGCAAAGGAAATCAGAATGAAGATCTACAACCATCTGAACAAATACCTGACACCACCAAGGCCATTCAAGTCGTTGAAAGACCTGCAGAAAGCGGGTTACGGGTTTAATTAAATGAGGGGGAGAAAGAGAGAAAGTGAGAAAGGGAGAAGAGGAGATTTAACTCCGTGAAACTTTGTGTTCTCTGTGTCTCCGTGGTTAAATAACTAATTAATGATGCAAAAAGAAAGACTATACGGTAAGACATTAAACGAATTGATTGCAGTTGCAAAAAGGGTAGGTCTACCCGGATTTACTGCAAGGCAAATGGCTGACTGGCTCTACAAGAAAGAGATCCAGTCAATAGAGGAGATGACAAACCTTTCAAAAAAAACGAGGGAACAGCTATCTGCCGATTATGAAATAGGCCTCTATCCTCCCGTAAGCTCCTCAGAGAGTACAGACGGCACTAAAAAATACCTGTATAAAGTTCTGAATGACAAGTATATAGAAACAGCATATATTCCTGATACTGAGCGTGCTACAATTTGCGTTTCTTCACAGTCGGGATGTAAGATGGGCTGTGTCTTTTGCATGACAGGTAAGCAGGGATTCCAGGGAAACCTCACGTCAAATGAAATATTGAATCAGTTCAGGAGCCTCCCGGAATTCAAGAACTTAACCAATATGGTTTTTATGGGCATGGGTGAGCCACTCGATAATACAAATGAACTCCTCAAAACACTTGACATACTTACAAATGAGTGGGGCTATGGATGGAGTCCTACCAGAATCACAGTCAGTACAGTAGGATTAGTTGCCGGCATCAAAGAATTTCTTGAAAAAAGCAGGTGTCATCTGGCAGTAAGTCTGCACTCCCCTTTCGATGAAGAGAGACGGAAACTTATGCCAATTCAAAGGACTAATACAGTCGAAGAGGTACTCGATATCATCAGGAATTTTGAGATCAACAGTCAGCGAAGGATCTCATTTGAGTATATACTTTTTAAAGGATTAAACGACACTCCGCGTCATGTAAAAGAGCTGGCAAGAATACTCAACGGGATAAAATGCAGAATTAACATAATACGTTTTCATCAGATTCCTGGATCGGAGTTCCAGAGCCCCGACCTTGGAACGACAATAAATTTCAAGGAAGCGCTTAATGCCAAGGGAATCTTAACTACTATCAGGGCAAGCAGAGGTGTTGATATTCAGGCAGCCTGCGGATTATTGTCAACACTTGAGCAGAATAAACCGGCATAGAAATGTTGAAATATTTCATTACCCTCACTTTATTATTTTCCGGCCTGTGCTCCTACTCACAAAGGAACGCACTGGACAGGTTGCTTGCAGATTCATCAATGTTACATGCTTCTGTATCACTATTCATTGCTGACTCGGAAAACGGAAAAACGGTACTTGAATCTAATTCGGAAAAAAGCCTTACTCCTGCATCTGTTATGAAGCTTGTTACTACAGCAGCAGCAATTGAGTTACTGGGACCTCAATATACATTCAAAACAATTGTAGGCTATACGGGAGTATTAAATAAAAGGACCGGAAAACTTAAAGGGGATATTGTCATCCGGGGAGGAGGAGATCCTTGCCTGGGATCGCCATATTTTCCAGATTATTACAAAGATTTTTCTGACACATGGATAACTGAGATCAAAAAGCTTGGAATAAAAAAGATAGAAGGAAGAGTCATTACTGATGACTCATACTATGATTTTCAACCTGTTCCTGCGAAGTGGTTATGGGAAGATGCCGGAAACTATTACGGAGCAGGAGCATACGGACTTTCTGTTTTTGATAATACTTATGAGATCAGATTTATGACAAGTGCAGATTCGCAGCTGGTTGTAAAAGAAATCATACCGGATGAATGCAGAACAGAATTTTCAAACTGGCTTACGGCTGCCGGTACAGCAGATGAAGGTTACGTATTTGCCGCACCCTACAGTACAAATGGCTGGCTGGCAGGAACAATACCTGCAAACCTTGATGATTTTGTCCTGAAAGCATCTGTAGCTGATCCTCCGCGGCTTATTGCTAAAATGATTAACAATGAACTAACAGCATCGGGCATAGTTGTTTCAGAAGAACCAACAACCTTCAGACTGGAGCAGATAGCCACCAGGGAAAAGCTGGAACAGATTGCGGAAACCACCTCACCTCCGCTGTCAGAGATAATAGAAGTTCTAAATCATGAAAGCGTTAACCTGTATGCGGAACACCTGATTAAAGAACTTGGCAAAAAGTATTCAGGGAATGGTTCAACTGATGCCGGTGTTGAGGTTGTGAAAGGATTCCTGAGAAATTCCGGCATAGGCGAAGACGGAATGTTTATCGAGGATGGAAGTGGTTTATCTCCGGTGAACTCGATAACTGCCAAAGGATTAGCGGGCGTATTATATTATATGAAAAGATACGGAAAGTACTTTCCAGAGTACTATAACTCCCTGCCTGAAGCCGGGAAAGAGGGAACTCTGAAAAGCTACTTCAGGGATCCTGTTTTCGATACCAGATTAAAAGCAAAAAGCGGCTCAATGACAAGAGTAAGAAGTTATGCAGGCTACTTTACAACCATATCGGGAAAACAAATGATCTTCAGTATATTAATTAATAATTATACCGGTACATCCCGGCATTTAATTACCGGTATAGAGGAGATAATCAAAGAAACAATATTGAATGAATAAAAAGATAGCTGTCAGGAAGTGCAAAGAGTACAATCTCCATGATGTTTTTGATAACATTTCAGAGATTTACAGAATTACAGAGGGACCAGATGTAAAAGGCAAGCGAGTCCTTGTAAAACCTAATATCCTTACTGATGATGATCCTGCAAAATGCATCAGTACACATCCTGTGGTGGTTGAGGCTATGATTCGTTTTCTTCAGTCAAAAGGTGCTTCAGCGGTTATGGTTGGCGATTCGCCGGCAGTTCATACCCAGCGATTTAAAGGTGAAAAATCCGGAATCTCCAAAGTTTGTGAAACAACCGGGGCACAATGGGTTGATTTCACATTAAGTCCGGTTGAGAAAAAACTTAAAAAGCAAAAAATAAAAATTGCATCAGTCACCGGTGAGGTTGATCTTATTATCTCTGTTCCTAAATTCAAAAATCACGAACTGGTTTATTTCACAGGGGCAATTAAAAACACACTGGGACTTGTACCCGGATTCACCAAAGCGAAGCAACATGCACTGCATCAGGAAAGAAATAGTTTTGGTGAATTTCTTGTCGATCTGAATGAAATAGTTACTCCTGACTATTTTCTAATGGATGGCATAATGGCAATGGAAGGACCAGGTCCGGGGAGAGGGTTCCCAACAAATGTCGGACTCCTTTTAGGATCAACCAATCCGCTTGCACTCGACATTATTGCAACCAGGGTTGCAGGCTATGATCCTATGGTTATCCCGACTTCAAGAACTGCCCTTTTCAGAAAAATATGGCTTCAATCAGTTGAAGATATAGTTTATGATGGTCCTGAGATAGAATCAATTATAAAAGAAGGCTTCCTGAAAGTTCCTATTTCACACATTAACAACATCGCGTTTAAGTTTGTGATGCACAGGATTAGCTTCCTCAGAAAATTTGAGAGGAGACCTGTATTTATTCATGATAAGTGCACCGGTTGCCAGAAGTGTGTAAATATCTGTCCGGTTCAGGCAATCAAACCTCTTTCTTCAAATAAGAAATATATTGTTCTGACAGACAGCAAGTGCATCAGATGTTTCTGCTGCAGCGAAGTCTGCAATGATGATGCAGTGGAAATAAAAAGAAAAGTTTTCGGAGTTTAACTTTCTACGATGTAGTTATCACTCTGTGTCTCTCTGTGACTTCTCAGTGTCTCTCTGTGTCAGTTCTTTTAGTTCCACAGAGGAATCACAGAGAGCCACAGAGCTAGAAATCCATAAGATCTATGAGGTAAATCAGGGAAGCGATAGCAGCGCTGCCCATTTGTAATTCGCGGATGTTTACCTGTTCAAATGTATCGTTGGCGGAATGGTGATATGAAAAATATCGCTGTGTGTCAGGCATATAGCCAATCTGTAGTGCCCCAAGTGCTTTTAGCGGTCCGATATCAGAACCTCCGCCTCCTTTATCAAAATCACGTATATTATAAGGTATAAAGTATTTCGAAAGAGACTGCAGTTTCTCAAGCTTCATGCCATCCGTGTCAAATCCAAATCCGCGCGGACTCATAACACCACGATCAGATTCAAGAGCTGCATAATGATTTTCACCTTTCTTTTTTGCTTCTTCTGCATATGTTCTTCCGCCAGTTCCCGACATCTCCTCATTCATGAACATTACAGCCCTTATTGTCCGTTTTGGCCTGATTGCCAGTTTCTTAAAAATCCTTATCATCTCAATTGCCTGTACACAACCTCCGGCATCATCGTGTGCACCTTCAGTAATATCCCATGAATCAAGATGTCCACCGACTGTAATGAATTCATTTGGATTCTGCGAGCCTCTGATCTCACCTATGACATTATAAGACCAGGTATCGGGATTGTTTTTGCAGGTTGAGATCAGGCTTACTTTAAGTGATGGATCAGACCTGAGCCAGTTACTTAAAAGTTCTGCTCCTTTAGTTGAAATAGCTACAGCCGGAATTTTAGTTACACCTTCTTCATATCGCAATGCTCCTGTATGCGGGTAATCATCAAGAGCCTGGGTCGCTGAGCGGACTATTACGGCAATTGCTCCGAATTTTGAAGCTTCGGATGCTCCCTGAGTACGCTGATTAACAGCCCCTCCGTAACCTGAAAATGAATTGATTAACTTATTGTCAACTGGTCTGTTAAAGAAAACTATCTTCCCTTCAATCCTGTTCCGTCCAAGAACCTTCAACTCCTCAAAATCATGAACTTCAATAATCTCTGCAACCACCCCTTTTGAAGAAGTTCCAACGGACAGACCAAGAGCTGATATGGGGAGTACTTTTTTACCCTTAACCTTTGAAACTACAGTACATTTTTCTGTTCCGCGATCCCAGGAAGGTACAGATACCTTCTGCAGCCACACTGAATCGGCGCCTGCATCAATAAGAGCCTGCCTGGTGAATTCAACCGCCCTGGCGGCAGCAGGAGAACCATTTATCCTCCCGGGGGTTTTCTTACTCAGGTATTCAAGATTACTGTAAGCAGTATTATCAGATAAGGCCTCATCGAAGATTAAGCGAATAGTCTTATCAGGATCCTGACTTCTGCCGGAAAGTGAAGTCAGGATCAGTATCAGAATAAGAATATTTTTCTGCACTTTACAGATCTTAGACGTCAATCCTTGCGTATTTTGCATGGGTTTCGATGAACTCTCTTCTCGGAGGAACCTCATCTCCCATCAGCATCGAGAAGATATGATCTGCCTCAGCTGCACTCTCTATAGTCACCTGTCTGAGAGTCCTGGTTTCAGGGTTCATAGTTGTTGACCATAATTGTTCCGCGTTCATTTCACCGAGACCTTTGTATCGCTGAATACCTACAGAAGATTCTTTTCCCTGTCCCATTTCCTGCACGGCAGCTTCACGCTCTTCTTCGGTCCAGCAATAACGCTCAGACTTGCCTTTTTTAACAAGGTAGAGAGGTGGTGTGGCGATATAGATATTCCCGCCTTTGATAAGATCAATCATATACCTGAAAAAGAAAGTCATAATAAGGGTAGTGATATGAGATCCGTCAACGTCGGCATCAGTCATTATTATTATCTTATGATAACGTAATCCGCTCAGATTAAGAGCCTTGCTGTCTTCTTCTGTTCCTATATTGACACCAAGTGCAGTAAAGATATTCTTGATTTCTTCACTCTCATAAATCCTGTGCTGCATTGCTTTTTCAACATTGAGGATCTTACCTCTTAGTGGTAAAATAGCCTGAAAACGTCTGTCACGTCCCTGTTTTGCCGTGCCGCCTGCAGAATCACCCTCGACCAGATAGATTTCGCAATGTGCAGGATCCCTGTCGGCACAATCGGCCAGTTTACCTGGCAGTCCTGAGCCCGAAAGCACGTTTTTACGCTGTACCAGTTCTCTGGCTTTACGGGCAGCATGTCGTGCTGTAGCGGCAAGAATAACCTTCTGGACTATGATCCTTGCATCTTTCGGATTCTCCTCGAGATAGTTTGCCAGCATTGTGCTTACAGCCTGATCAACAGCTCCAATAACCTCAGAGTTACCAAGTTTTGTTTTTGTCTGGCCTTCAAACTGTGGTTCCTGGACTTTAACAGAGACTATAGCTGTGAGACCCTCACGGAAATCGTCACCATTGATATCAAATTTCAGTTTTGATGTTGCACCGGAGTCTTCGGCATATTTCTTAAGTGTGCGGGTTAGGCCCCTTCTGAAACCTGCAAGGTGAGTTCCTCCCTCAATAGTATTAATATTGTTTACATATGAATGCACATTTTCAGAGAAAGAGTTATTATACTGAAGGGCAATCTCAACCGGTATCTCAGTTTTGTCGTAGGTTATATGAATGACTTTTTCTATCAGTCTTTCACGGTTAGCATCAAGGTACTCTACAAACTCTTTAAGTCCTTGCTCAGAGTGAAAGATCTCACTGCGGGGCGAACCGCCATTTCCATCTTCAACAATCTCGCGCATATCCTTAATAGTGAGAACTATTCCTTTATTCAGGAATGCAAGCTCACGCAGACGTGCTGCAAGGATCTCGAAGTTGAATTCGGTTGTCTGAAATATTGTTCCGTCGGGTTTAAATGTAACAGATGTTCCCGATTTATCAGATTTGCCTGTGACTTCCACTGCTGTAACAGGTTTCCCTTTTGAGTACTCCTGCTGGAATACCTGACCCTCTCTCTGAATAACAACAGTCAGTTTATCTGACAGAGCGTTTACGCAGGAGACACCAACACCGTGAAGACCACCGGAGACCTTATATGAATCTTTGTCAAACTTACCACCGGCATGAAGGACTGTCATAACAACTTCAAGAGCTGATTTCTGCTCTTTCTCCATTATCCCGGTAGGTATGCCCCTTCCGTCATCATTTACAGTTACTGAGCCATTCTCATGTATAATTACCTCAATATTTGAACAATAGCCTGCAAGCGCCTCATCAATCGAGTTGTCAACAACCTCATATACAAGATGATGCAATCCTTTTATGCCAATATCACCAATGTACATTGCAGGTCTTTTTCTTACAGCCTCAAGTCCTTCGAGTACCTGAATATTATCTGCTGAATAATCTATACTGTCCTGCAATTTCTTTTCTTTCTCACTCATTATTCCTCTATTATTTAATCAACATATTTCTTTGCGTTGGGGTATCAGAACCAACTAAGTTTTTGTAGTTATAATGTACTGATTTTATGCATTTTAATTACATCTGCAAATATACGGATTTAAAACGGTTTTTCGTCAAAATAATTATGAAAATAATCCACAATTAGTGTTAAGAAATTAACAAAAGGAATCTTTTAATGTTTTGCCCCCTGCCCCCTAAAGGGGGTTCTAAATCCGGGTTTTTAATAAGCCCCCCTTCAGGGGGGTTGGGGGGCTAAAGACTATAAGTGAACCCTATCATACCGAGGAACCTCATTGAAGGGTAATAGGCCCACTCGTAATAGCGGTTGTATGATATGTTATTGAATCTAGCCCAGAATGAAAGAATCTTTGAATAACGGTATTCAGCACTCAGGTTAAGGTTAAAGTGAGCAGGAAATTCAAACTGGCTTACAGGGAATAATACATCAATTCCTATAAGATCGCCATTTACAATAACTTTTCTCTTCCCTTCTGCCGACAATTCCATTCCGGCAATAATTTTATCCTTCAGATTATACTTCAATCCAACAGATGCATCCCAGGAAGGCTTATTCCAGGCAGAAGCATTTTCTGCCAGCGTGTAGCGGTAAAAGTCACCCTTTGCACCATAAGATAATTTATCATTTATTTCTCCTGAAATCTCTGCATGCAGATTAAGAATCTCTGCCTCATCTGATATCGGAGAAAAATAGTTTCCCCTGCCTGAAATAAGGATTGTGTCCTTACAAACAGTATTTGTATAGAACAGCATGTCATCAACAAGAGAGTATGATGCTGATAACAGGTAGTTGCCACCCAGGCCTGAGTTTCCTTTCAGTCCAGCGAGTACTATTAGCTTATGGTCTGTATTCGGCAAAGTAAAAAGACTGCCATCCCTCAGGAGAAAAGGATTTTCAGATATTATTTTATACGGATCATTCTTCTCCATTTTGCCCGATAGTCCTGTAAAGAAACTTATATATGAAGGAACTATGTTGAATCCAAAGTTCATATCAGGATATATATGAAACTCAGGTGAATCAGTCATGTTTCTGTCAAGCAGGGCCTGGAAGCCAAGTTTGAAATTCCACTGTTCACTGCTCTTCTTTATAAAAGGGCTAACAGAGGCAATAAATTTAGGTTTGGTAAGGAACCTGTCAGAGATTCTGTCAAGATCGTATCCGATACCTGATCCCACATAAAATCCCTTATATGATTTTGCCATTATCCCGCTGAAGCCGGCATTATGCTGGAAGAGGTTTTTACCATTATAAAAAAAGTTATACCAGAGATCAAAATCGTAGGAGAAGTTACTGGAATCTGTTGTTAATGATGATAATGAAACCCTGGCACCCAGATTATTATAACCAAGTCTGATGTCTTTCTTTTCCGGAGAATAATTGAACAGGCTTGTATCGTATCCGTAAGCGTATCTGGTTTTCTGTGCAAGATCGATTGAACTTTCAAAGAGACTCTTTTTAAAAAATTTCCTTCCGAACAGGGATATCTCATTATCCATATAGCCGGCAAAAACCTTTTCTTCGTTCTGAAGCTTAACTTTACCGTTGGAGGAGAAATGACGTCCATAAAAACCCAGAGTACCTTTCTTAGACCGCTCATTTGTTATACTTATTTCTGCGAGCGGGGTAATATAATTGCCTAGACCGATATTCACATAGCTTTTATACAGCTTAGTGAGCGGATCGGGCAGAAGTGCAGCCGCTTTCAACGGGCTTACAGTATATGCAGGCAGGAATGGTTGTGAATTGACCTCATAGCGAAAATCAGGCTTCACCTTCATTGTATCATTCATATCCGGAAGAAAACTTCTCTTCTTTGATTCAGGAAGTGAAGGCTTATAGGGATTATAGAGAGTAACCTCCCTCTTGATAGTGGTCTCCTGCTTCTTTTCCTGAGCTGTGGCTGAAAAAACAGAGAATAGTATTAAGGCAGGTATAACCAGGTTTCTTTTTATCATATCAGAACAATTACTTTTCAATTTTCAATTATTTAATTGCTTCATTTCAGAGCGGCTGTTGTTTTGTATCAGTAAGAGCGTCAAGTTTTGACTTTACCTCATCAAGTATCCCGTCGTTATCAACAGAATAATAATCCTTAAGGCTCTGGAGCGTAGCCCGGGCCTGCAGAGTATCTCCCTTCTTAATACTGATATCTGCAAGCAGCAGAAAGATCCTGGCCATCCAGAACTGATGCGGTGTATTCTGGTTAATAAACTCTGTAATTACTTTTTCTGCATCAGCAACCTGGTCTTTTTTATACAAAAGCTCGGCGACTCTGAATTTTGATTCTGCTCCTTCAGCACTTGTTACTTCAACAGAAACTTTCCGGAAATCCCTGAGAGCCTCATCAATTTTGTTTATACTGTAATTAGCCTTTGCGCTCATGAAATTAGCTTCTCTTACCAGCTCTTCAGGAACATTAACAAAACTGATGATCTTTCCTGCTGCAATAATTGTCTTTTGTGCATTTTCAGCCTCATAAGCAGATCTGAGCTGGCCTTTAAGAGCAGCAAGTACAGTAGCATCGGTATTTGCTGCATTCTCAAGTCTTTCATAATAATCAAGAGATGATGCAAAGTCTTCTTTCTCAAAAGCAATAGATGATGCAGCTATCAGCGATTGTTCCATAAACTGATTATTAGGTTCAGCCGCTACTGCTGTATAATACTTCAGAGCCTCGTCATTGTTTCCGGCTGACCTGAGACATTCGGCAAGATAGTACTGTGCATTCTGCCTGAAACTACCGTTCGGAAATTCTGTGAGGTAATTTTTGAATACCTCCGTTGCCCTGTCGTATCTGGCTGATATATAAAGATTTTCTCCGGATGTATAAAGCATCGAATCTTTTGCAGCAAGGTTGACATCTCCGTATCCGTCAAGTGTTTTTACATATGCAAAGTAAGATTCAACATCATTCATTTCAACATAGGCATTTTTCAATCCGGTCATTGCATTTCGTGCCTCCAGTGTGGATTTGAAATTCTCAATAACCTTTTTATACTGTGCAATTGCCTTTTCGTTTTCACCAAGGTTGTAGTAAAGAAGTCCAAGCTGAACAATAGCACGCGGCACAAGCGGATTTGAAGGGTATGTTGAAATTACACTATTCAGATCAGCTTCGCCCCTGGCATAATCTTCAAGAACAATATAAGCCCTGCCCCTTTCAAATATTGCATTAGGCACAAATGTCGATTTAGGATATTTCTGAATAAGAGATGTAAGTATGTCTACCTTCCCTTTGCCGTCATTCATTAATCCAAGCGAGAAGCCCTTCTGAAACATTGCGTAATCAGCATCGAGGTTACCATACTCTATAACCTTATCATAATAACTAATCGCCAAAGGATAATTCATTGTGATATAATAGCAGTCCGCAATCCTGTTCTTTGTATCAGCCAATACCTCGGGACGCACATTTGTGACACCACTTTCGAAAGTCTTGAAATGGTTGAGTGCATTTGAATAATCGTCCAGATTAAACAGTGAATATCCAAGATTATACCTGACCATATTATATTCACTTAAAAGCATAGAACCGGGAATCCCCATAAACTGCTCATAATCACTTTTTGCTTTATCATAATGAGCCAGCCTGTACCAGGCCTCACCTCTCCAGTAGATTGCCCTTGCCCTTATCTGCCTGTTATATTTTTCATACTTAAGCGACTTGTCGAACATATCTATAGAAGCCTCGATCTCAAGGTTTTTGAATAATTCCAGTCCCCTGAAGAATGCAACTCTCTGATAAGCCTCCTCCAGACGGCTGTCTTTATTGGCAATCTTATCAAGCGATGCAAGAGCAGCTTTATAGCTTTTAAGCTGCATATAGGCACCAATCAGGTAATCGTACACTTCCTGAATCCTTTCAGAACCAGGATAAAGATCGATGTACTCCTGAAACGATGCAATTGCCTCTCCGAATGGAGAATAGGCTAACTCGTAAGTCAGTTTCGCATAGTTGAAAAGCGACTCCTCTTTTATTTTCTTGTCGTAATTCAGTTTTGAAGCTTCTCCAAAAGCCAGCTGAGCACGCTTTTTATCACCTTTTTGGAGGTAGCAGTCACCCAGAATGTTCCAGATATTATGGCTGAGGATGTCACTTCTTACTCCAATATCAAGTAGCGTCTTTATAGCTTTGTCGATCTCTTTGGTTTTATAATAGCAATAACCAAGCTGGTATTTATCTTCACGTGCACTTGCTTTAGCACCGGCGGAATATTTTTCCAGATAAGGTAAGGCTTCAGCATAATTCCCTTTATTGTAATAAGCGTCACCAATAAATCTGTAAAGTTCAACTACCCTCTCCTTCCCGGCTGAGCTGATGAGCTCCGGAGCAATCTCAAGTATGCCGTCATAATCTTTTTGAAGATAAAGGATCTGAACAATATAAAACGGGACTACTCCCCCGAATGTTTCATCATCTTTCAGCCGCATGAACCCTTCCATTGCTGTCTGATACATCTTGTCCTCATACGCAATCTGCGAGAAATAATAGATTGCAGGAGGAGTGTACTCAGTATCAATATCCTTTATTTCTGAAAACATCAGAAGAGCCTTCTCCTTATCACCTTTGATATAAGAAGAGTAGCCATAGCGGAAGAAGTATTCGGGCAACTTATCACTCTCAAGCTGCTGTCTGTTAACTGTTTCATAATACACTGAAGCCTTTCTGTAATTCTTATTCTGATAGAAATAGTCGCCCAGCTCAAGTCTGGCTTCATTTATGCGCGGACTCTCAGGATGTGTCGATATATACATTACCATTCTGTACTCAGCATCTGTATTGAAAAGTCTCAATGCAGAAAGCGCACTGTAATATTCAGCTTCATCTTTTTTAATCTTTTCTGAGTTATCCTCACTTCTTACATATGAATCGAGCAGCCGTATTGCAGCAGGATATTTCTCCTTGTTAAACAATTCCATTCCCCTGTTGAATTCAGACCCCATCTCCTTCCCGGAAAAGGGGAGCTGCGACTTAACCTCTGTAACAGTGATTGTTAAAAGGAAGAATATTATCAATAAAAATACTGAGGAGCGGTCTGTCTTTCTGTTCATAACTAATTTTTTTTGGTCTCACATTAACATCATTATCAGGTACTGCAAAGCACCATTATACATAATGATCTAACTGTAAGCCATATATAATAATTACCCTGTTTTAATAATCAATCGTAAAATTACAACTATTAAACGCCGGCAACCGGCCTTTATTACTGATTTTATTAACATATAAATGTTAATTATCAATTCTTTCCTTAATTTGCACTTTAAATAACCGGAATATGCAGGAAAACCTACCTCTTGATGTGATTATAGAGCTGACAAACTGTACCATTTGGCAACAGGATCATCTGGTGCTTTCAAATGTCAATCTCTCAGTGGGAAAAGGTGAATTTATATATCTGGTAGGAAGGGTAGGCAGCGGAAAATCAAGTCTTATTAAAACTCTTAATGCACAGATCCCTCTCAGGGACGGTACCGGACTAGTTGCAGGTTATAATCTGTCTAAGTTAAAAAGAAGAGAGATCCCGTATCTGAGGAGGAAGATAGGTATTGTTTTTCAGGACTTCCAGTTACTTATCGACAGATCTGTAAATGATAATCTTGAATTTGTTCTTAAAGCTACCGGCTGGAAGAACAAAACTGAAATTGACACACGTATCGGAGAGGTTCTTGAAAAGGTAGGACTGGGACTGAAAGGCTATAAGATGCCTCACCAGTTGTCGGGAGGAGAGCAGCAGCGTGTTGTTATCGGACGTGCTCTGCTGAATGACCCTGACATTATTCTGGCTGATGAGCCAACAGGAAACCTCGATCCTGAAACATCAGAAGGCATCATAAGACTATTGATGGACATTAGTAAAACAGGCAGGGCAGTTGTCGTTGCCACCCATAATTACACACTTCTTAAAAAATTCTCTGCCAGAACAATCAAGTGCGATGACGGGAAACTCTCTGAAATCAGGGAGGATGAGGAGATGGAGCTGCTCCTTTGAAAATGGCTCAAAGGTTCAAGGGCATAAAGGCGCAAAGGCAAAGGGCAAAGGGCACGGTGCAAAGGGCTCGGAGCAAAGCATTTTATGATTTCCCTCCGTGTAACTCTGTGCTCTCCGTGTCTCCGTGGTTAATATAGATTTCCTAATCTTCTATAATAACAACATCCCAAGGTTTGAGGATTACAGTATCACCTTTTTTAAGCGAAGCTCCTGTCAGAAGAATTGTGCCTCTATTAAATTTATAGGTAACTGATTGATCTTTATCTGAATAATTCAGATAGTACCTTATCGTTTTTCCCTGATCATTTGTACCTGTTCTGAGGACTATGGGATATGTTACAGGATTTTCTTTTTCAATCAGCCCGGTCTCCTGAGCTTTTACGGAAACAATTTTCGATTGTATTTCATCTGAAACCAGGCAGCCTTCATATGTAAGTGACCCCTTCCCATATTTGTTTTCTGTTATAGCCGGGTACTTTTTAAAGAATGGATCATCATATAAGGCCATCGGTTTAGCTGTTTCAGGAACAATAAATTCAATCCAGTTCTTTGCAGTGTTATTTTCCTTTCCCACTTTAAATGGATCATCGAGAAGGGTAACAGTATTAATGCTTGAGAATTCCTGGTAGTAAAAACCTGCAGCTTCTCTCAATGGTCCGGGAGCTTTAACATGCCTGACAACAGAATTTTCATCTGTGAAACCGCTTTTCACCGACATGATGACATGTCCTCCATTCTTCACAAAGTCGGCGATCTTTTTAAGAAGCTCATCGCTTGCAACATACAACGGAGGAACCATAAGAAGATCATAGCCTGCAAAATCAGCATTTTCAGACACAACAAAATCTACTCCGACATTATTTTTAAAAGCAGCCCGGTGCATTTGTCTTAATACTTCCATATAAGCATTCCCTTCTTTAAAAGGCATATAGCTGATACCAAAATCAGACTGACGGCTGTAAAGAATTGCAGCCTTGTTTTTTATCTTAAGGTTCACGAGTTTTGGACCGATCTTCTGAAGTTCATGGGCAACCTGGCTCACCTCGTTATAGAACCTGTTTGGCTCAAGGTCGTGTCCGAGGACTCCTTTCCAGTATGTTTCCTGTCCATAATGTATTGAATGCCAGTGCCAGTATTCAACCATATTTGCGCCACCGGCTATATGAGAATAAACAAAAAGGCGTCCCTGACCATCAAAAGGCGGATATTGACCTTTTGAGTCCCACCCGATTGTCTGTGCATTGGTCTCGGTTATAAGATGATTTGTTTTCCTCAGACTTCTGTAGAAATCATCGGCCCACATAACGTCCTCACCCTTAACATTATTCTGACTACCGTGATAAACATTAAGCGAGGGCATATCTAATTTTCTTGTTGCAGCATACTGATCGAGAGTAGTTAAAGAAGGCATAAAGCAATGAGTAATAAACTGATCCGGACGTTTATACTCGCCAACTATCTCTGCCTGCCATGTCAGGTAGTCAGCGGTTACCTTCTGGTTATAAAGATCCCATTCAAGCTTATATGAAGGATTGGTAGCATTATGTCTGGTAGGAAATTCATCCCAGTCGTTTAATGTCATCCCCCAGTAATTGAGACCCCAGAGTTTATTCAGAGTGTCGGTGGTTTTGTATTTTGCCTTCATGTAATCAACAAAACCCCTGAAGAAATCATAATTTGCAGCTCCATAAGTTGAAGTCTCATTATCAACCTGATATCCTATGATGGCAGGATGTTTGGCATAATGTTCCATCATCTTTCGGATAACGCGCTCACCATGGAACAGATAAGCCGGATTAGTTATATCAAAATTCTGACGTATACCGTAACTGCTTACGGTTCCATTAAGTCTTTCGACAAAAATATCGGGGTATTTTTTGGCAAGCCAGGCAGGGATTGAGTATGTCGGAGTTCCAAGAATAACTTTTATCCCGGCTTTGTGTAAGCGGTCGATTATGCGATCCATCCAGGCAAATTCAAAAACGCCTTCCTGCGGTTCAAATAGACTCCATGATGATTCACCGAGGCGAACAACCGAAATTCCTGCATCCTGCATCAGTTTCACATCTGCCTCCAAACGCTCATATGGCATATATTCGTGATAGTATGCCACACCGTAAAGTATCGTACTGAATTTCTGAGGTTGGGCACTAAGTGCTGTGACTAATAATAAAAGAGTGGTTACAATAGTCAGTTTTTTCATCGGATTGGTTTTATCCGACTAAGGTAGCAATTTTAGTATATATGAAGTAACCATAAGAAGAATGAAAGGGAGAAAGGGAGAACGGGAGAAAGGGAGAAGGGGAGAGTTAAGGTTCCGTCTTCATTCTTAAGGCTTCCGTTTCCGGTCTTCCGTCTTCCGTCTTCCGTCTTCCGGTCTTCAGACTTTATATAATGAGGTCACTGTTTTCCTGAGTCAGTTTTTTCTGTTTAAATATAAGGCGATAACCTTTTTCAAAATAGACAGTTACAAGCGTAAAAAGAGCAAATACACCAAGATAGTAGAGCACCATATTCAGATTAACTGTGTTTCCTCTGCGGAAGTCCCTGCCGCCTCCATTTCCCTCCAGACCTCTTGCTCCACCCGGGAATCCGCCTCTTTCTGAAAACCCGGAATTTCTGTCTCCTCTTATTATATTAAGGCTATCGTTTCCTGGTCTCATTCTGTTAAAGTTACGTTGTCCTCTTCCCGCCATCCTCTGTCTTAAACTATCAGGAACATTCATAAGTTCCGGTCTTTGAATACCTTCCCTGAATTCAGGACGAACAGCACCTTCTCTGCCTTCAAATTCACCAAAATCTCTCCCACCCCTTCCGCGGTTGAATGGCTGCGATGAGTCATACTTAAAAATCATTACGCTCCTGTCCCAATAGTTTAATTTTTTGAATGACAGATAACCAGTAGTCAGGATAGCCAATACAAAAAGTATTATAAATATTTTCTTAACCATTTTTCTGTTTTTTAAAGTTTAACCTCTGAAGCACCCATTTCCAGTGAAGTCCAAGATGGATCCCAAATAATGCCAGAACAAGTAACGATGAACTGGTATGCATAATCCGCCAGAAACCACCTGAATTGCCAAAATTGATCCACGAAAAATCAATTGTTCTGGATATTGCCATGCCGCTTATTGTAATAAGAGTTAATCCTATAAGCAGAAGGATATCCAGAACATAATTAATTCTTGCTTTACCCGGCACTCTTGAGAAGAACCTGACGGTAAGTTTTTTTATCCATCCCCAGTTTAAAATTTTGTGAAGAAAGAAAAACAAGACAATAATCAGTCCGGCCCATTCATGAAATGAGAGCCCGAAGAACGACCTTGGGTCCATCAGCAACAGAAATACTATTGCGAGTAAAATGTTGAGAATAAATTTAATAATGTTCATAATCGTGCTGGAAATTAGTCAATAAAATATCTGTCTAATAATCAATATATTAGTAAGTCAAAAATGCAAATTCAAATGAATTTTGCTGTTCTTTTCTATAAGACAAATGATATAGGCAAAATATTCCCGATACAGATTTTTGATCAGGAGATTTATTACTTTAAATTACTTCTGATCTATTTGATTTCTATATAAATTGTGCCACGAAGTGGCACAATATGAATAACCGTGGGTGATAACCCACGGTCAGCTATAAACTGAATAACTCAGCCCCAAAGGGGCTGAATATTAGACTAGTATATTGAATCTTTTGTTCAACCCCTCCGGGGTTGTAAAGAGTTTTTTTGTCTTTACCGTGGGTTGCACCCACGGTTATTCAAATTAAACCCCTGCGGGGTAACCATTTTATTCAGGTTATTGCATCATTCGATATCTTATATTATTAGTTTGGCGATAACCAAACCACCGATAAGCGACATTGCGAAACCTAAAGCAATGACATTGAAGTATTTTTCAATAAATACTTTTACTTTCGGTCCATATCTGTAGAGAAGGAAAGTAACAAGAAAGAACCTTGCCCCCCGGCTGATTAATGAAGCAAAAAGAAACAGCAGCAGGTTCATATCAAAGACCCCGGCTGTAACTGTGAATATTTTATATGGTACAGGGGTAAAACCTGCTGTGAAAATTATCCAGAAATCCCACTGAGCGTACATTATCTTTATTTTCTCATAAAGATCTGCAGAGAATCCCGGGATATTATTAAAAAACAGACTTGCAAACCAGGTAAATTCTCCGGAGGCATTAACCCACATATAATGCCCGGCGAGGTAACCAACAAAAGCACCTGATACAGAACCGACAGTTGTATACATTGCATACCTGAATGCTTTTGGCCTGAATCCGAGTACCAGGACAATCAGCAGAATATCAACAGGTACAGGAAAGAAAATAGCCTCAATAAAGGCAAAAATAAACAGAGCAACTGAGGCATAAGGTGAAGTGGCCCATTCAAGGACCCAATCATATAATCGTTTCATTCAGAACTATCAAATAATTTAGTAAGCTTTCGGATATAAACAATAAACAGGCCACAAAGTTATCTGAAGTCTGACTTTTTTTTAGTTAAAATCCGGCATTTAACCTTTTTTTAACATACTCAGCAATGGTTCTATTCAGTAAGAGGCAGGCACAGATACAAGTGCCCGGCGAACAGCATGTGCAGAAAAGAATCCTATGGCATTGTTGCTTATATTTCCTTTTACATTTGCAGGTGGACCGCTGAATAAAGGATAAGAGCCCCTTATCTCAGACTGGGAATCCCATATGAAGCTTGCATATTCCTCACTTAGATTGTTCATCTCAACAACGACTATATCACCGGAAGTCAGTCTCTCCTCTTTTGTTCCCTGATCAAGATATGCAACTGTTGCTCCGTTAACATAATATCCGTTAAAAAATCTGTCATCTGTCACAACCCATTCATCAAGTGTATCAGAGACAAGAGTGCCGTTTTTAGAGACAAGAAAACGATAAAAATCAGTAGTGGGCGGATCCTGAAAGTAACACATTACCTCCCATAATCCTGATGAAGACCATTCGGGGTGATACAATAGCTTAACAGAATCGGGATTAGCGACCGGCAAAATTTTTGAAGATGCAGTATACTCTGTGTATCCTCCAACCTGACTATTCAGTTTTATGTTAAGAGTATATGTATTACCTTCATTACCACGAACAAATTGGGCAGTCTGGTAGACTCCTGGGTCAGTCTCGGTAAGATTAAAAATATTTACACCGTCCGAAATAGATACAGCAGCACCCTGAACAGATTCCGGCTTTTGATTGTAAAAATATCCTGAAGTAGTTGAAAGAAATACCTTATGCGCCTTTCTCTCTGTAGTAATAGATCCTTCAACGACAAGCTTCACGGTACTTTCATCAAGACTGATATCAATTCGTTCAGTACATGAAGTATTGAGGACTAAAATAAGTATTAAAAGAAACAGTATGTTTTTTAAGTGGTTCATATTTAAAACCTTATGTTATAAGTAAGTGCAGGAATAATTGAAAACAGATAGGTTTTCTCTGCATAGGTAATATTCGGATTCTCAGTATCTGTAACAAAATTTATTGACCATGCATTATGCCTGTTGTAAACATTATAAACCGACAGATTCAATTCGCTTTTCCATTTCCTTCCCGTTTTTTCCTTCCCTTTCAAAGTTAACGACACATCGAGCCGGTGATAATCAGGCATCCGGTATGCATTTCTGTCTGAATAAACCGGTATTATTGCATTACCGATAACAGCCCTTCCAGTTGGAAAAGTTACAGGCAGCCCGGTAGCATATATCCATGTTAGTGAAGCACTTATACGCTTTGAAATTTCATAGTTTGATACAATATTCACATTATGTGGTTTATCATACGGAGAGTTATATATACGTCCACCGTTTATTTCCGGAACTTTGCGGAAAGACCTTGAATAAGAATAACTTATCCATCCTCCGAAGCGCCCCTGGTTCTTGCGGATAAGTGTTTCAATGCCATAGGAGTAACCCTTTCCAATGCGAAGTTCGCCCTCGAGATATGGATTAAGGAATAGCTGGGCATGGTCGCGGAAATCAATCAGCTTATGGAAATCTTTATAATAGATCTCAGCAGAAAGCTCAAACATATTTTGTCTGAAATTTCTGAAGTATCCTAAGGCAAACTGATCACCTGTCTGCGGTTTAACATTGGGTGTAGCCGGAAACCATATATCCAGGGGGGTACCGGCAGTGGAGTTCTGAGCCAGTGTGACAAACTGAGATGCACGTGAATAGCTCCATTTAACTGAAGAGAAACTATTAAGAAGATAGGTAAACGCAAGTCTAGGCTCAAAAACAGTATATGTGTTAAAGAGCTTTCCCTTTGCATAGACAGTACTGTCAACAGGCTTGTATTTACTATCATAGCTGTAATATGTTCCCGGACCGATATTCTGAAATACAGCAATTCTGAGACCATACTTTGCCGACAACTTCTCCGTTATCTTGAAGTCGTCGGTAGCATAAAGGCTATGTTCCAGTGCAGAAGCATTATTCAGAACAAATTCAGTGGCTGCAGAGCTTCCGAATCCACTTACTGTACCGGGGTAAAACTTATGGAAAGCAGAAGTCAGTCCAAACCTTAATTTATGCTTGTCTGACAGATAATATGTAAAATCGAATCTGGAGGAATAATCATTAAGTTCTGAGACCCATCTGAAAGAAGTTTCAGAGGCATCGTCTCCTTCCGGAGTGGCTATCTCGTAATTATATCTCGAATAAATGAGACTAAGATTGAAGAATAATTTGTTCGAAAACAGATGGTTCCAGCGAAGTGAAGCAGTCTGATTCCCAAATCCTACCGATGAGTATTTATTCTTAAAAATATCCCGTCCTGAATAACCTGAAAGATATAATCTGTTGTTTTCATTAATGATATGTGAAAGTTTAAGATTAAAATCATAAAAATAGAGTTTATTGTCGCGCACTTCCTCCTCTTTTGCCAATGGCAGGAACAGATCAGCATATGTACGCCGTCCTGCTATCAGGAATGTGGTACGGTCACGGATTATCGGGCCTTCAATTGTAAGCTTGCTCGATACTGTACCAATACTTGCGGCAATCTCTGCTTTTTTCGAATTACCATCCTTCATACGAACATCCAGAAATGAAGAGAGTCTGCCGCCATACGAGGCCGGAATATCTCCTTTATAGAGAGTGACGTCTTTTACTGCATCATTATTAAATACTGAAAAGAATCCCATAAGATGAGAAGCATTATATATAGTTGCCTCATCGAGTATGATAAGGTTCTGATCTGAACTCCCTCCCCTGACACTGAAACCGGATGAACCTTCACTTGTTGACTGAACTCCGGGAAGCAGCTGCAATACTTTTATAAGATCTATTTCACCGAGAAGAGATGGAACCATCTTGATTGTTTTTATATCAAGCTTTGCAATACTCATCTCGTTGGTCCTGACATTTTCATCGGTCCTTTTAGCCTCAATTACCACTTCTCCCAGAATATTCTCAGCCTCTTCCATGGCAATATTAAGAGAAAGAGAATTGGTTGCAGTTCCATTCTTCCTGATCGGCTGATATCCTATATATGAATACTGCAGATCAAAGCTGCCATCATTAATAGTCAGAGAATAAAAACCATAAGAGTTAGTAGAAGTACCTGCTTTATGATTATTTTCGATAATTGTCACACCGGCAAGAACCTCTCCGTTTTTGCTGTCTGTCACGTAACCGCTGATTGTGACTTTTTTCTGAGGGTCACCAGCAGGTTTATCCTGAGCACCTATCTGTGAAAAAGTGTATATTAATAAAAATGAAATTATCAGGTTCCTTACCATTAAGAAGTATTCAGTATTTAGCAGTAAACAACATTATACCGGTAATGTTCCGCAACGAATATTATGCCGGTGAAAAGTGCGTGAATTTAACAGATTAAATGGAATTACCGGGATGAGACGTAAAAATCATTCGATTATTGTCTGTCCAGAACTTTTTAACCTATTTCAACATTTTTACCGGCCAGAACAATCTGTTTCTGTAGATCCTGTAATACGGATTATTAATACTGCCGAAAGAAGCCATAAATGATGCAATATCAGGTATCGATGAACCTGCGAAGTCAAGTATTGTTCTGGTAGAAGAAAATTCCCTGATTAATTCATTAACAACATAATAGCCCATTCTTTTTTCACGACTCTGCGGAGTATTTACAACAAAAAGCATAACCTTGCTCCCCGGTGTTTCTACCAGAAACATACCGAACAAAGGTCTTTTTCTTGCACCTCTCACACCAATTATTCTGCCCTTCTTGTTCTTAAGACAGAAGTCCATCAGGTTTTTAAGCCGCTGATAATCATCTGCTTTAATTCCCTTAATACCTTTACCTGTGTTAAGAATAAAAAGATCTATCAGTTCTTCAGGTTTGATATCGTAAACAAGTTCCGGATTTTTCCTGGCAGATGCTTCCACATTTCGTTTGCAGTGAGTAGAAAACTCCTCCCAAAGCTTATCATAATGCTTCGAAAGGTCAAGTTCATAATTTACTCTCTCCGTAATCTTATATCCCTCATAGACGACCTCCTGACCAATGCACAGATCAACAAGTTTATAAAAATCAGGAAGATAGTCGAGAAACTCTATAATAGATTTATCAGCAGGTTTATCCGGTGAAAAGGCGCCAACCTGCTGAAGAAACACAGGAGTTGCAACATATTTTACTCCGAATTTTTCAGAGCAGGGTACAGGGAAAACTGAATCATAGTCATCATCAACCAGAGCTTCCCAACCGGGTGACATAATATCGAGGTACCAGGAAAATGCATATGGTTTTACTCCGGGCGAGCTTCGTATACAGTTATCCCACTGTTCCCGGTCTATCTCATGATTTTTGTGATATACTATCATGGTTCCTGATTTTTAAGCATGAGTTCAAAAACGCCTCTCCACTCCCGCCACTCATCCTTATCCAGTAAAGAGGTGTTATGCCATATACTGACAAACAAGCCTCCGGCCTTTTTTGTTTCCCCAATCAGTTTCAATATGAGCTCACCTGAGGCAACCGGATCGAGATTCATATACTGGTACAGGGTAGCGTCCATTACCTGAAACGGAAAAATTTTCAGATTAGTCTGCTTATCCTCAGCAACATCGTAAAAATGATAAGGCCTGGCAATCCCTGCCCTGAAACCCGGCTCGTCAGGGTACCCCATTGAATAATCCTCACTTATCCCGGCATCTATTAAATCATTATAGCATTTTGGTGTGAGCAATCTGATATAGTGATATCTCGATGAGGCTATCTTTTTAAGCAAAATGGTATTTAGCCTCTGTGCTTCAGTCTTCAATAACTGCGTCTTACCGGCTGCATTATAAGAAGGGTGAAGTCCACACTTATATCTTGATGAAAGTTTAAGGATAAGTTCTCTGTATTCATTGTTTTTCCAGGAAGGGTTTTTATCATATTTCGAAGTATCTCCTACAGGAAAAAAGAATTGGGTATCAGTACTTGTATTATCAACAGTATTAATGATATAATCAAAAACCTGGAATGGATCCTTCTCTCCTTTGGCAACAGTTTTGAACCTGTCGGAAGCATGCCCGGGTTCTTTTAAATCATTTATTAATCCGCCGATAGATCTGAACAGGCTTTTCCCCAGGTAGGCAAACGGCTGATCAGTATCAACAGTTAAAAGAGCTTTGTATTCATTCCTTTTAAAAACAAGGGTCTGATATTTCTTAAGGAATATTTTAGACATCTCTCTGCACCAATAGTCTATTACAGGACGCTGCAGAAATCCATTTCTGAAAGCCAGTGACGAGGCAGCCGGGAAACGACCATGATTATCAGGCTTAAAATCTAAATACTCCTCATATCTCGAAACAAGGTAAAATGATGCTGCGAATATGTCAAAAGGAAGATCAGAATCTGAATTTGTCTGAAAAAAAACAGGCAGCCCCTTCCAGTCACTTACTGCTATTTCCTGAGGTGAGATACCTGTCTCGAATAAAATCGGGTGAGGACATATCTTTAAAGAACCTGTTATCTTTTCATCAGAATAATTTATTACAGGATGCTTTCCCAGCTTTCGTTTATCTGTAATGACCTCCCACGATAATCCAAGTATATCTCCAAGGATAATTCCTGCGATATATCTCAGACGAGGCACATCACTTGTAGAATATATTCTAACGGGTCGGGAAAGCATAATTACAAATTTATGTAATTACTTGTTAATTAACAGTATTATTGAATAAGATAATACTTAAAAAGTCATATTTCGGATTGCGGATTTCGGATGTCGGATTTTCAAAACAACACTATCTCAATAATTTGATTATCTTTGCAATATATTTAACAAGGTGATTTCCAGCAGCGGTTTCATGTATCATTCCGGTTTAGTAAATGAGTTCATTTCGTCGGGGAGTAAAAAAGTGTCGCTCACGAAACCACATCACATAATTTATTAATGACAAAATTTGAAGAATTGGGATTTACTCCCGGTATTCTGAAGGCTATTCAGGAACTGGGATTTGAGCAGCCTATGCCGGTACAGGAAAAAGTGATACCGCTTATGCTTGCTGAAGGGGGTGATATAATAGCACTGGCTCAGACAGGGACAGGAAAAACAGCAGCTTTCGGGCTTCCTCTTGTGCAGATGACAGATACAGAATTAGGCTATACACAGGCGCTTATTCTTTGTCCTACACGCGAATTATGTATGCAGATAACCGGCGACCTTACCGATTATGCAAGGTATACAGGCAAATTAAGAATACTTGCTGTTTACGGCGGGGCAAGTATTGACAACCAGATAAGAGAACTTAAAAAAGGAGTTCATATTATTGTTGCTACTCCCGGCCGGTTAATAGATCTTATCGGAAGACGAGCAGCAAAATTAAACGGGGTAAAAACCGTAATTCTTGATGAGGCCGATGAAATGCTCAATATGGGCTTTCTCGACAGTATTAATGAAATACTTGAAGAGGTTCCTGCTGGCAGAAGAACTCTACTTTTCTCAGCCACTATGTCGGCTGAAATTGCCGGAATAGCAAAGAGATATATGGAGAATGCCAAAGAGATTACAATCGGCACAAAAAATGCATCGGCTGAAAATGTGACTCATGGGTACTATCTTGTTTCAGCAAGGGATAAGTATAAAGTATTAAAGCGAATAGCCGATTCAGAACCGGATATTTACGGTATCGTTTTCTGCCGTACCAGAAAAGAGACTCAGGAGGTAGCCTCCCAGCTAATAGAAGATGGTTACAATGCTGATGCACTGCATGGCGATCTGTCGCAGGTACAGCGCGATACTGTAATGCAGAAGTTCAGGGTCAGGAATATTCAGCTTCTTATTGCAACTGATGTTGCAGCCAGGGGACTTGATGTGGATGATCTGACACATGTTATCAATTACAATCTGCCTGACGATAATGAGGTTTATACTCACCGCAGCGGCAGAACAGGACGGGCAGGAAAAAAAGGAATATCAATTACACTGATAAGTCCGAGAGAGCAGCATGTTATCAAACAGATTGAAAGAATTGTTAAGAAAACATTTAAGGCTATCCAGATTCCTACCGGGAGTGAAATATGCGGAAGACAATTATTCCATTGGGTAAAGAAACTGGAAACAGTTGTTACCGAGCACCAGGAGATTGAAAAATTTCTTCCTGAAATTACCGAAAAACTTTCCAACCTCGACAGGGAAGAACTTCTCAGGAGAGTCGTATCTCTTCAGTTTGACCGTTTCCTCGATGACTACAGATCAGGGGCCGATATTACGTCACCAATGGACAGAGGAGATGACAATTACAGGGACAGAGGCGGCAAAAAAGGGTCGCAGAGAGAATATGCAGGCAATTATAAAAGGTTATTCATAAATCTGGGCAAAACAGATGGTTTTTACCCTGAACAGCTTATCGATCTGGTTAATAAAAATACATCCGGAAAGAAAGTACAGCTTGGTAAAATAGATCTTCTGAAGACATTCTCGTTTTTTGAAGTTGAATCTGATTCTGCTGATTTTCTGATTAATGCTCTTAACAATGCTAAATTCAACGACAGAAGAGTTGCTGTTGAGATAGCACAGGAGAAGCCTGAGGGCGGACACAGGGAAAGAGACCGGTCAGAAAAACGTCCTGCAAAATGGTCAGACAGAAAACCTGAGAAAAGAAGAAGTGAAGGATCCGATAACAGGAATAAAGACTACAAGAAAGACTATAAGAAAGATAAGAAATACGGCAAAAAAGATAAGAAGAAGTATAGCAGATAAGTAATATTTTTCTTTTCCTCCGTGTAACTCTGTGCCTTCTCTGTGTAACTCTGTGTTAGTTCTTAAAAAATTATTACACAGAGGAATTCAGGAGGAGACACAGAGAGCCACAGAGGAAGATGTAGTTAACAAGAGTCTCTAGAAGGCTCTTTTACTTTTATAGCCAGCAGGAACATTGAGATAAGAGCTATAGTACCTCCAAAACCAAATGCTACTGTTCCTCCATAACCGGGGATCAGTTCATCGAAATAGCTGTAGAGAAATCCGAATATAAGGCTTGCAGGTAAGGCACCTAGACCGATTGAGAAATTAAAGAGTCCGTAGGCAGTTCCACGCTTATCCTCTTCCACCAGATCGGCCACAAATGCTTTTTCAGCTCCCTCTGTAAAAGCGTAAAACAATGCATAAACTGCAAATAGTAAGAAAGTAGCAACAACCTGGATCTCAGGTGACAAAAACACAATAAGAGCAAAGGAAATATAGACAAAAGCATAAATTCCCCAACCTATATTAATCACTTTCTTTCTGCCAATTTTATCCGACAGGGACCCCAGGGGAGTTGAAAACACGACTTTAATTATATGAAAGAAAGCCCATAGCAGAGGTAAAAAGAGGATATTGATCACTTTCGCCTGCGAAGCCTCATCTCCAAAATTCGATACCATGGTATGAAGCGGTGTTATATTATTAACAATAGCCACTACCGATCCACTTCTGCTGATTGCCTCCTGCACCCTGAAAAGAAGGAAAGCGTCAGAAGAATTGCCCAGTGTAAAAAGAATCATTATAAGAAGGTATGTCCTGAAATTTTTATCAAAACTCCTGATGGAGAATGAAAAAGATACGCCGTTTGCAGTCTTTGGTGCGGCTTCCTTAACAAAAAGAACTATAGCTAAAATAGCTAGTACTCCGGGTATTATTGCCAGAATGAATGTCCACCGCAAAGCCAGAAGAGAATCCTTCATCCCGAAACCAATAAACAGGATGAGCAACGTAATAATTGCAAGGAGAGGGCCTATAACTGCACCGGTATGGTCCATTGCGCGGTGGAAACCAAAAGACTTTCCTCTTAAACTTTCATCTGCCGAGGATGCAAGCAGAGCATCCCTGGGAGCGGTCCTGATTCCCTTCCCCACACGATCGAACATTCTGATTATAATTATTTCCCACGCTGATGATACCACTCCGGTAAGCGGCCTCACGAGAGAAGAAATTGAGTATCCTATCAGAACAAGGACTTTTCTTTTGCCGATCTTATCTGAAATTATACCGCTGATAAGCTTCAGCATCGATGCAGTTGTCTCTGCTATACCTTCAATTACTCCAAGTAATACTGCACCTGAACCAAGAGCTGCAATGTAAACAGGAACCAGGGGATATATCATCTCCGACGCCGCATCCGTCAGCAGGCTGACAATGCCCAGCATAATAACTGCACGGGGAATTTGTCTGGTTTGCTTTGACATCTAGCGCTTTAAATAATCGTTGAATAAAACCTGGAGGAAGGCTTTCCCGGTCTTTTCGGCATATTCAGGATTCTTACCCTCATTTATTACATGCATCCTGAGTTTATGATCATAAACATAAGCAGATGTGTCAGTTATAAAACCAAATCCTTCATTATAAACATAAAAAGCAAAGGCGTTTGATTTCCCGGATAATAAATCCTTTGCAAAAGGGAAGGTTCCTTCAATTCCAAGCTGGTTTAATAATGTAACCGGAATATCAACCTGTCCGCCTGTTTTACTAATTATGGTCCCCTTACTTTCCAGCGCTCCCCCAATCCAGAGCATCGGAATTTTAAAAAGTTCCTGAGTAAAAATTGGCTGGTCTTCAGAAACCCTGCCACAGTGATCAGCTACAAGTATTACAACTGTATTTTGCCACCAGTCGGTTCCTTTCGCCCAGTCAAGAAATTCACCAAGGGCTTTATCAGCATAATAAACAGAGTTCTTATACTTTGTCATGTTATCTGTCCCTGCAAATACCGGATCCATAGGCACATCAAACGGTTCATGACTTGACAGAGTAAGTACAACATTCAGAAAGGGTTCCTTTACCGATTTCAATGAATCTTTAAGGGCACTGAAGAGAACATGATCATGTACACCCCACTTTGAATTATAATCTTTGGGATCAAAATCGTCTTTGGTGACAATTGTCTGAAAACCCGAACCAATAACAAACGAATTGAAGTTTGCAAAATTGATTTCACCTCCATACCAGAAGGAACTCCTGTATCCGTTTCCGATAAGTATTTTTACCAGACTTGGCAATGACTGGCTCTTTTTTGGCTCCTTAATAATTGACTGTGCAGGCTGAGCAGGATAACCATCCAGAATTGCAGGCATTGCTTTATCAGTCCTGGTGCCTGCAGCATAAAACTCCGAAAAGAAAAGGCCTTCCTTAACATATCTGTTGAAATTGGGAGTAACCAGTGAATCTCCTCCCAGCGGACCGATTACATAACCGCTGAAACTTTCGAGTGCCAGTATCATTATATTCGGACGACTGGTATTCAGCACCTTTCTGGTGTCGCCACCTACGGCAATCAGTGAATCAACTATTGCAGCTGCCTCAGCATTATCGCCGAATATGTAAGGGTTTTTAACCGGTTTGGAAGTAAATGCTGATGTTCCTACGTTCCAGACTGCATTAACAGCACTGTGATTAAGAAACATTTTGTTACTGAAATATACCGATCCTGCATTTATAGGAGCAACACCAAATCCGCCTCTGATAGGTATTATAAGTGCACCCCAAAAAAGCAATAAACCAATAATTCCCAATGGCCACAGACGCATCCGCTCCAACCCTCCGAAAAGTTTGTCAAAAAACTTTTTATAGATGAATATAAATACCGACGATATGACGACAATTGCAAAAAAAGAAAAAACTATTTCCGAAGTTGTTGCAGAAGCCATCGCTTCTCCGGGGGTTTTAAGATAAAGCACTGGCGTATAGTCCATTCTGAATCCCCAGTAAGAATAGAGGTTGGAATCAGCGACTACTATTGACGAAGAAAAAACAATCAGAAGGTATGTATACCAGCGCATAAATACTTTATACCAGTTACTGTTGAAGTAAAGGGATGGAATTGCAACCAGAACAGGAATAAGCAAATAATAACCGATTGTTGATATATCAAGCTTTGCACCATGCACAAAGGCTCCGGCTATCCCTCCAACTGTTTCAAGTGCAGTACTACTAAACTGAACAGCAAGAAAAAAGATTCGTGCAAAAACGAAAAACAAAAACCAGAAGATTGCATATGAGCCAAAAGCGATGAGTCTCTTTTGCATAATAAGCTTTATTAATCTACGCAGCAGGTACTTCTTTTGTGCTTCTGTAGAATGTTATCAATGAAAGCGTTATAATCACCATTCCGGAAATAGTAAGCCATTCCGGATTTTCATCAGGAACAAGCAGCCAGCTAAGGATTGCTCCAATAACAGGAATAATAAATTTCCATAAATTGAGTTCCGATACTTTAACTCCCGGACGCTGAAGCAATTTAAACCACAATGAGAATGCTGCCGCAGCCATAAAACCAAGCCAGATAAGGGTAACCCAGTATTCAGCCGGGAAATCGAATTTCGGAGGTCCTTCTATTGGTATGGATGCGAGATAGAAGACCACTCCTCCTGTAAAGATCGAGGAGGAACTGAGAACTAAAGGATTCAGACCTTTTCCTTTAAGTGAAACAACAACATTGCTCACCGCTGTTCCTATGTTGGCAGTTAATATCATAAATACACCAAGCAGTTCCATAAGGGTTCCAAGTTTAAAAGCCTGTCGTCCTGCACTGATTAGTATCACCCCTGAAATACCAAATACTATAGTTATGACTTTCTTTCTTGTAAGCCTGTCACCATCGTGCATAATTGCTGCAACAAATGCTGTAACAAGCGGTTGAGATCCAACAATAACTGCACCGAGAGCACCGGGTACAAGTGTTAGTCCCTGATAGAACAAAGAGTAGTTAAAAAGTATCTGTAAAAATGTAACCCAGGCAACAACTTTCCAGTGATCCCTGATCATTTTAAAATATGCTTTAGGCTTTATTGTAAAAGGCAGTATCATCAGTCCGGCAATTATGAACCTGGCACCTGCGAAACGGAAAGGGGTGTCGTACTGTAATCCGATCTTAATACCTGCATAGGCTGTTGACCAGAGCAGACAGGCAATTATAGCCCAGAATATTGTGTTTCCTTTGGAGTTCAATTCAGAAATGTTTGGCGGCAAATATCAGAATACTTTTTTTATTTTTCAATTATGTTCCACTCAGGAGGATCTGTTCCGAGCAAATGCTTAACGAAAAAATCACGTCGTTTCCTGCTACCATAAACACCACCATTGCTGATATGTTTAGCCCCAGGAACAAAAACATATTCAAATTCTTTATTGGCTTTTATCAAAGCATTAACAAGCTGCTCGGTTGAAGCAGGATCGACATTGTTATCCATCTCTCCGTTTATCAGAAGCAACCTGCCCTTTAATCTCCATGCATTATCAACATTCGATGACTCAGAGTACTCCACACCAACAGGCCAACCCATCCATTGTTCGTTCCACCACATCTTATCCATACGGTTATCGTGACAACCGCAGGCGGCCACTGCAACCTTATAAAATTCGGGATGAAACAATACTGCCCCTGCAGCATTCTGACCACCTGCTGATCCTCCGTAAATACCAACTCTCTCAATATCCATCGATGGATATTTAATTGCTGCAGCCTTTATCCATGGTATTCTGTCGGGGAATCCTGCATCCTTAAGATTCTTCCAGCATACATCATGAAATGCTTTCGAGCGGTTCGACGTTCCCATCCCATCTATCTGAACAACAATGAATCCGAGCTCAGCCAGCTGATGCATCTCACCTAAAAATGGTCTGAAACTCTTTGGTACAAAGCTGCTGTGCGGCCCAGCATAGATATATTCTATAACAGGATATTTTTTTGAGGGATCAAATTTGGTTGGTTTTATTATTATTCCCCAGATATCAGTCACACCATCCCTCCCCTTTGCTGTAAAAACTTCAGGGAGCCTTATACCTGTTTCAAGAAGTTTAGTGATATCTGCCTTCTCAATGTCCATAATTTTTGATCCGTCTTCTGTTTTTCTTAGAACTGAAACCGGAGGAAGGTCTATTCTTGACCATGTATCAACGAATAAGCTCTTGTCAGGTGAAAAACTTGCCTCATGAGTTCCTTCTCCCTCAGTAAGTCTGATCAGACCCGATCCGTCAAAATTTATCCTGTAGTAATGTATATAGTACGGGTCTCCCGGTTCCCTGCCGCTTGCCTGAAATATAATCTGCCTTTTCTTTTCATCAACATAAGTAACATCTCTGATAACCCATTCGCCTTTGGTGATCTGGTTTTTTACAAGTCCGGTACCTGAATCATACAAATACAAATGATACCAGCCATCTCGCTCAGAAGCCCATATAATCTCATTTGTTTCATCAAGATTGTATCTGAAGTTCTTACCGCTGTAATCTATAAAAGTTGATGAGGTCTCATTAATAATCACCTTATCCTTACCAGTTGCAGCATCAACCTTAATTACCTGATAGAGCTGGTGTCCTCTTCTGTTGTATTCAAAAGTAAAATATGCATTGTCCTTGCTCCACTGGATGTTATTTACAGTGTATTGATTCGGTATGATTTTATCATCAACGGGAATATGCTTTTTAGTCTCAATATCAAAAAGCTGAGGATACTTCTGAGGAACTTCATCACCGGGTTTCTGATATTCGTAAGAGTAGTGTTTTGGCTGGAGCTGATCTTCAGGTGAGGATTCAATGTAATATATCATATGCTTTTCTGCAGATGTCACCCTGTACGCCATTAACTTCTTAGAGTTATCAGACCACCTGAAATAGGAAGAATAATAATTCCCGATACCTCCGTCAAAACTCAGCTGATACTCTTTTTTGTCATCTGCAGACCTTATAAAGACATTATAGTTCCTGATGAAGGCTGTCCATTTTTTATCTGGGGAATCCATTGGTGCATTTGCCAGCTCATCCCTGAATCCCCAGTCCCAGGCTGATTGCCTCCCTCTTTCAGTCACCCTGTCGCGTTTAACGATTCTGTAATCCTTGAGGTTGCAGATCCAGTTAAAGTTATCATAAACAAAGGCAAAGCTTCCGAACTTCTCAGAAAAGAGAATGTTCCTTATTGGTAGTTTCCCGGTCTCTGCTTTAATTCCGGTTGCAGCATAAAACCCGATGGCAAACTTAGTCTGATCAAAGGCCTGCCTCTTCTTAAGATCTGCGGTATTCAGTATAAAATAATCCGTTCCAGTGGGTGTATTAGTCTCATATAAGAAACTACCAGTATTTCCAATCCATGATGGTCTTACACTGCTGTAATAGACCTTGTCTGCTACCAGCCTTGCCAGGTCATCTGCCCGCTTATAGTCTTCAGCTGTTACCTGGGGAAAGGCTAATGCCGGAAACATAATTACTGATATAAGGAAGCTGAGTTTAAGTATTTTTGCTTTCATAAAATGATTTTACTTAAATGACCATCGCATAAATGTAGCAGAAATAGAAAACATTTTTAATATGAAGAGATCATAATATTTAATAGTTTTGTCTGTTATTCAACATGTTATTTATGACTATTGCTGAATATATTGCTGATCAGCTATATACAAATGGTGTAAGGTTTGTTTTCGGAATCCCCGGCGGACCATCGATCCCATATATGGAGGCATTTAAAAATGCAGGTATAGAGTTCATACTCACCTCAAATGAGGCATCTGCAGGTATTATGGCTGACGTTACCTCAAGGCTGACAGGCGTTCCGGGAATATGTCATGCTACCTTCGGACCGGGCGCTACCAATATTTCTACAGGTGTAGGGGGTGCCATGCTTGACCGGTCTGCTGTTATAGTTTTCACAACAGAGGTTTCTGATGATATGATCAACCGGACAACCCAGATGAACATTAACCATCAGAAGCTTTTTGAACCTGTTACTCTGGCAACTTTCAGGCTGACAACAGGAAATGTAAAGGAAGTTATGGAATCAGCAATCCGGTTTTGCAATGGAATTTACCCCGGACCGGTACACATCGGATTACCATCTGATATATCAGGAAATGAGATAATTGATTCAGGCGAAACAGGCATAATCAGTGAACAGGAGTATCATCAGAATGATATTCAAAAGATTATTTCAGATCTGGAGAAGTCGAGACGTCCTCTTCTGGCTATCGGACTGACAGCAGTAAGGGAGAATATACACTCAGAGATGCAGGAATTTCTGAAAAAATACAGGATGCCGGTAGTGATCACACCAATGGCGAAGGGAATAATCAATGAAGACAATCCCTGTTATGCAGGAGTGCTATTTCATTCTTTAAGTGATTACCTTGAAGACATTTATGAAAAGACCGATCTTGTTATAGGTATTGGTTATGATCCGGTTGAATTTAACTATGAATCCTGGATTCCTGATGTACCGCTTATCCACTTCGACACCAGGCAAACAGACATACCCCGCCGGGATTCGGTAAATCAGTATATCGGTCCTTCCAACGAGTGGTTTACCATCCTTAAGAACCTGAATGAGGGCTCACTGATATTTGAAGAACATCTGATCAGGGGAGTACGTGATGAGATGATATCAGTGTTTGAAGGTTTCACCAATCATTTTGGTCCGGCTGCAGCCCTAAAAGTACTGCAGGATGAGCTTCCTGTAAATACAATTCTGACATCTGATGTCGGATCACACCTTCACCTCATAGGGCAGTTCTGGCAGACATCAGGCAAGAACAGGGTAATAATGACTAACGGATGGTCGGGTATGGGATTCGGTATACCGGCTGCCCTTGCAGCGCAGCTGAATGACAAACATGCTAACGTTGTATGCATTACAGGTGATGGTGGATTCCTGATGATGGCTGGTGAGATAATTACAGCACGACGGTATAACCTTCCGGTTATAATAGTTGTCTTTTCCGACGGAGAACTGAATCTTATTAAAGTCAAACAATCGTGGAAAGAGCTGCCTCCATATGGCACAATTCTATATCAGGGTGACTTATTCGGAGCAGATACCTTTCTGGGAATAAAGGTTTTAAGAGCCGACTCAACAGAAAGAATGAGAGCCGCAATTATTGAAGCACTGTCGGAGCATGAACCAGTTATTATAAATGCGGTGATTGATCCTGAGGATTATAAGTGGCTGATTGTAAAAAGATAAGAAACAGGTTCTGGGTACTTGGTGCTGGTTGCTGGGTGTTGTAGATCAAACTAAATACATGCCACCTAGCACCTAGCACCTAGTACCCAGCACCTATTAAATATAGTATTTGAAATCCTCCTTCAGCACCGAATATATACAGCTATCCTTAATTATTCCGTTCTTGATAACATTTCTGTGAAGGGTTGCTTCAAGTCTGTATCCGGCTTTCTCAAGGGCTCTGCGCGATCCTGGATTATCTGCAAAAGGTTCGGCATAAATCCTGACTACATCAAAATCTTTGAAGCCATATGAAGTTGCTGCCTTGATAGCTCTGGTTGCAATTCCTTTTCCCCAATGCTCTTCAGCAAGAAAATACCCGATCTCAAAGTTTTTCCTGTAGATATCTGATTTTGTCACAATGCCAATACTGCCAACCAGTTGTTTATTTACCATAATAGCAAAAAACCGCGGAGGCTGGTTTTCCGGCAATATAATATTCAGCCAGTCAATGGCATCTTGTAGTGAATATGGATTAGGAAAACCATCCCGGAGGTTGTCAGCGACTTTTTTATTATCAGCTATAACAGCCAACGCCCCGGCATCATTAGTAGTCCAGGGTCTCAGTTTAACTCCCTCAAAAAGGATTTCCATCAGTAAAGGCTGGTCTACTTTTCTTTTTTAGGTTTAGCTGTCTTTACAGGTTTTTCAGCTTTAGGTGCTTTCTTTTCTTTCTCAGCCTTAGGTGCTTTTTCAGCTACCGGTGCTTTCTCCTTCGCAGCTGCAGGTGCCTTTTCCCTGGCAGCCTTAACAGCCTTAACTTCTTTTACTTCTGCAACCTCTGCAACAGGAACTGCTTCTTTCTTTTCTTTCACTGCCTTCTTTTCCTTATGTTCCTTTTCTGCAGCTACTTTTACAGGTTTTACTTCAGGTTTAAAGGTCTTTTTGCGAAGACGTCTGACACCAAAAGTACCGAGTATAATTTTACCTCTTCTCGATTTTTTATCACCTTTTCCCATATAAGTTGGTTTTGTTTAGTTTGTTTAGTCCTTTTTACGGAATGGAAGCAAAGTTAACAAATTTCTTTATTTTTAATGAATTATTTTAAGATACAAAAACAAATACATATATGACCTATTGCGATTATATAAAAACTATTTCAGGGGAACAGCTTATGCTTCACAAGGAGTACCACGATAAACATTATGGTTTCCCTATTGACGATGACAATGAACTTTTTGAGAGATTAATGTTTGAGATAAACCAGGCTGGCCTGAACTGGATCCTCATACTTAAAAAGCAACACAATTTCCGTAAAGCATTTGACAATTTCAGAGTTGAAATAGTAGCAGAATACGGAGATAATGATTTTCAAAGACTTATGCATGATGAAGGTATAATCAGAAACCGGCTAAAAATAAATGCTGCTATTGAAAATGCAAAAACAATAATCACGATTAAAAGGGAATTTGGTTCATTCAGGAACTGGCTCGATATAAACTCCAAACAGAATGAGACTGTTGAAAGCTGGACAAAACTCTTTAAAAAGACATTCAAATTTACAGGTGGTGAAATTGTAAACGAGTTTTTGATGAGTACCGGCTATTTGCCTGGAGCGCATAGTCCCGATTGTCCGGTATATAGAAAAATAGAAGAAATAAAAAGAAAAAGTTGATTAACAGAATAAGTAACCAGTTGTAAATCATGAGAAGAAAAGACAGAGAAGTGACTGAAGATGAGAGCATAAAAGATATAATTAACAGGGCGGATGTTTGCAGGATTGCCCTTGCAGTTGAAAATGAACCATATATTGTTACAATGAATTTCGGATATGTTCCTGTTGGCAAAGGAGTACTCTATTTCCATTGCGCTAATGAGGGAAGAAAACTTGATATGATAAGAAAAAACAACCATGTCTGCTTTCAGATGGATACAGATCATAAACTTTATGGAGGTGAGAAAGGATGTGACTGGGGGATGAATTTTTCTAGTGTTGTGGGTTATGGTAATATTTCGGTAATAACTGAAGATGACAGGAAGACTGAAGGGCTTAATGCTATAATGTCGCATTATGGAGCAACTGGTGAGATTACTTACAGTGAGAATGTTATGAGTAGAACAACTATTCTGAGGCTCGACATTACCCGGATGACCGGAAAAAAGCGTTAACTTGCAATAAGTTAAATAATACTACTTATGCAAACACTAAATGATCTTCGTCTGGCAGTCCTTATAGATGCCGACAATATACCATACAGCAATGTAAGGGGTATGCTTGAGGAAATTGCCAAGTACGGCACACCTACCTTTAAGAGGATCTATGGTGACTGGACCAGACCGACTATTGCCGGTTGGAAATCCGTTCTTCTTGAGAATGCAATTACTCCGATTCAGCAGTACAGCTACACCAAAGGTAAAAACTCAACCGATTCAGCTTTGATTATTGATGGCATGGATATCCTTTATTCCGGTAAGGTTGATGGTTTTTGTATTGTCTCCAGCGACAGTGATTTTACCAGGCTTGCCACAAGATTAAGGGAAGCCGGCATGAAAGTTATAGGAATAGGGGAAAGAAAGACACCTCATCCTTTTATTGTTGCCTGTGACAAGTTCATATACCTTGAGATAATTACTTCGTCATCAGCAGTTGCAGAAGCCGCCCCTGAGATCAGGAAGAAAGGCAAACCGGTTGTAAAAAAGAAAAAGGTTGAAGCACCTGATACCCAGACACCAGCGCAGATAGTAAAAAGACTGATTTCTTCTTCAATTACAGACCTGGCTGATGAAAACGGCTGGGCGTATCTCGGTGATGTCGGCAATCTGATCCTAAAGAAACAACCTGATTTTGATCCGAGAAACTTTGGTTTCCCAAAACTTACTCCCCTCATTCGCTCGCTCGATTTTGAGATTGACGAGAGAGAATCGGGGCAGAACCATATCAAGCATAACTATATCAGGAACAGGAAGTGAGGTAAGAGGTTGGGGTAAGAGGTGCGAGGTACGTGGTATGTGAAGTGAGGAGTGATTTATATCAAATAAAAAAGGCTGTACATTTCTGTTACAGCCTTTTTGGTATTTTTTTGAGTAAGACTAGTCTACTCTTTTAACCTTGATGGCAACCGGTCCTTTTTCCCTCTGCTCAATTTCAAATTCAACTGCCTGACCTGCCTCAAGTTCGGTATGGGAAACTTCTAAACCTGAACGGTGGATAAAGATATCCTTATTGTCTTCTGTCTGAAGGAATCCGTAACCTTTTACTCTGTCATACCATTTAACAGTACCTTTCATAGTTTTAGATGTTAAGTTAACTACCTGTAGTTATCTCTTCTGTTTCCACCACCGCTTCCGCCTCTGCGGTCACCACCACCGTCACCACCACGGAAATTACTTCTTCTGTCAGTTCTTTCGATTGACTCGTTAACGATAATGTTTCTTCCGCTAACTTCAGCGCCGTTTAGTTCTTCGATAGCTTTTTTTGCTTCAGCGTCATTTGGCATCTCAACGAAACCAAATCCTTTGCTTTTTCCAGAGTACTTGTCAATAATGATTTTTGCGGATGTTACTTCGCCATACTCTTCAAAGATTTCTTTTAATTCTGCTTCACTCATTTTAAAATGAAGACTTCCTACGTAAATGTTCATAGTTCAAATATTAAAGTATTTATAAAACAGGGACAAAGGTCATATTTATTTTTGAAAACAAAAAATAAAATGCCATAATATGTTGTATTTAAATAGCTTTTTGCCATTATACACTACTTTTTTCCAGCTAAAACTATCTGTTTTTAATGCCTGTTAATTTTCAGAAATAACAATGATTTTTACATTTTGTTCAGAAATGTTCTTTTTTTTGTCTGATACTAACGCCTCTTTCTTATTTCTTCTTCTGATCTTCCAGTCTGTATTCCACTTTCTCCTTCTGATCTATTACCATCTCTTTCGGATCGTCAAGTACCGGTGACTCCTCCAGGGACTTCCAGTCAAAGTTCTCATCGAGCGGGGTAAGCGCTTTCTGAGGGTCAAAAAAACGAATGTCAGCCGGCAGTGCAGTATAAGGAGTATAATCCGGCTTACCTGTAAACATATCGGAGAGGTCAGTTGCCCCGGCGTCATACTGATTCAGATATGGTAATCCGAGTATATTCCAGAAAGTTTTGAATATACTGCCAAAGCTGTAATGCAGTTTGCTGATATAGTTCTTCTTAGCCCATGGTGATATAACCATTAGCAAACTCCGGTGAGCATCGATATGATCTACACCATTCTGAGCATCATCTTCTGTAATTACAATGGCCATATTCTTCCAGTATGGAGTATGAGAAAGGTACTCTACTATCCTTCCCACTGCCAGGTCATTATCAGCCATGTAACTCTCTCTGAACGGATATCCTGCTTCAGGTCTCTCTCCTGCCCCATGATCGTTTGGCAATATCACTGTCAATACCTGTGGCATAACCTTACCCTCGCCCATCCACTTTGCTTCAAACTCTTTAATAAACTGTGTCATCCTGAACTGGTCGGGTATTGCCATGTTATAGGTAGGATACTCCCTTGAGGTCCTGCTGAATATAGGAGTAGGTACAGGAAAATTTGCGAATTGTTTGATTCCGGTATACTTGTACGACTCATCGTAAAAAGCAGGTTCAAACATAACGCTGAAACCAAAATTATAGAAGTCTATTTTATTTCTTTCGAGATGATCCCACATTGAACCTGATTCATTATAGTCTTCGGGATATATAGCCCCTGCAGCTCCGTTCATACCCAGACTGCCCGGTGCTTTTGAAGCGGGATTATATTCCCTGTTGCCTCCATAACTGGCCGGAGTACAAGTCTCAACCCACTCATTGGGATAGGTATTTACAAGCCATCTGTGTCCATCGGCCGAAACATCAGAATCAACATAGAAGTTGTCTCCGATTGCAAACTCCGAAGCGAGTTTTAGGTGGTTTGGCATTACGGTTGCAGCCTGAATAAGCTCATTTTTAGCTTTATTTGTAAATGAGGCATTCCGGCCATACCTTGCAATAGAGGGATCTCCCTCTGAATTCGGAACCTGCCCAAAGACCTCATCAAATGTCCGGTTCTCCTTAGAAATGAATACAATATGTTTTATCGGTGACTCTTTCTGACCTCCATATACTGGAACCGGGTTTTTCTTCCGGGTTCTTATCAGTTTACCGGCTTTTTGCTTAAAGAAGTTGTTGGTGATAACCTGTGAAGTCATCTTTTTCAGTTCTCCTTTCGAAGGCATCTCTATTACAGAGACAGTACCTTTCATAAGCGATCCGATATATGTTCCTTCGCCGCCCTCTTTGAAATCTTTTCCTCCGTTAGGACCACTGCCGTAACCTTTTGCATTTGTTACTATCAGATGTTTGCCGTCAGGAGTAACCTTTAGTTTTGAAGGAAACCAGCCAACAGGAATATGCCCTTCAACGGTAAATGAGGGAATATCAATAACTGCCACTGCATTAATGCCGGCTTCCGCTACATAGAGCTTTTTCTGATCGGGTGACACAGCGAGTCCGAATGGTATTACACCCCTGAAATGCTTCAATGCCTCATCAGGCTTCAGAAAGATCTCTTTTATAATTGAATCAGTCCTGATATCAATTACAGTAATATTATCATTGTTACCGTTACTCACAAATACATATTCTGAAGTAACTGCAAGTGAGTTCGGACTTGAGCCTCCCACTGCCGGAATCCCTTCAACCATTTGTCCGACAAGATTGCCGGTTTTAATCCTAGCTTCTATTTCAGGCTTCAAAATATCATCAAGAGAGACTGCCCATACCGAAAAAGCTTTATCACTGTTGGGATCTCCCAGTCCGGGGATCACCAATGAATCAGTAACAATACCATCAATCATTTCTTTGGTATTGTATGCAAAGGCAGGAAATGAAAGTGCATTTTTATAATCGGATGTTTCTTCGATTTTACCGATCTTACTGTATTGGAACATACCAACATTCGCCACATAAACTTTTTTCTCATCAGGAGTAAGACATACTCCGAATGGATATCTGCCAACCACAACTGAACTTACAACCTTCATTTTGCGGGTATCAACAATAAGAAGCCGGAAATTGGTCTGGTCAACAGCTAACAGATAGTTTCCGTCGCGTGTTAAAACCATATCGCCTATATAGCCGTCAGGATTTAATGTACCATCCTCAAAAACTGAACATTCCACAGAGTCGATCTTCGATCCGTTTGCAAGATCGAATACCTGAATGGAATTATCCTGACCGGCAGCAACATACACTTTACTGTTATCGGGTGATATGGCAAGTCCCATAAAAACTGATTCCAGCACACCTTCATCAGTATTATAACCCGGCGGTACCTGGATAATATCAGGAGAAGTTGTAAGGTTATGAATTATTGATATTGAAAGGGGATTTGTGCCGGAATTAGCTGTCACTGCTGTTTCTCCGTCATTACTAAGAACAAGTCCGAACGGATGAGGAGCGACAAGCAGGCTTTTCCCCGATGGAGTAAGTAGCCGGCCGTTAGGAATTATAGTAATTCCATCCTTTTTTATTGAGGTATAAAGTGATCCGGCAGGTGCAGAAAGAACAACCGGATCATCTATTCCTGACCTGCATCCTGAAGCAATTATTCCGGCAAATGTTACCAGAAAAAATAATTTTGAGAATCTCATCTTTATGAATATTTCATTAATAAAAGCATAGGCGTAGTTTCATACTACGCCTAGCCTTAAAGTATAACTTATAAAGAATATCTGATCTTCTTCTATACAAGCTTGTAACCAGCTCTGTACTCGTAATGCATAAGCTTAGTGGCAGCACCATCGGTATCATCCACAAATGTCTCAGTCTGCGGATCCCACTTAATGGTGCGCTTCAGTGTGCATGCTATGTTACCAAGAGTACAAACTGTGCAGCTGCTATGACCAACCTCTACAGGAACAGCAGGATCAACATGATTTTTGACTGCTTCCACGAAGTTTAGCTGGTGAGGAATTCTTGTTTCATACGGACCTTCAACATTTGTAGCTGCCGGAGGAGGATTAAATTTAGGATCTGAGGCATTAAAGAAGCCTCTTGACACTTCTAACCATCCAGTTTCGCCTATGAACTTAACACCTTTTGTTTTTTTCTCATCAAAAGGTTCTGATGTCATCACAACACCATTGGCATATTTGAAAGTCATATATTCTGTGCCGTCGCCGACAGGTGAAATTTCAACCGGACCATTTCTGTCCATGCCGAGTCCCCACTGAGCAACATCGAACATATGGGCACCCCAGTCGGTTGTAAATCCGCCTCCCATCTCTGAATACCATCTCCATGCACCCCAGAATTGTTCATCCTGAGGAGGATCAAGTGATATCGGAGGATCGAGCTGATTATTAAAATGAATTGGCATCGGAAGTGATCCCAGCCACAAATCCCAGTTAAGATCAGCAGGAATCGGTTCTTCAGGAAGATCATACGGTTTAGGAGGAGCACCAACATAAGCATGCACTTTGGTTATCTTGCCAAGTGCACCATCCTGAACTAGTTTAACAGCATGCTGGAATTCAGCTGATGATCTCTGCTGACTTCCGATTCCTAGTATCCTGTTATTTTCCCTGACAACTTTTTTCAGTTCCTGACCCTCTTTGATTGTGAAAGTCATTGGTTTCTCAAGATAAACGTCTTTACCAGCTTTCAAAGCAGCAATAGCTATTCTTGCATGAGAATGATCAGGCACTGCAATAACAACTGCAGTAAGATCAGTTCTTGCAATCAGATCTTCAAATTTCTCATAGGTATCAACTTTAACTTCTTTTCCTGCCTTGGCATAGAATTCAGTTACCCTTTTCTCGAAACGCTTACGTTTAATTCCATAAACATCGCATCCTGCAAGTACTTTAACACCTGGAATCTGCATAAAGCCGTTAAGCAGAAACATAGCCTGCTGCCCCATTCCAATAAAGCCCAATTTGATTTCAGTGTCTGCAGGCGGAGTGCCTTTACATGATGATGCAATGCTCGGAAGCACTACCATTCCAGCTACACCGAGAGTTGCTGTGCCAAGAAACCGGCGTCTTGACATACCTTTTTTTTCTTCTTTCATGTTACAATGTATTTATCAGGTTAGTTAATGATTGGTCTTATGTTTTATAGCATATGAAGTATAAAAATAAACTTTTTTTTGATTATGATAATGCATTTTTAAATTCAAGTTTAATAATCATCACACTATTTGCCATTTCATTTACCGGAAGGTTCCTCAGACGCAGATATTTTTTCTGTTCAATGTGATCACCTGGACTAAGATCAACAACGCATTCCACTCTTTTATTATTATTGAGAAGGGTTGCTTTCACCGGCAAAACATCCAATGGTTTCACTTTAAATCCGTTCCCCGTAAGTCCTTTATTGAAATGGATGTAAATTGTTTTATCACGCGATGTTACAAAAACATCCTTGCTGCTCAACAGCTGAGTAACCGGAGTAACATTAACGAAAGATTCCTCAACTGAGAGGTACCACTCGCCCAGGCGTTCAAGGATCTCATATGACTGATCAGGTATCAGGCCTTCAGCGGTCGGACCCACATTCAGCAGATAGTTTGCATCGCGTGAAAGATATTTGTCGATGCTCCTCTCGAGATGAAGATCAGTATAATAATCCTCATCTTTTTTATAGCCCCAGCTCTCCATGCCTACTGACTGGCAAGCCTCGGTTGGTCTTTCCAGCACAGTAGCATCAGCCTCAGCAGCAGCAAAATCGCGCTCAGGGGTACCGAAATCTCCATCATCAAATCCGCGGTTATTGATTACAGCTGATGGCTGCAGAGATCTGATCATGGCATTCACTGAAGGATCTTTATAAAGAGGCACGTTCATGTCCCACCAGAATCCATCAATCTTCCCATAATTGGAACAGAGTTCCTTCACCTGGGCCTTTAGAAATTCCATGTATTTATCCCAGTCAGGGGTATCGCCCGGCTCCGGTCCTGCAAGTTCATGGTGTCGTCCCTGATTCGGATAGTTTGGATGGTTCCAGTCGGCTATTGAGTAATACAGGCACAACGGAACGTTTCTTCTGTGGCAGGCATCAGAAAGTTTGCCAATAATATCCTGTTTGTAAGGAGTGTTCATTGTATTGAATTTTGTCTGCTTTGTATCCCATAAGCAGAATCCGTCGTGATGCTTAGTTGTGATTGTAATGTACTTCATCCCTGCCATTTCCATTGTATCGAGCCATTCTTCGGGATCAAATTTCTTCGGATTCCACTGGTTTGCAAGCTTAACATATTCAGCTCGCGGTACACGGGCCCTCCACTGATGCTGCTCATGCCAGGCAGGGATTGAATATAATCCCCAGTGAATGAACATTCCGTATCTCTTTTCGAAGAACCAGTCGCGGCTGTCTCCAAACCTCTTAACTTTTTCATTACTCCAGGTATAGCCTGGTGAGTTCCCAAATCCGTAAAATGGTCCGGGAAGTAACAAAGGAGTTGATGCCAGCAAAGTGGCCTTCTTGATCATTTCACGTCTTTTCATTTTGACTATATTATTAAAACCTACCGAAAATAGAATATTTTTCTGTATTACAGAAGATTGAGGAATACAGAAATAACCCGGGATTGTTGGTTTCCAACCTTCGTTCGAGGTGAAGCACGGGTTGTTCCTTTTTGATTTTCAGAAACTTACCTATCTTAGTATTTGCAGGAATAGCTTTGATTCTCTGATCTCCGCCCTTAATTTCTATCCGGTAGTTATCTCTTAAGATCTGAAAAAGAGACCTGTTCTCAAACTGACGGGCAGTTATTCTTGGCAGGTTTATGTTTGCGATATAGCTGATATCGTAAAAAATGGGCACATCATCGAGGAGCCGAAGCCTCTCCATATAAATACAACCTGATTCCTTCTCGAGGTCAGAAAGCGGAAACATAAAATCTTCAGGCCATTGCATGAGAACCGGCTTTACAATAATCTTTGTCTTGAGATTGCGGTTACCAACTGCTGAAGTGGTACCTGAAACTGAAAGAATCCCTATCTCACGCGGAAGGTTATGAACTATACTGCCTTTTCCCTGGTGCTTTTTTATATAACCATCCGCGGCAAGGGTTGCAAGAGACTGGCGTACAGTGGGACGAGTCATGCCGTATAATTTGCATAACTCATTTTCCGAGGGCAGCAGATCACCCTCCTTATAAACACCATCCAGAATATGCTTCCGGAGTATTTCATAAAGTTTCCTGTACTGCGGTATGGCTTTAGGGCTAACCATGACAAAAAAATTAATTAATTGTAAAAATAATAAACTTTACTTGTAAATACAAGTTAATTGAATTATTTTTGTAGTCATTGATATTTAGACATATCTAAAGTAGTCAATATGTATTTCATTAACTTATAATTACAAGTCGGAAGACCGGAGACGGAAGACCGAAGTAAAAACAAAACAGACCTAATACCATAATAACTCAATAACCAAATAACAACATAATGGCAACAGCAGTAATAATGCCGAAGCAGGGACAGTCAGTTGAAACCTGTATAATTACAAAATGGTTTAAGAAAAAAGGAGAAAGTGTGACTGTTGGCGACATCCTGTTCTCATATGAAACCGACAAAGCCGCATTTGATCTGGAATCACCGGCTGAAGGTTTGTTGCTTGACATCTACTTTGGTGAGGGAGCCGAAGTTCCTGTACTTGTAAATGTTGCGGCAATAGGAAAAGCCGGAGAGGAAACGGCATCTTTAAATCCCGATAATTCGGCAGATAAATCAGCTGTTGCTGTAGAGGCCGTAGAGGATGTAAAAGCTAAAGAGGTTTTTGGGGAAATAAATTATCCAGGAAATGCTAATGGGAAAATAAGAATATCACCAAGAGCTAAGAAACTTGCAGATGACAAAGGGCTTAATTACAATAACCTGCAGGGATCCGGACCAAATGGCAGGATTATTACTGAGGATATTGAGAAAGCTCTCTCAGGAGTTATTGTTAATAAAATAACAGTAAAATCGGATAAAACTGAATTTGCCGAGCAGCCTTTAAGCAATGTAAGAAAGCTAATTGCGAAGTCAATGCACGCATCACTCCAGAATTCTGCACAGCTGACACACCACATGAGTGCCGATGTGCGCCATCTTCTGGATGCCCGTCAGAAAATAAAATCACAGGTCGCCGCAAATAAGAATCAGCAGGATATAACATTGAATGATATGGTTTGCTGGTGCGTAATAAGGGCGCTTGAGAAATTCCCGGAAGCCAACAGCCATTTCCTTGGTGAAACAATAAAAACTTTCAATAAAGTGCACCTTGGACTGGCAGTCGACACACCTCGAGGATTAATGGTCCCGGCTGTAAAGAATGCAAGTGAAATGGATCTCACAACATTATCGAAAGAGCTTAAATCTGCAGCCGACGCCTGCCGTAAGGGAAGCATTAATCCTGAGCTGATTCAGAGCACAGCAGCAACATTTACCGTATCTAACCTTGGAAACTATGGTGTAGAAATGTTCACTCCTGTTATCAATCTTCCTCAGGCAGGTATACTGGGAGTCTGTACTATAATTAACCGTCCGGCCAATATGGGAAATAACATTTTCGGCTTCGTTCCATATATTGGATTATCGCTCACATATGATCACAGGGCGATTGACGGTGGTCCGGCAACACTGTTCCTGAAAGAGATAAAAGAACAGATTGAGAATTTCAGATATTAATTTTAACAATTATGTAGGGAATGGTCGCGACCATTCCTTTTAAAAACATACAAATAATATAAATCATGCCAAAAAGTCAAAACATCAATCCGAAGGTTGTAAGAAAACCAAAATTCATTGAGTTCGGTAAAATTCCTGTAAACCAGTACAATAAGACTATTGAGGAGGAGAAGAAAAACTTCACGGGAGAAGATTTCCTCAGGATTTATCACGACATGGTTGTGATAAGGGAGTTTGAGACAATGCTCAACCTCATCAAAACAACGAATGAGTATAACGGGATACCATATAATCATCCCGGACCAGCCCACCTTTCTATCGGACAGGAAGCTTCAGCTGTAGGTATGGCCTATACGCTTGAGGTTGATGATTACATCTTCGGTTCTCACCGCAGCCATGGTGAGATCCTGGCAAAAGGTTTATCAGCAATTCACCGTCTCGATGAGGATACTCTCTATTCTGTTATGAAGAACTTCTTCGGAGGAGCAGCATTGAGAGTTGTTGAGAACGGTTTTCAGGGAAGTATTAAAGAACTTGCAAAGAACTTCCTGTTATATGGTGCTCTTGCCGAGATATTTGCCCGTGAGAACGGATTCAATAAAGGATTAGGCGGATCGATGCATGCCTTCTTCACACCTTTCGGGATTTATCCGAATAATGCTATCGTTGGAGGCTCAGGAGATATCTCTGTAGGGGCTGCCCTTTACAAAAAAATAAATCGCAAACCCGGTATTGTAGTCTGTAACATCGGTGATGCCTCAATGGGATGCGGACCTGTTTGGGAAGGCATCACATTTGCTACCATGGATCAGTATAAAACACTTTGGGATGGTGAATATAAAGGCGGCCTGCCCCTGATCTTCAACTTCATGAATAACCTCTATGGAATGGGTGGTCAGACAATGGGTGAAACAATGGGTTACGATATCCTTGCCAGGGTCGGTGCCGGAGTAAATCCCGAGATGATGCACTCTGAGAGGATTGATGGTTACAATCCACTTGCCGTAATTGATGCATTCAGACGCAAAAAAGAGATACTCAAAGCAAAAATGGGTCCGGTATTACTCGACACTTTAACATACAGGATCAGTGGTCACTCGCCATCAGATGCTTCCTCATACAGATCAAAAGAGGAGATTGAGGCCTGGCAGCAGGAAGACTCGATACTCTCTTACGGACACCAGCTTGAAATTTCAGGAATAGCGAAAAAAGAACAGCTCGAAAACATAACAACTGAAACGAAAGAACTGCTGTCAAAGATGCTTAAACTGAGCATCGACGATAAGATATCACCCAGGATCGATATGCAGAAAGACCCGGATTGCATTGGTAAAATGATGTTCTCAAACGGATCAGTTGATAAGATGGAAGACAGAACTCCGGAAGTCCTGATGCCTATGGAAGAGAACCCGCGTGTAAAATCACTCAAAACCAAAGAACGCTTTTACAAAGACAAGGAAGGTAAACCGGTATCCAAAGCAAGATTATATCAGTTCCGCGACGGGATCTTTGAAGCAATAATTGACCGTTTTTACAAAGACCCGACTCTTGCAGCCTGGGGAGAAGAGAACCGCGACTGGGGCGGGGCTTTTGCTGTATACCGCGGACTTACTGAAGCACTCCCCTATCATCGTCTTTTCAATTCGCCTATTTCAGAAGGAGCTATAGTTGGTACCGCAATTGGATACGGTATGTGCGGAGGAAGAGTTATTGCAGAGATAATGTATTGCGATTTTCTTGGACGTTCAGGTGATGAGGTCTTCAACCAGCTTCCGAAATGGCAGGCTATGAGCGGAAATATTATTAAGATGCCTGTTGTAATAAGGGTATCGGTAGGTTCAAAATACGGAGCTCAGCATTCACAGGACTGGTCTTCGCTTACTGCTCATATACCGGGATTAAAAGTTGTTTTTCCAGCAACACCATACGATGCAAAAGGACTCATGAATACTGCACTACAGGGAACCGATCCTGTAATTTTCTTTGAGAGCCAGAGGATCTATGACATAGGTGAAATGTTTCATACTGAAGGAGTACCTGAAGGATACTATGAAATTCCATTCGGGGAACCTGATATCAAAAGAGCAGGTACAGACCTGACTATACTGTCTGTTGGAGCAACCTTATATCCTGCTATTAAAGTAGCAGATATTCTGCAGGATAAATACGGTATGAGTGCTGAAGTTATTGATGCCAGATCGCTGGTTCCGTTTAATTATGGTCCTGTTATTGAGTCGGTTAAAAAGACAGGCAGGATAGTTCTTACAAGTGATGCTTCTGCACGCGGTTCATTCCTGAAAGAGATGGCCCAGACAATAACAGAACTTGCATTTGATGACCTTGATGCACCTCCGGTTGTCGTAGGTTCAAGAAACTGGATCACTCCGGCTTATGAAATGGAAGAATATTTCTTCCCTCAGCCCGACTGGATACTCGATGCCATACACAGCAAAATAATTCCTTTGAAAGGACATCAGCTGAAAACTGATACCTCGGTGGAAAAATCAGTTTTATTGAATAAAGAGGGAGTCTGATCTCTTTTTGATACCTTTACCTTACAAATAACAGAATATGGAAAAAGCTATTGATCATATCAAATCGAAGGCAGGCTTTATTATCGACATGGATGGAGTTATCTACCATGGCAATAAGCTGCTTCCGGGAGTAACAGATTTTCTGGCATGGCTCGAAGCTTCGGGAAAAAGCTATCTTTTCCTTACCAATTCAAGTGAGAGGACTCCCAAAGAGCTACATGAAAAAATGAAAAGACTGGGAATTACTATTGGCGAGGAGCATTTCTATACAAGTGCACTCGCAACAGCTAGTTTCCTGGCAAATCAGAAACCCGATGGAAGTGCCTATATAATTGGTGATGCCGGACTTATACACGCGTTATACAGTGTTGGTTATACGGTAAATAATGTAAGTCCCGACTATGTGGTTGTTGGTGATACCCACAGCTACAATTTTGAGAAGGTTGAACTGGCGGTAAACCTCGTTTTAAAAGGGGCCAAGCTGATCGGAACCAATCCTGATGTAAGCGGGCCAATTGAAGTGGGGATTACACCATCTACAAAAGCCCTTATAGCTCCTATTGAAATAGCCTCAGGGAAAAAAGCTTATTATGTTGGCAAGCCAAATCCACTGATGATGAGAAGTGCACTCAAAAGACTTGGTGTTAAAAGGGAAGATGCAATTGTTATAGGCGACCGCATGGATACTGATGTCAGGTGCGGACTTGAGTCAGAGATTGACACATTACTGGTTCTGAGCGGAATAACTTCTAAGAATGAGATCGATAATTTCCCATATCGGCCACGATTTGTTCTGAATGGCGTTATCGACCTTGTAAAATAAGTACTTGTATGGCATTTCGGACAAAATTTAAAAAGGAACGGAAAGAGGTTGCCTCTTTTATGAGACGGCTATATAATCATGGACTTACAACCACATCAGGCGGAAATATCAGCTGCAGGATTTCCGGGGATATAATTCTGATAACTCCTTCAGCCACTGATAAGGGCAGAATGAGATGGAAAGAAGTCGGGGTGATGTCTATTCTGGGCCAGAACCTGACTCCTGATCTGAAACCTTCAATTGAATTTGAGATGCATCTCTCAATATACAGGAGGAATAAAGATGTTATGGCAGTTGTTCATGCTCATCCTGTTGTTGCTACCTCATTTACTGCCATGAAGTGTAAGATAGACACTAATCTGACTGCCGAGGCAGCTGCGATACTCGGGACTCCGCTTTTGGTGCCATATGCGCTGATGGGAAGTGCAGGGCTTGCGGAAGTTGTATCCGATAATGTACAAAAGTCTGATATTCTTCTGCTTGAGAATCATGGGATCCTTACAACGGGAACTACTCTTCTGCAGGCATTTGATAAAATTGAGGTTCTTGAAAACGCTGCTAAAATGACTCTGATTACTGACCTTTCGAAGAAAAAGAATCCGCTCAGCAAATCAAGAATTCTGGAAATAGAAAAGATATTCAGATGATAAAAGGAGTGCTCTTTGATATGGACGGAGTGCTTGTTGATTCAGAATCATATATTTCTCTTGCTGCAATACTCATGTTCAAAGAGATGGGAGTTATTGTCTCACCTGAAGATTTTAAACCTTTTACAGGTATGGGGGAGAACAGGTATATCGGAGGAGTGGCAGAAAAGCATGGAATAGTTGTAAATATTGAGAAAGTAAAAGCAAGAACGTACCAGATCTACGAAGAACTAGTTAAAGGCAAATTATACCCTCTTCCGGGCTCTCATGAGTTTGTTGCCAAATGCAGGAATAAAGGGTTTAAACTGGCCCTGGCGACTAGTGCCGACAGGATCAAAATGGAAGTCAATCTCAGGGAAATAGGTTTGTCATCAGGCACATTTAATTCGATAATTACCGGACTCGATGTTGAGAAAAAGAAACCAGCACCTGACATATACATTAAGGCAGCAAAAAGCATTGGCTTAGAACCAAATGAATGTCTGGTTGTTGAAGATGCAGTAAGCGGCGTAAAAGCAGGAAAAGCTGCCGGTTGTAAATGTCTGGCAGTAACAACCTCTTTTGATGCAGCAGCACTTTCTGATGCAGATTGGATATGTGAGTCGCTGCTCGAAGTGCCGGATAAAGTTTTGAATTGGTAAAATGTAAAATTATGGAATACAGAACACTAGGACAATCAGACATCAAAGTATCAGAACTTGCATTCGGAGCCTGGGCCATCGGCGGATGGATGTGGGGCGGAGCAGACTCTAAAGAAGCCGTAAAAGCCATTGAGACTGCTATTGATCATGGAATGACAACCATTGATACAGCCGCGGTATATGGTTTTGGTTTAAGTGAAGAGCTTACCGGCAAAGCCATTAAGGGGAAAAGATCTAATGTTCAGGTGCTTACCAAATTCGGGCTTACCTGGAGTGAAAAGAAGGGTGAATTTTATTTTTCTTCACAGGATAACTCAGGAAAACAAGTTGATATATACCGCTACTCTTCAAAAGAGAAAGTTATAAGTGACTGCGATCTGAGTCTTAAGAGACTAGGCACCGATTATATCGACCTGTACCAGATCCACTGGGCCGATCCTACAACACCGGTTTCTGAAACGATGGAAGCTCTTGAGATCCTTGTTAAACAGGGAAAGATAAGAGCAGGAGCTGTATGTAACTATTCTAGGGAACTGATGGAGGAGGCGGAAAAAACCTTCCCGATTGCTTCAAATCAGGTTCCATACAGCATGGTTAACAGGGGTATTGAGAAAGAGGTAGTTCCTCATTGCATTGAAAAAAATGTGGGAATACTTGCATATAGCCCTCTCCAGCGCGGCCTACTGACAGGAAAAATTAAGAAGGATCACAAGTTCAACGATGGCGACACAAGGCCTAATACACCGTACTATAAAGAGCCCAACCTTTCAAGGATCATTAAATTAACCAGGGATCTTAAGAAGATTGCTGACGAAAGAAAAGTAACAACATCGCAGCTTGTACTTAACTGGACTTTGCAGCAACCAGGTATTACATGTGCACTTGCAGGTGCAAGAAATGCAGCACAGGTTCTCGATAATGTAAAAGCTGCTGATTTCCGCCTTTCAAGTGATGAGATTGCAAGAATAAATAAACACCTTTCGGAACTTAAAATAGAAACAAAAATATAGAAAAAGGCATGAAGAATTTCCTTGAAGAGTATCCTGCACCCGAAGTGATGGCTAAAGAGATAAACGGCTTACCGCTTCCCATCTTTCGCGAGGCTAATGGCCATATTCATACTCCATACTCTTTCAGCGCCTTCTCTGACCTTGATGTTGCTTTCAAAATGGCAAAAGAAGAGAGAATTGCCGTTTTGGGAATAAACGATTTTTATGTAACCGATGGCTATGATTCTTTTCTGAAGGGATGTATCAATAATAAAATATTCCCTCTTTTCAATATCGAATTTATCGGCCTCATGAAAGAGGAACAGAAAAATGGAATAAGAATAAACGATCCTAATAACCCGGGAAGGATCTACTTCAGTGGTAAAGGACTTGATTATCCGTTCCACACTGGGTTTATGCTCAGAAAGCAGCTTAAGAGTGTTATCCAGGAGAGCCAGGTTCAGATAAAAGCCATGATCTCAAAACTCAACGGACTAATTAGAGCAGAAAATCCCTCATTGTCACTCTCTTACGAAATAATTAAGAGCAAGTATGCACACAACCTTGTAAGGGAACGACATATTGCCAAAGCTCTCAGGCTTGATGCCGTGGAGCATTTTTCAACACCTGAAGAAAAAATCATTTTTCTTGAAAAACTATACGGAGGAAAAAAATCGAAAGCCGATCTGTCAAATCCTGCTGCCCTTGAGAACGAAATACGTTCAAACCTTTTGAAGAGCGGAGGAGCTGCCTTTGTTGAGGAGGATGAAAGCTCATTCCTGGATTTGAAGAAAATCATCAAAATCATCCTGAAGGCTGGCGGAATACCATGCTATCCTGTGCTACTTGATGATCCGTCAGGTAAATGCACAGAATTTGAGTCAGATCCTGAAAAACTTTATCAGACATTGAAAGGGCTCGGTATCGAATGTATCGAACTTATCCCCGGCAGAAATGATCTTAATATTATGAAAAAATTCGTTGAGTTTTTTCATGATAAAGGCTTTATAATAACATTTGGCACCGAACATAATACTCCAGAAATGATCCCGCTTACTGTCAGCACAAGATGTTCTGTTCCTCTTGATGAAAAGCTGAAAAAGATATCATGGGAAGGTGCCTGTATCATTGCGGCACATCAATATCTGCGGGCTGATGGCCGGCAGGGATATGTTCTGCCTGACGGAAAGCATAGCGTCGATCAGAAAAAAGAGCTTGCCAGTCTCGGTAAACTGGTTATTGAGTACTACTTAAACAAGCATTAAGATGAAACCGGAGTTAAAGGAACTTATTGAGATCTCAAAGTACTATGGAAGTAACAAGGAATATGTTATTGCCGGAGGAGGAAATACTTCATTTAAGGATAATGAGACAATCTGGATCAAAGCCAGCGGACAATCTCTTGCTGAGCTTTCAGAAGAAGGACTGGTGGCCCTTAACAGGGAAAAGCTGCATGTAATATCATCGAAAGTATATTCCGAAGATCCCTCAGAAAGGGAGCAGCAGGTGCTAGCAGATATGTTCTTAAGTATTCTGGATCCCGGAAAAAACAAGCGCCCCTCGGTTGAAACATCTCTGCATGAGATAATTCAATATAGGTTTGTTGTTCACCTCCATCCTACCCTTATCAATGGAATACTTTGCAGCAGGAATGCAAAGAGCCTGACAAACAAGTTATTTGGCGAAAGTGTCCTTTATGTACCTTACATAGATCCGGGATATACACTGTTCAAAAAGCTTGAATCTGAAATAATATCGTACAGAGAAAAATTCGGACACGATCCTAAAATCATTTTTCTTGAAAACCATGGCTCATTTGTCGGGGCAGATACCACTGAAGATATTCAGAGAATTTATGAAGAAATTATAAGCAAAATCAGTGAACAGATCGAACCGCTAAGCGAACCCGGTCAATTACCTTATAACCCGCTTCTGAATAAGGTATTGCCCGGACTAAGGATGATCCTTTCAGGCGATCAGCCGGGAGTAATCAGATTCCGGCATAATTCTTTGATTGCAAAATTCTACCAGAACCAGCAGGAGTTTCACAAGATCTCGCTCCCGCTCACTCCTGATATAATTGTTTACTGCAAAACACGGTATCTGTTTATTGAACAATCAGGTACTGCAGAAAAGATCCTTGATTCTGTAAAGTACCAGCTTCCTCATTTCATAAATGAATATGGCTATACCCCAAAAGTCTTCATTATTAAAGACATGGGAGTGTTTGCATTAGCAGAAAGTTTTGCCTCTGCTGAAGCCTGTCTCGATGTTTATGAAGATCTTATAAAGATCAGTTACTATGCATCTCAATGTGGGGGCATTAAATTCCTGACTCCGGAACAGGTGGCATTTATTGATCAGTGGGAGGTTGAGAACTATCGAAGAAAAGTATCGCAGTCGTCTGGTGCAGGAAACAGGTTAAATAATAAAATTGCAGTTGTAACCGGAGGGGCACAGGGCTTCGGAGCAGGTATAGCTGAATCTCTTTTTAAACTTAAAGCAAATGTTGTAATTGCTGATCTTAATGAGGAGACAGGTACTTCTTTTGCAAATAGTCTGTCAACCGGAAAGACATCCAACAAAGCTGTCTTCATTAAAACTGATGTATCTGATCCTGAATCTGTTAAAAACCTTATAATTCAAACAGTAAAAGAATTTGGAGGCCTCGATCTGATGGTAAGCAACGCCGGAATACTCAGAGCCGGCGGACTTGATGAGATGGATCCGGAAACATTCGCGAAGACAACGGATGTGAACTATAATGGCTATTTCCATTGTGCCAAATACGCATCGGAAGTAATGAAAATTCAGAATAATGAAAGACCTGAGTATTTTACAGATATCATACAGATCAATTCGAAATCAGGATTAAGAGGCAGCAACCGTAATTTTGCATATGCAGGTGCCAAGTTCGGAGGTATCGGTCTCACCCAGTCGTTTGCAATGGAGCTGGCCCCCAACAGAATAAAGGTAAATTCTATTTGTCCGGGCAATTTCTATGAAGGTCCGTTATGGTCCGATCCTCAGAATGGTCTTTTTGTACAGTATCTGAAAACAGGCAAGGTACCAGGCGCAAAGAATATTGATGATGTAAGAAAATTCTATGAGGACCAGGTCCCGATGAAAAGAGGCTGCCGTCTGGAAGATGTTATGAAAGCATTGTTATATATTGTCGATCAGGAGTATGAGACAGGGCAGGCTGTACCGGTTACGGGAGGGCAGGTTATGTTGGGATGAGGGCGCAGGGCGCGGGGCACAGGGCTCAGGGCAAAGCAGTATTACTCCGTGATCCCGATAGCTATCGGGACTCCGTGTATCTCCGTGGTTAAATTTATTTTAAACGAATTTATGAAAACAAAAGCAGTAAGAATATACGGGAAGAAAGATCTGAGGCTTGAAGAATTCGATCTTCCTGCCCTGAAGGATGATGAGATACTTGCGCACGTGATATCGGACAGCATCTGCATGTCATCGCACAAAGCTGCATTACAGGGCGCTGACCATAAGAGAGTTCCTGATGATATTGATGTAAATCCAACAATAATTGGTCATGAATTTGCCGGAGTAATTGTTGAGGTAGGTAAAAAATGGCAGAATAAGTTCCGGAAGGGACAGAAATTTTCAATCCAGCCTGCAATGAATCACATGGGTACCCTTGAAGCACCCGGGTATTCATTTCATTATATCGGAGGAGATGCCACATATGTAATTATACCTCCGATAGTAATGGAAGCAAATTCCCTGCTCCAATACGAAGGAGAAGCTTTTTTCCCTGCATCACTCTCTGAACCAATGTCTTGTATCGTAGGGGCATTTCATGCAAGCTATCATATTCCTCCCGGCACCTATGTGCATGAGATGGGTATCCGCAAAGGAGGTAAGATGGCAATCCTTGCAGGTGTTGGTCCGATGGGCCTGGGAGCTATTGATTATGCACTTCATCAGGAGCGAAAGCCCGGATTACTTGTTGTAACCGACATTGATGATAACCGCTTATCGAGAGCTGCCTGCCTTTTCACACCTGAGCATGCTGCAAAAGAGGGTATAAAACTGATTTATACAAATACTGCGAAGATGAAAGATCCTGTTAAGTATATGCGGGATCTGACAGGAGGTACCGGCTTTGATGATGTTTTTGTGTTTGCGCCGGTTAAACAGGTTGTTGAACAGGGAGATGCGATTCTGGGAATAGACGGATGCCTTAACTTCTTTGCAGGACCTACTAACCCTGAATTTAAGGCAGAATTCAATTTTTATAATGTGCATTATTCATTCACTCATATAGTTGGTACTTCAGGAGGTAACACTGATGACATGATAGAATCACTGAAAATGATGAGTGAGGGGAAGATAAACCCTGCAGTTATGATAACACATGTCGGAGGACTGGATGCCGTAGTTGAAACGACATTGAACCTCCCCCAGATCCCTGGAGGCAAAAAGCTCATCTACACCAACATATCTATGCCGCTGGTTTCTCTTTACAAGTTAAAGGAAATGGGAAAGGATAATAGATTATACGCAGGATTGCACGAGATTGTTTCAAAAAACGATTATATCTGGTCGCTCGAGGCGGAGAAGTTCCTGCTGGAGAATGCAAAACCGATTTAAGAAGGCATTTTTACCTCTGTGTACCTACTTCCGGGATTTTGCAAATTCCTCCGAAATATAATTCTCATAACTCATACAAACATGAGTCGCGAAATCGACTGCTGAGGTTATTATCTTACTCCACTCCTTCTCTCCGATCAGATGTAACTTATCCCCTGCTATTTTGTTTTTATAGATTGAAGTCAGCATACCAGCATTGAAATTATCTCCTGCTCCTATTGTACTGACAGGCTTAATCTTATGAACCGGGAATTTCCCCGAAAATGATAAAGTCCTTACATAAACTCCATCCACGTTTGCAGTATAAACCAGCGATTTGCAGTATTTTTTAGCAATATCCCATGCTTCATCAGGAGAATTGGCACCGAAAATATTTTTAAAATCCTCATCAGATCCTCTTAGTAGAGTTGCCATCTTCATGTTTTCGATTATCAATGGTTTCAGAGTATCAAGTTCGGAAACATGAGTGGGACGAAAATTCGGATCATATAGAATAAAGCCGCCACTATCTTTAGCACTTTTAATAAATTTCTTAAACTTCACCCTGATCTCGGGCCAGATAGCATAAAATGATCCGCACTGGACAATATCATCTTTTTTGATCTCAGGGAATTTGATATCCAGTCGCTTCTCCGGAAAATCTTTATAGAAAGTATATGAAGCATCATTCTTTTCATTCAGGAATGCCAGTGCCAGAGAGGTACTTCCATCTCTGAAACGGTGAACAGAAGATGTGTTCACCCCGTTTTCTTTCAGAAATTTATCTATAAGATCACCTACATTATCCAGGCCATATTCACTTATGAAAGAGACAGGCAATCCCATCCTTCCCATCGACACCACACTGTTAAGAACTGAACCTCCTGCCTTTGCAGCCTGTGGCTGACCATCTTTGAAAATTATGTCTAAGACAGTCTCTCCTATTCCGTATATTCTTCTCATATGATTATTATATTTGTTGTACTAAAGTAACTAATTTTTCAGAGATGCAAGCAATGATGCTCACCGGAATAAGACAAATGGAGATGAAAGAGATCTCTGAACCTGTAATAATAAATCCGAATGATGTAAAAATTAAAATGTCTGTTCTGGGAATATGCGGATCTGATATTCACTATTATACCCAGGGACAGATAGGTTCACAGAAAGTAGAGTATCCGTTTGCAGTGGGACATGAAGGTGCCGGTGTAGTTACTGAAATCGGGAAAGCGGTAACAAGAGTTAAACCCGGTGATAAAATAGCTATAGAACCCGCAATGCCCTGCTGGGAATGTGACCAGTGCCTGGCAGGCAGACATCATACCTGCCGTAAGCTGAGGTTCCTTGGGTGCCCCGGACAGGCAGAAGGCTGCCTGATGGAGTATATTGTAATGCCTGAGGAGAGTTGTTTCCCGCTTAAAGGTAACCTGACTCCCGACCATGGTTCAATATCTGAACCACTGGCTATTGGTGTTTATGCGGTGAAGAAATCGGGAGGTGTAAGAGATCTGAAAATAGGAATTTTAGGATTCGGCCCTATCGGAATGAGCGTTATGCTCGCAGCAAAAGCTCAGGGTGTTGAAAGTGTTTATGTCACTGATAAGATAGATCCGCGACTCTCAATTGCAGGCAGAGAGGGTGCAGCTTATACGGGTAATCCAATGAAATCTGATGTAGTCGCAGAAATTCAAAAAAAGACAAAACTTGGTCTCGATATAGTCTTTGAATGCTGCGGTCAGCAGGAGGCTCTTGATCAGGCAGTGGATATGCTCAAACCTGGTGGTAAACTTGTTGTTGTAGGGATTCCGGAATTTGAAAGGTGGTCAATGAATGTCGAGACTACAAGGCGAAGGGAGATCTCACTGCAGTTCATTCGCCGGCAGGTAGATTGTGTGGAATCCGCACTTGAAATGATGGAGACAGGTAAGATAAATGTCGGAAATATGGTCACACACAGGTTCCCATTTTCAAAAAGCAAAGAGGCCTTTGACCTTGTTGCTTCATATGGTGATGGTGTAATGAAAGCGATGATCGATTTTTAATTTTTTATTCCTTATAGATATACAACACCCAGTCTTTATAATCAGGATTACCGGGATAGCTCTCAGGGGCACTGAATTGCAGGATTCTGTTTCCCTGTATTGATTTAATATCATAGACTTTTCCGGTAGCCGGATTGATCCAGTGATATTTATATCTTCTTCCGGCAGCAAGCTCATCCATTTCCAGTTTAGCTACACCACCGTACCTCAGGTAAATAACATACTCCTCCCCGGGTTTTGCCAGACAAAATGGCTGAGGGTATTCTTTAACCAGTTCAGGATGAGGTGCCATGTTCCACCATTTCACATTTTTAAAGAATGATGCGAGGTATTTCATCGATACGGCTCCTTCATAATCATAGGTGTTACGTTCAAAACCCTTTTCATAAGGCCATGTTCCGCCACCACCGGGAGCTTCCGGAACACTTGCAAGCCACACATGTCCGCCACCATAGGTATGGCCGGCAGCACCTGAAAGAATTGCCGACCATGCTGCAAATCTGATATCCATGCCGGAGGGATTACCCTCAATGAATTCGTACCATGGTTCCGTAACCACTACCGGTTTTGCAGGCTTACGGTTATATTCCTCACTTATAATATATGGTATCATCTCATTTGCATACTTCCCGTGCCCCACCTGGCTCTGGTTGTAATCGAGCCATTTCTCGCTGTGCATCACGCTTCCAGTAGCCCATTGAGGAGCATCCGCGCCACCGCTCCAGAAAGGTGGTGTATTATGAAGGCTGATTATCCTGTCATAAGGATCTTCTGACTTAATATAAGCCCCAAGCTCTTTCCAGAATTCAACACTGAAGCCGCCATTATTATACATATTATACTCTCCGGCCACAACCCAGATCACGTTGTATGCTGCGAACCTGTCCACAAGATATCGCCACCACCTTTTCATTTTATCGGCACCGGCTGTATTGTTGAGATTCTCACGACTCCACCAGCCATGGATCCAAACAGTAATACCCTTTGAATTTGCATATTTGATCATCTCCTCAACTCCCGACATATGTTCAGTATCGAGTACTGTGAATGTCTCATCAAGAAGGGAGCTCTCCCTGCCCCAACCGTTTGCGGCGACAAATAACTGTCCAACATTGAAACCTTTCGCAGCCCGGTCGTCAACAAGTGCCATAAACGTTTCAGGTTTGATCTTCCTGTTGGTCCAGTTCCACCAGGTATCACCTATCCATAAAAATGGGGTGCCATCTGAATACTCAAAAAAATGACCTTCACCACTTACATCTTTCCTTACTCTAACAAATCCGTGTCTCGCAGGATTAGCATTTTTTTCACTTTCAGTCCAGGCAATAACTTCAAAACTTCCTTTCTTTCCATTAAGCCCCCGGTCTGGAGAAGAAGTAGTGTATTTCCATCCTCCTGTGAAGGGAGGAGCAAAATTCACTTTCCACTCTGAACCACCGCTCCAGAATCCCTGAATATCATATGTTTTATTCAATGCTTCGCCCGAGGTACCCTGAAATTTAACAAACAGAAACCCGGTTCCCGGAGTTACATTGATCTCATTATAAGGGTTGGTTCTGATCTCACTTGAATTGAGAGTAACAGAAAATACTTCCCATTGATGAATTGTTTCCGCATACAGTGAAAATGAGAGCATAATTAGTGAAGCTACTGATGAAAAGAGTCTCAGGTTAAAATTATTCTTCATACTTAACAGTTTTAATAATTTTGTATTGTCTTTACTAATAATCATAGTAAATTTAAACATAATATATAACAGAAAATGAAAACTCATAATCCATTCATCCGGGTATTTCTGATTAGCTGTATATCAATATTCTTTTTTGCTACTATAGATTCAGTGTATGCCGAACTGACAAGTAAAGAGAGAAACATTCTTGCGAAAAAAGCAAAGGCGATTGATCTGGAAAAGGTCCTGATTACAGATAACTCATGGAATAACCTTCCGACTTATAAAAACAGGGAGTTCTGGCAGGGCCTGCCTGAGAGTATCAGGAAAGAATATATAGAAAAGGCAGAAGAGTATCTTGTATATAACTGGCCTGTTGTAAAAGCAACTGATTATCTTGAGTTTACAAGATCAGGTAACCGTAAACAGGAAGTATATGCTGCATGCAGCAATGCTCTTATCTCTCTTGTCATGGGTGAATTGGCTGAAGGCAAAGGAAGATTTACAGATCAGATAATCAATGCTGTATGGTACTTCAGCGAACAGACATGGTGGGGATGGTCGGCACATTTGTATTTCCAGAAGCCCGGACCTGGATTACCGGATATCAATGAACCAACTGTGGATCTGGGAGTTGGCGAGATAACTAACAATCTTTCCTGGACATGGTATCTTTTCAAAGATGAGTTTGACAAGGTACATCCCCTTATTTCACAAAGACTTAAGCAGGAGATTGAGAACAAAGCACTAAACCCATATTTTGAAAGAGATGATTTTGGCTATATGGGATTTAAGGGAGGAAGACCAAATAACTGGAATCCCTGGGTAAATTATAATATGCTTTACAGCTACATGATAGTAGAAACAGATCCGGTTAAAAAGAGAGCCGAAGTTCTGAAGATCATAAATTCACTCGATAAATTCATAAACGGTTATTCCGATGATGGCGGGTGCGATGAGGGTCCTTCATACTGGGGCGCCGCAGGAGCGCTGTTATATGAGAATCTTGAGATTCTGAAAAATGCAACCGGTGGAAAATTTGATGTATTCGACGATCCGCTTATTCGCAATATGGGAACCTACTTCTACAAAGTGAATATTCATGCACCATACTTTCTGAATTTTGCTGATGCAGACGCTACAACAGGAGGTAATGCTTCAGCTGTTTACAGATACGGACAAGCAATAAAAGACAATCAGATGCAGCAGTTTGGCGCATATCTCGCAAAACTTGGAAACTGGGGTAAGCATAGCCTGAGCGGAAAGATCTGCGATCAGATCAGGAATCTTGGTCTCTTAAATGAGATTGGCAGTGCTGAAGCAAAAGAAGCTCTTGTTGCTGATTTCTGGCTGCCCGATACAGAAGTAGCCGGCGGACGTGATAAAGAGGGCAGCTTCTCGGGATTCTACTTCGGAGCCAAAGGAGGATTCAACAATGAGAGCCATAACCATAATGATGTTGGAACCTGTATTCTGTATTACAACGGCAAACCTTGCCTTATCGACCTTGGACGCGAGGAGTATAATGCAAAAACCTTTAGCTCAAAACGTTATGAAATATGGACAATGCAATCGGGCTACCATAATCTTCCCGTTATAAATGGAATTGACCAGATGCAGGGTGAAAATTACAAGGCAAGGAATTCAGCATTCACTTCCAATGCTAAATCAATATTCTTCTCAACAGATATAGCCGGTGCCTATCCAAAAGACGCTCTGGTTAAAAGCTGGGTTCGCGCCTATACGCTTAACAGAGGCAGGAACTTTATAATAACCGACAAATATGAACTGGAAAGAATAAATGGTTCTACCAGTTCTAATCTGATGACCTACTGCAAGGTAACACAAACTAAACCCGGACTCCTTAAATTTGAAGGTGACGGTTTTACGCTGGAGATGAGCTACAATCCTAAAGTTGTTACTCCTGAGATACAATATATTGAAGTAACCGACCGCTCACTAAGGCGCTACTGGCCAAACGGTGTAACACGTGTTAAACTTCAGTTTATCAAATCACAGTATAAAGGAGGACAGACTGTTACCTTTACTCCAACAAAGCAGGCAAGCTGATATTCTACTATTCCAGAAGACTTTTAAATCTCAAAAGTCCTTCAATAAAATAGTAGTCTCCGTAGGTCAGAGGGACATCAATTTCACTCTTACCAGGAAGATGACCAACACCATGTTTAAGGATAAAGTTCCCGTTCTCTCCTGCTTTTGCAAGATATTCAGGTGAAGCGAGTGTACGAAGCTGCTTTTCTGCTACTTCAAGATATCCGGCTGAAGAAGCTTTATCAACAAACTTGCTTAACTCAATAAGTGCTGATGCCATAATTGAGCCGGCAGATGCATCGCGCAGGGCATTTGGAATCTCAGGTGCATTGAAATCCCAGTAAGGGATCTTGTCCTCTGGCATATTAGGATGATTTATAAGAAAATCCGCAATATGCTTAGCCTGGTTTAGATACCTGTCTAAACCGGTCTCCCTGTACATAACCGTATAGCCGTATAATCCCCATACTTGTCCCCTGGCCCATGCCGATTCATCTGCATACCCCTGATGAGTCTGTTTTACCTCCACTTTACCGCTAATTGTATCATACGATACTACATGATATGAACTGAAGTCGGGCCTGTAATGGTTCTTAATCGTTGTATCTGCATGACTTACAGCGATTTTATAAAATGATGAGTCGCCTGATTTCTTAAATGCCCACATCAGGAGCTCGAGGTTCATCATATTATCTATAATTACCGGACACTGCCATTTATTGTTACTGCCCCACGACTGTATACAGCCGTTAAGTGGTCTGAACCTTGTACTAAGCGACTTAGCACCAGTAAGGATAACTTCATTATAGCGCTCTTCACCGGTTAGTCTTAGTCCGTTTCCAAAGCTGCAATAGATCATAAATCCCACATCATGGTTATTAGTGGTATACTTTTCCCTTTCAACTCTGTCAGTCATCAATTTTGCAGCGTCCAGAATCTCAGGATCATTTGAATATTGATATAAGTACCAAAGGCTCCCGGGGAAGAATCCGCTCGTCCACCAGCGTGAACTTTCAGTTTTGAGGTTCCCGTCCTTATCAATGGTTCTTGGCAGCTGATCAGGCTTATCTTTCATTACATCACTCATAAGTTTGTACTGCTGAACTGAGAATGCCAGTGATTCGTCAATTACTTTACTCATTGGCTTCTCGCCTGAACATGAATACAAAAACACAAGGGCAATTATTATGATACAGGATGTTTTGGTTTTCATACAATATATTATTTAAATTAATCCGTTAAATTTAAGAGAATTTAGTAACCATATCAAACAATGCCGTGTGAAAAATAATCCGGCATAGCTGATAAGGATAATTAATCAATATTATTATTTAAATCTGTTTTTATGAATATGCATCTGTCTGACAATCATTCGCGCAGGAACTTTTTAAAAAAGGCCGGAGGTTTATCACTGGGAATTACAGGAACACCGATATTAACTGCCTGTGCCATCTCTAATGATAAAAAGGAATTAAAAGAACCGGGCACATTATTTACAGGGAAACCCGTTTCACTCGCTGACAGGATTGAAAGAGTCAAGATTGCTACTCTGGGGATGCAGCGTTATGACTGGGAGCAGGGGACTGTTGCTCAGGCTTTTCTGGAAATGGGCGAATTGGATCTGGCAATTTCTCTTGCCCGTGGTGCTATTCTCAGGCAGGAAAAGGGCCGTTTTTCAGTATTAAAGGGAAACGGACCAATAACTGATTGTGCAAGCGTTGGAGAGGTTGTACTTTTTGCAGCTGTGAAAACCGGTGATCCGATTTTCAGAAAAGGAGCGGATGAGATGCTTGAAGTATTTTTTAAGTCGGACCATAAAACTCCTGAAGGCATATTGTTTCACACGCAGGAACCGACAAAATGGATGATGAGCGATGCAAACTATATGCTTCCCCCTTTTCTGGCTGCATGTGGTGAGTACAAAGAGGCTATTAAGCAGATTGATGGCTGGCGCCAGTATCTTTATAATGATAAAGAAAAATTATACTCTCACATTTACGACTATCCGAAACAGAACTTTAAACGTGAAGATTTCTGGGGTACGGGAAGCGGATGGTCTGCAGCTGGCTTTACCAGAGTAATAATGATGCTTCCTGAAAGTATGGCTGAAGAAAAGAAGAAACTGATTGGTTATACCAAAGATCTGATTGACGGGTGTTTAAAGTATATGAGCGCGGACGGCACTTACCATGATGTAGTAAATAAGCCAGAAACATTTGTTGAAGTCAACCTTTCTCAGATGCTGGCCTATTCAATATTCAGAGGTGTCAAGGCTGGCTATCTCGATCGGGTGTATATCGAAAAAGCTCAATTAATGAGAAAAGCAGCAAACGACAGGGTTGATGAACTGGGATATATCCATGATGTATGCGGATGCCCGAACTTCGACAGAAGCTATTTCTCTCCCGAAGCTCAGGCATTCTATCTGCTGATGGAGGCTGCAGCAAAAACCTATGAAAAAGGATAATAGAATTTCCTAATATTTTTGAAGCATAGTCAGCATCCTCCGGTCGAGTTTGCTTCCATGCCAGTCTTCATAGACAATGTCTTTTCTGCCCGAGTCTAGTACCCCGAAGTCACCCCGGAAATTCCAGAAAGCCCATCCGATATTATTTTCGGTAAGAATGCTTAACACATCGCTCATCCAGGCAATAAAAACATCGTGAGGTGTCTCTCTGTAACAGCCGCATTCGCCGCAATGGACTCCTACCCCCTGTGTAACGAGTTCAGTCCATGGACGATAGAATTCCTCAAGACTCTTTCTGTCATAATACTTGCCATCGATAGTACCCGGCCAAACCGGCATGGGCGCGTCATCAGGATTTTTCCAGACCCATGATGCCCTGTAGTGTGATACTACTCCGGGATGATATCCTCTGCAGCTTTGACCTACTTTCAGATCGTTAAGTTCAGGAGTAACCTTACCTCCGCCATCATTTCCGTCAGCAACAACAAGACGTTTTGGATTCTGTTTGTGGATTACGTCGAGACAACCCTGAACAACCTTCCGGTAAATGTCACCCGGAACAGGGCCTTTTTTGCTGAACTGATCATTCATATCCTCGCGGAAGCAGGGTTCGTTAATGAGGTCGAAACTGAGCATCTTCTCAGATACATTATTGAATCTCTTCGCCCACATTTCCCAATGTTTAAAAAGTGCCTGCTGAGCCTGTTCATCTTTCCATAGATTATAGGGCTCATTGAAGCCTGCATTGATACAAAAACCGGGTACCCTGTGAAGGTTGAGACTTACATGCATTTTATGTTTATTCGCCAGATAAACAAGTTTTTCAATCTCAGCAATAACATCTTCATTGAAGTCCAGGACCTCATCAGGTGTTATCTGTTTATTACGGTCTGTACCCGGATCGAATTTTAAATAACAGGGATACTGGATAGGGATACGGACAAAATCAAATCCCCAGTCAGACATCCATTTAAAATCATCTTCTGTTGAGATGTTCCTGCCAGTGCGTGGCAGTTTCATTGGTCTGGAAGTATAAAAATCCATTAGATTAAATCCACGCCAGCGGGGCAGTTTATTTTTAGTTTTATACGGAAGCGACAAATCCAATGCTGAAAGTCCACCGGCCAGACCAATCATGGCACTTCCCATTCCGGCAGTTTTTACAAATGAGCGACGATTATAAATTCCCATAGCGATTGATATTATTAATTTTATTTTATTTCATTTCATAAATACGCACATAATCGACTATAAACTCCTGTGGAAAAATAGAATCATCAATTCCGGGTTCGCCCTCCTTAAAGTTGACCCACAGAGCCTGATTAAGAATCAGATACTGCGGAGCAATAAATGGCCACTCTCCTATCCCTTCACCTTTCGACTTACATGAAAAATACATCTTGTCATCCATAAAGAAATCCATCCTGTCGGCAAACCATTCAACAGCATAGATGTGAAAATCCTCATAAGGTTTTTCGTATGTTATTTTACCACCCCGGCTAGTACCTTTTGTATGATTATAATCCCGTGTATGGACATTTGCAGCAACTGTATTAGGATCATGTCCCCAGTACTCCATAATATCAATTTCTCCGCAGGCCGGCCAGCCGCCTGTGAGACCAAGGGTCCAAATTGCAGGCCACATGCCTCTTCCGCGGGGAAGCTTTGCCCTTACTTCAATACGACCATAGGTGAATTCATATTTACCCCTGGTATTAATCCTGGCAGAAGTGTATTTCTTCACTCCATCAACTTCTTCTAATCGTGTGGTAATAATTAATTTCCCGTTTTCAACCCGAACATTTTTAAGATCTCTGGTATGATACTGGGGTTCATTATTGGCTCTTGCCTTTCCCGTTTCGAAGTTCCACCTGGTTTCATCAGGAAGTCCGTTTTTATCGAACTCTTCAGCCCATATCAGCTTCTTTGTCTGAGGTTCGCTATTTGTTAAAGGCTGACTCTGCGCCAGTAAAGGCAAAAATACAAGCAGAAGTAGAAATATTTTTTTCATGACTGTAATTTAGATTATTTTGGATTATTGAATGCTGATTAAGTATTATATTGTGTTGTGTAATATCAATGCGTCATTGGATAAAGATATTCTAAAAATATAAAACAGAAACATGAAAACCAGGAACTTTTTCTTACCACTTTTTCTTGCGGGTATCGTCTCAGTTACAATTCTACAGATAAGCTGCCAGAATGGTAAAAACGAATATAAAGGAAAGCCGTTTGCAGATTCTGTTTATAAATCAGGAGCACAATTAATTCCCGGCAAATTGCAGTGCGAATACTATGATTTTGGGGGAGAAGGAATTGCATTCCATGATAATGACACAATAAACTCCGGGAGCGGCAGGTTGAATCCTGCTGATGGTTCATACCTCAATGAATTCCGGATTAATGAGGCCGTCGACATTTCCTATACAAAATTCCGTGATCCGGCAATCGATAACAGCCCGTTCAATTTTGTGGAACCTGAAAAAGATTCATTTTATGTAGGATGGACAGCACCCGGGGAATGGACAAAATATACTGTAAATGTAAAAGAGACAGGAACATATGAACTTGGAATAATGTACACATCAAATCAGAACGGAAAGATCTCTCTCTCGGTAAATGATATTGACAAAACCGGTCCTCTTCTCATTACTTCAACATTTGTGGCTGCCGATACTATAGCGTGGAGGCAATGGCATCACTGGAACTATATTGATAAACTGGCCCGTATAGACCTTAAAAAAGGAATCCAGACAATCACAATAAATACAATAGATATAGGCCAGATGAATTACGACTATATGATTTTTGAATTAATAAAATAGTATATTAGCTATACCAATATTATCAACCTTTGAACCAACCTAACCTGACTAATACCATTAAAGATGATTACAGATGCCCGATTTCAAAAACTTCCTGCATGGATAAAAAAAACCATGCTGTTTCTGAGTAAGATAAAAGTACCTTCAAAACTTGTCGTAATTGTAATTTCCGTACTGGCAACAATATGGTTCCTTGTACGCGTTATCCCTAAACCATCAAGAGCAACATACCCATGCATGCAGATTGTGGCGCCGATAATGTCGGGCTTTGTAATCTGGTTAATAACACTTTCAGGAGCAGTTTTTGCCTTCAGAAAAGCAAAATACAAAATTCTGGAAGCAAAATATATAGCAGCAGTATTATTTATTTTTATAGGAATTTCAGCCACCTGGCTTTTTATGACTCAATCCGCAGCTGAAACAAAAGCAGCCTCACTGGAGATCTGGTATAAGCCTAACATCCCTCTTGGTGTTGCGAAGGGTATCCATCCGGGAAGGGTTGCCTGGGGACACAACACAAAAATTGCATCCTGGGATGGTACAACAGGCAACTGGTGGGAGGATCGTTTCAATAATCAGACTGAAACGGATAAACTTCTTACACAGACACTGACAAGTCTGACCGGTGTGAAAAGTGAAAAGAAATCATGGAATGCGCTTTTTCAGCATTTCAATAAAACAAAAAATAACTCAGCTACAGGATATCAGGACGGACAAAAAATTGCTATTAAAGTAAACCTGAACAATACCTACTCACATGAGAGCAACAATGAGATTAATGCAAATCCTCATCTGATGCTTTCTCTGCTGAAAAGTCTTATCAATGAAGCCGGAGTAGCCCAGGAAAATATTACAATAGGTGATCCCAGCCGATTTTTGACAAATAACGTTTATGACAAACTCCATGCGGTTTATCCGAATGTACATTATATTGATCATAACGGCGGCGACGGACGTGAAAAAGCCACATTTGTTGAAAATGCAATACCATATTCAGTTGATAACGGGAAAGTAGCTACGGGACTTGCAACCAGTTTTGTGGAAGCAGATTATGTAATCAACATGGCACTTATGAAAGGTCATGTAAGTCAGGGTGTTACCCTCTGTGCAAAGAACTATTTCGGATGTACCAGTATCGAAGCCGACTGGAGGAAAAATGCGCACAGCAGCGGATTCAGTCAGAACAAGAAAGGATTGAAGACATATTCAGTTTATCCCGATTATATGGGACATAAGGATCTTGGAGGAAAAACTATGCTCTTTTTAATTGACGGGATTTACAGTAACAAATTTGTCGATAAAGTACCTGCCTTCAAATGGACACTAGCACCTTTTAACAATAACTGGCCGGGCAGTTTGTTTGCCTCCCAGGATGGTGTTGCGATAGATGCAGTAGTTCTTGACTTCATTTTAGCAGAATGGCCCGATGCACCAGATATGATGTACAGCGATTTTTCAGTAAATGAGAGTGCACTGGCTGACAATCCGCCTTCAGGAACAATATATGATCCTGAAAAAGACGGTACAAGGCTTACCAGCCTTGGCGTATCTGAACACTGGAACAATCCTTCAGAAAAGAAATACAGCCGGAACATGGGTAAAGAGACAGGTATAGAACTTGTTTATTCCCCTGTAAAAAAATAAATAATCAAGTCTCTCCATTTATCAGAAAATTAACAGATTAAACCAAATCAACCAAAAACCTATAACACATGAACAGAAAAATATTATTACTGGCAGCCTCACTACTTTTTTGTGGCCTGTTAACCTATGCGCAGAATGTTGGTTCTTCACCTGAGTATATAAAAGCTCTGACAGCTGACTGGAAAGGAGAACGATTTGCAGACGGAAGACCTAAAGTCTCAGATGCTATACTTGAAAGATTAAAAAACATATCCATTGAAGAAGCATGGGGCGTTCTCAGAAACAAGGGTTTTCAGAACCAATATGAAGGCGACTGGACAATTATAGATCCTTCCCAACCAATGACCGGAAGGGTTGTAACTGCTCAGTATATGCCATTAAGACCTGACCTGGAAAAACAGGTAAAAGCACAAGGTAAGATCGAAAACAGGGCTCAGCAGGGAGGAACAAACTCATGGCCTATAGATATTTTAGTTAACGGCGATGTTTATGTTGCTGATGCCTATGGCAAAATTGCTGATGGTACACTTATCGGTGATAACCTTGGTAATTCGATATTTGCAAAATCACAGAGAGGAGTTGTATTTTACGGATCAGTAAGGGATCAGGAAGGCCTTTCTGAAATTAAGGGATTCAACGGCTGGATAAAAGGTGCAGATCCTTCATATATTCAGCAGATGATGCTTGTTTCAATAAACGCACCAATACGTGTTGGCCGTGCTACAGTATTGCCTGGCGATGTTGTACTCGCAAAAAAATATGGCGTAATATTTATACCTGCCTACCTGGTCGAAGATCTTGTTTTAACTTCAGAAGTAACAGCACTTCGTGATGAATTCGGCCATCAGCGCCTGCGTGAAAAGAAATACCTTGCCGGTCAGATCGATAGCCAATGGAGCGAAGAGATCAAAAAAGATTTTCTGAACTGGCTGAATAACTACCCCGGAAAACTTCCAATGACCAAGGCTGAACTGGATAATTATCTGAAAGAAAGGAACTACTAACTATGAATAAAAAGTAGATTTTTGACTTTTCCTTAGTGTCCTTAGTGACTTACTTTGTGCGCCTTTGTGGTAAAAAAAAAGTTAACCACAAAGGGACACTAAGGCATCACAAAGGAACACAAAGGGAATCAAACAAAGTCAATTACTTTTATACAATAACAATATAAAATGAAAAGTATATTACAGCAGATTGCTGATAAAACAAGGATTCAGGAAAACTCTGAAAAGGAAGCCATAAAAGCTGAAATTGCAAACCCGGCAACAACAAATGACCGCCGTAATTTCCTGAAGAAGGCCGCTCTGGGTGGTATCGCACTCGGGGGAATGATGAAACTCTCAATTGAAGATACAATTGCACAAACAACCCAGAATGTGCAGAGATCTTCAGCTCCTTCTGAACTGAAAATTACTGATATGAGGATGGCAAACATCTATAATAAATGGATCATCAGGATAGACACCAACCAGGGAATTTATGGTCTTGGAGAAGTCAGGGACGGAGCAGACGGACGATATGCACTTTTCCTAAAGAGCAGGATATTAGGACTTAACCCATGTAATGTTGAGATGCTTTTCAAAATTATCAGACAGTATGGTTATCATGGCCGTCAGGGAGGTGGTGTTTGTGCTGTTGAGATGGCTTTATGGGACCTTACAGGTAAAGCTTACGGAGTGCCTGCATGGCAGCTGCTTGGGGGAAGATACCGCGATAAGATAAGGCTATATGCCGACACACCGGGTGCAAGGGACCCAAAAGCTTTTGCTGAAACAATGAAGAAGCGCGTTGACGAACAGGGATTTACCTGGCTTAAGATGGACCTTGGGATACATGTTGTTGCCAACATACCTGATGCACTTGTTAATACGAAATTCTGGGATGGCGCAACCGGACAATATGATTTGAAAGATTATATGAATTATGGAAATGCGCTCCATCCATTTACACAGGTACAGATTACTGATAAAGGGCTTGCAGGGCTTGCAGAATATGTTGAATCAGTAAGAAATGCAGTTGGTTATGAAATGCCTTTATGCGCCGACCATTTTGGTCACTTTGATATTAACAACTCTATCCGTTTCGCTAAAGCAATGGAGAAATACAGGCTCGCATGGGTTGAAGATATGGTTCCATGGTTCTATACCGACCAGTGGAAAACTGTTTCTGATGCTATTGAAACACCCACATGCACCGGGGAAGATATCTATATGTTAAAAGGCGGATTCAAACCACTTCTTGATGCCAGAGCAGTTGATATAATTCAACCCGACCTTGGAACATCTGGAGGACTGCTTGAAACCAAGCGTATCGGTGATTATGCAGAGGAGTGCGGAGTAGCTATGGCTATGCATATGGCTGGTTCGCCTGTTTGTTTTATGGCAAATGTACATTGTGCAGCCGCAACACAAAACTTCCTTGCACTTGAACACCACAGTGTTGACACACCCTGGTGGATAAACCTAGTAAAAATGACTGGCAGCAAACCAATGATTGAAAAAGGTTATGCCAATGTCCCGCTTGACTCACCCGGTCTGGGAGTGGAACTTAATGAGGAAGAGTGCAAAAAACATCTTGGCAGAGACACCAAATGGTTTGATCCTACTCCGGAATGGGATAAGAAAGTATCACACGACAGACTCTGGAGCTAATGGAGAAAGTGCTTTCAATGAAACGCTGGTATCGATTAATACCGATTGCCTTTATTACATATAGTCTGGCGTATCTCGACCGTGCCAATTTCGGATTCGCTGCAGCAGGCGGAATGGCAAAAGACCTGAATATTACTGCAGCCATGTCGTCCCTGCTGGGATCGCTTTTCTTTCTGGGCTACTTCTTCTTTCAGGTTCCCGGGGCACTATATGCTTCTAAAAAAAGTGCGAAGAAATTAATATTCTGGTCGCTGATTCTCTGGGGAGCTCTGGCCATGGCCACCGGTATGGTAAGCAATGTTAAAGGATTGATTGCGATCAGGTTTTTCCTTGGTGTAGTTGAAAGTGCAGTGATGCCTTCGATGCTTGTATTCTTGAGTATGTGGTTCACAAAATCAGAACGTTCGAGGGCTAATACATTTCTCATTCTTGGCAATCCTGTCACAATTCTCTGGATGTCAGTATTATCCGGCTACCTGATTGATTCTGTCGGCTGGCGGTGGATGTTTATATGGGAGGGACTCCCGGCAATTTTATGGGCATTTTTGTGGTGGTGGCTGGTTGTAGACAGACCCGGTGATGCCAAATGGTTAACTAACGATGAAAAGAGCGACCTGCAGGCAAAACTGGACCTGGAACAACAGGAGATTAAACCTGTTAAAAACTATGCAATAGCTTTCAGATCGAGAGTTGTTATTCTGTTGTGCCTGCAGTATGCGCTATGGTGCATAGGGGTATATGGATTTGTAATGTGGCTTCCGTCTATTATAAATGCTGCGCCTGACTCGGATATTATAAAAACAGGATGGCTGGCAGCAGTGCCATATCTCCTGGCAATTATTGGTATGCTGACTGCCTCCTATTTCTCAGATAAAACATTAATGAGAAAAACTTTTATCTGGCCATTTCTGTTAATAGGTTCTCTCGCTTTCTATGGATCTTACCTCATAGGAACCAGTAACTTCTGGCTCTCATATACATTGCTTGTTATTGCAGGGGGAGCAATGTATGCACCATACGGACCATTCTTCGCAGTCATTACCGAAGTTTTGCCAAGAAACGTATCAGCAGGCGCAATTGCACTGATAAACAGTCTGGGGGCATTAGGTTCATTTGTAGGGGCCTATATTGTTGGTTATCTGAATGGTACTACAGGCGGATTTGGAGCTTCCTATATTTTCATGGCAGGATCTCTTCTAATTTCCGGGATACTTACCATGATAGCAATAAAACCAAAAGAAGTAAAGCCGGCATAGCGAAAATTACTTTATGCCGACTCTTTTTTTATAATTCATTCTTTGCCCACAGATTGCTGGCTGATAATTCTACTGCTTTATTAAGGTTTTCAGTTGCTGCTTTAGTGTCGCCAAGACCCTTATAGCCAAGGCCTTTATACATCCAGGCATTTGATAACTGTATATTCTCAGCCTCACGCTCACCGAATTTTGCAAAGAAATCAATCTCTTCTCCCTGCTTTATCCTTTTATTACCCTCTTCAATCATCGAATTGAAAATCTCATTAGCTTTTGCTTTATTATTGATCTTGAGAAAACTAAGTCCCTGGTAATAATTAACATAACCGGTTCCTCTGATAGCCTGTTCTGTTGAAAGTGTATAATATGATTTTGCTTTGGCTTTGTTTCCAAGAGCCTCATAAGCCAATCCTATAAAATAATTTATCTGCGGACTTCGCATATCTCCGGTCCTGCGTCCCGGTCCTGCGGTTTCCGGAGTCTCAACTGTTGCAAGGAACTGCTTAAGTGCTTCATCATACTTCTTCTCTGCCAGATATTTTCTGCCGAGTAGAATATGTGCATCAACAGTAATATCTCTTACTCTTGAGCTGCCTTCCCGGAAATGAAAATTACTCTTGCTCAGATAATCAACAGCCTTTTCAGATTCTCCAGCAAGGTTTAGTACAATAATCTCCCTGACGAATGAATCATCGCGTTGTTTGACAACATCATTGCTGCCTTCGAAAAGCTTTGCCCGTTTAGCTATTGGTGTATTGCTCATTTCATAAAGAGGGTCAAGCTCTGCATAATAAACAGGTTCATCCTTCTTTGTCTCGAAAGCTTTTTCGTAGGCATTGATTGACTTTGGCAGATCCTGTGAATACTGGTAATAACCCCAGCCAAGATTTCTCCAGGCTGTGCTCATGGCCGGATCAAGACTTACAGCCGCTTCCCAGTATTTTATTGCGTTCTCTGGTTGCTTATCGTACAACAGATTACCAAGATAATAAAATGGTTTAGCATCATTCTTATTATAAGTAAGAGCACAATTCAAAACCTTGACATCTTCAAGACGATATGGAAAACCATAATCAATACTCATTGCCGAAGCTTTACTGAAATATTTTTCAGCTTCTGCTTTTTGCCCCTTTTTATCCAAAATATACCCGAGATAGTAACTTACCATCTGATCAGTCCCTTTAAACCTCCAAAGAATATCAGCGGCTTCGGTAAAGAGTCCGTCATTCATATAACCGGCTGCCAGTTCCAGGTAGTTTTCATCGTAATCTCTCATTTTCCTTGTTAATGAGGCTTTCAGTTCTTCACTCTTCTGAGTATTTCCTGACTTTTGTGCAAGAAGGTAATTCTCGTTTGCAGCCCTGAAGTCCAGAGGATCATGCACAAGAACTGATGCCAGTAAAGATCCGGCACCTTCCACATTACCAAGGATTCTGAGGATCGCTGCCTTCAGATTAATTGCACTGTTATTGACAGCATTTGTTTTTAGTGATTCATTTATCTGACCAAGGGCCTTCTGAAAATCGCCTCTCAGACATGAAATTCTTGCCAGTTCAAGATAGGCAGCAGAGTGCCATGCATAATCCCATGTGGCTCTGTAAAGTGTATCAACAGCTTCGTCATAAAGCTCAAGAGCTTTAAGTGTTAATCCCTGAAGGTAAAGCGGTTCGCATGCTGAAGGTCTTGTGTAATCTTTTGTAAGTCTGTTTATTGCCTTGCTGAAGAAGCTTCTGGCAATTGCATATTCTCCATTTCTCAGATGAATATTTCCGACAGCAGTATTTGTCCTGATATCATTTGGATCGCGCCTCAAAGCCTCCTCAAAATAATCCATCGCATTCAATGTAGGATTATAGAACTGAAGGATCCTGCTTCCTGTCAGGTAGAGTTCTTCGACTGTGGGAATATCTTTTGGCAGAGCAGGTCTCTTTACTGTTTCAGGTAATGGGCCTGTCTCTTTCTTTACCACCGGTTGATAGGCTACAAGCACTTGATTATCTGCTGTATTTATCATCTCAGTTGAAAGATCAGTGATATCAAATGTCCCGTCAATTTTAATTGTACCTGTAAAAGTTTTCTCGGGAGAAACTTCCATAGTTTTCTCGAAGATAACTTCACCTTTTCTTTTAAGAAGAATTCTGGCAGATGCAATTTTCTGAGTTGAATAATATCCCAGAAAAACTGTGTTTCCTTCTCTTTTTTCAAGATTGACCGCCCCGTTAAGGTTTGCATTTTTAAATCCCTGAATATCTTTCACAGGGTACCAGTATTGTTTGAATGTTTTCACCTCATATGGCCTTATCCAGCTGTAATCGGGCTGGTTATCAGAGAAAGCTCCAACCATAATCTCGACATAAGGTCCGGCATTCTCAGTAAGCCTGCCTTCAGTTGCCTGTCCGCGTGCACCGGAACCCCACTCCCACAATTTAGCACCTTTGACAACATTATGATCGCCAATATGAACAGTACCTATCTCTTTACCATGGTCATAACCTCCCATGAAATCCTCCTTCAGATCATATGCAAAATAAGAATTCTGATTCACTGAGTTTATCCAGTAACTTAGATCCACTCCCTTTGTAAAGTCCTCACCATTATATACTTCCGTTGAAAAAGGCCAGTTTGTGAAACTATTTTTTGCATGATAAGTAGCTACCCCGACGCTAGGGGGAAAAATGACCTGGTAATCCTTATTGGTATGTGCAGCCACATTTGCCCAGTAAAGAAATGTGTTAGTAAGTGGTGTCGGGTTATGAATCTTGACCTCCGCAGAATAGTATGACTTACCGGGATAGGCTGTTATACCTATTGTCCATCTCATCCGGTGTCGGGGTTCTGTTTCCCCGATCCAGATTGTTTTGCTTCCGTCACCATTCTCAGCCAGATCATAATCAACCGGCAGAAAAGTGGATGCTCTGTGATGATGAATAACGCACCATTCGATCCCGCCGGAAACCCATGCACCAGTCATTCCGATATTTGACGGTTTAACTACATCATTCTTATATATGAAATTATAGCCGTTTGTCTTATCAGTTCCGTAGTATAGCTTCCCTCCAATTTCAGGTGTCACACAAAGTTTAATATATTCATTCTCAAGCACCAGTGCTTTCCATGATTTATCCTTTTTATCATTGGAGATTACATCATTCAGCCCATAGGGATAAATATATTTTGATGCACCCTGATAAGATTCTCCCTTAAAGAACATCGGATTTTTATCGGGAGGGCTGACCTCATAGGTTGGTATCACCCATGACTGTTCAGACATTTTAACCTGTCCGGATAAATCATTCCACTGTGAAAATATTAACAGTAAAACAGAAGCAACCAGGAGACTTACGCTTCTTAAAATAGAATTTCTTCTCATCACAAATATTTTAAATGAATTCAATTATCTGACTACTCTACCCGAACCATCGCCTTTCATAAGCTGTTCAACCTCTGCAACCGAAACCAGGTTATAATCACCGTGAATAGTATGTTTCAGACAAGAAGCAGCCACAGCAAAGTTGAGACCTTTCTGGTCATCACCTGGGTAAGTGATCAGACCATAAATCAATCCTCCCATAAATGAGTCTCCGCCTCCTACCCTGTCGACTATGTGAGTTATCTGGTATTCAGGAGCTTCAAAAAGCTTTTTGCCATCGTACAGAACACCTGACCACGAGTTATGATCTGCGTTGATAGATCCCCTGAGAGTGATGATCACTTTTTTTGCCTGTGGAAACTTTTCCATCAGCTTAACGCATACAGACTCATATTTTGCAGCGGCAACATGCCCTAAGGCGACATCTCCACCTTCCGGTTTAATTCCGAAGACTTTTTCAGCATCTTCCTCATTACCCAGAATTATGTCGCAGCCATTAACCAGTCCCGGCATAACTTCGCCGGCTTTCTTTCCCCACTTCCAGAGATTTTTTCTGTAATTAAGATCACATGAAACAGTGATCCCCTTTTCACGTGCCGCTTTGATAGCCTCCTTACAAACCTCGGCAGCACCTTCGGAAATTGCAGGTGTGATACCTGTCCAGTGAAACCATGATACTCCTTCAAATACTTTATCCCAGTCGATCATGCCGGTCTTTATCGCTGCAATTGAGGAGTTTGCACGATCATAGATGACTTTACTTGGCCGTGCAACAGCTCCTGTCTCAAGAAAGTAGATCCCAAGTCTCTCGCCACCTTTTATTATGTAGTTTGTCCCTACATTATGCTTCCTGAGATCCATTAACACTGATTCACCCAGATCATTGTCGGGCAGCCTGGTGACAAATTCGGCATGAAGTCCGAAATTTGCCAGTGAAACAGCAACATTGGCTTCACCGCCGCCGAATGTTGCAATAAATGAAGATGCCTGTGTAAATCGCAGATGGTCCGGAGTAGCCAGACGAAGCATTATTTCACCAAAAGTTATTATTTTCCCGCTCATAATATTTTTTATATCGTTATTTGAAATGTATAAGATCCTGATCCAACACTATATACAGCATATCCTTTTTCCATCCTGCTAAATGTTACACCATTTTTACCGGATATTTTTGTTCCGCTTTCTGTCACCATTCTGCTGTCTGAAGCCGGCACATATACAGAAGCTGTGCAGCCAACAGGAACAACAACATTCATCGAGAATTTACCGCTTTCTTTTTTCCATTCAATGCTGCTTTTCCCGTATAAAGTAAGGTTTGAGTAAGAGGCAAAAGAAATATCGTTTACAGGTTCAGGACGGAAGATTATGTTCCGGTAACCGGGCTTTTCAGGATCAGCATTCATACCTGCAAGTTTTCTGTAGAGCCATACAATCCCTCCTCCGAACATAGGATGGTTACCTGATCCGGCATTGGTCCATCCTTCCCATGAGGTAGTTGCACCCTGTTCTATCCACCAGCCATAACCTGGTGCTGTGCGCTTATTCATAGCCTCATATGCCATCTCATGCAAGCCATTTTCCGACAGAACTTCGAAAAAGAACTGTGTACCGAATATGCCTGTATCCAAATGTCCTCCGTTGGCAATAATATCTGCTTTCAATGCTGCAATAACTCTTTCCCTCTGATCATCCGGTACACCCATTTTTAGGGCGAAAATATTTCCACCGAAAGCCCCGTAAGATCCTTTCTCCTTATCATAGAACTTTGCATGGAATGCCTGCCTTGTCTTTTCAGCAAGCTTCATATATTCTTCATATTCAGATATCTTACCAAGCACTTTTGCAGTTTTTGCAGTAAGTTCTGCACATCGCCACAGATAGAAAGTATGAACCATCTCATCAGGCGGCAGCTTATAAGGCTGTGACCAGTCACCGAGGTTCATCCATTTTAGCGGTTTACCATCTTTCCCTGTAGCCTGAGAGAACATAATTCCGGATTTGTCGGTCCAGGTAAGCATATACCTGATGTATCCTTTCATTCCTTCGTAGTTCATGCTCAGCATGCTGCTATCACCATATTGCAAATAAAATTCCCATGGCATTATGCTCATAGCTGCTCCCCATGCAACACCACCGCCGCATCCCGGCTGCCATGGAGCACCATTGGGCACATAGCCTGTTTCCGGATTCTGGGCTGCAAGAATATCCGCTATCCATTTATTATAGAAAGCAGTGGCATCGAAGTTGTGCATCACGGTTACAACTGCAACCTGGCCATCGCCGGTGTAGGGAGATCGTTCTCTGTTTGGGCAGTCGCTGGCGATTCCTCCGTGCATGTTATCGGTCTGACTGCGCCACCAGATCTTATTGATTTTATTGAATAACTCGTTCGAGCATTCAAACTTTCCTGTCGTTTCGACAAAGGTATATACTGCCTCAGCTGTTATTTGCTCAGGTTTTAGTTCTCCAGTCCAGTTTGATATTTCAACCTCCCTGAAGACAAACCATGTGAATCGCGCACTATACGATTCGGTTCCTGTTCCTTTTAGTGTATATGAGTTCTCTCCGTTTGGTGAATACTGCTGCAGATACTTTATATCTATTTTCTGTCCGGCTGTTCCAGAAAAATCCTTTATGTGAACCCAGCCCGAGATCTCCTGTCCAAAATCAACTTTGTATCTGCCATTTTCAAGCTTCTCTATCTTAACCGGATTGAGCACTTCCATCACCCTGTCGGGGTACGCCATATGAGCCCTGAGATCCCCCTCAGGAGCTTTTCGCAGAACCACCTTTTCCCAATTGTTATCATTGAAACTTGGTGCGCACCATCCTGTTTGTTCAAGACGTGCATCATAGTGCTCTCCATAAAAGACCATATCCATTAATATTGGACTTTTTGAGGCTTTCCAGGACTCGTCGCTGATAACAATTTCTTTACTGCCATCTTCATAAGTCACCTGCAGTTGTAAAATAAACCGGGGTGTCCCATAACCCAGATCCCAGTATTTGGCGGGATTGTAAAACCCATTCCCGAGGATAGCACCAACGGCATTTGTTCCTTTTTGCAATTCTGTGCTCACATCATAAGCGAGATACATAACTTTGTACTCCCTGAAATTATCTGCAACAGGAATACCCTGATTTATAAGGTCGGGACGTTTACCATAGTTGGTCTGATTAGGGACCAGGACATCTTGTCCAACTTTCTTACCATTAAGATAAAGTTCAAAATATCCAAGACCGGTAACATAGGCAACAGCTTTTACAACTTTCTTAGAGATGCTGAACTCCTTTCGGAGAAGCGGGGCCGGAGGAGGCAACTCCTGTGGCATCTTTGCTCCGGGATTGGAAGGTTTCGGAAGGGTCTCTTCACCCTGCCATGGAGCTCCGATCCATTTGGCTTTCCACTCTTCGGGTTTCAGAATACCCATCGACCAGAAAGCAGGCTCACTCCATTCTGAAACTTTACCTTTCCCATCCCAGACCCGAACCTGCCACCAGCAGTCCTGACCTGAGGTGAGTGGCTTGCCCTTATAAACAATATTTACCGATTCATCTGATGCAATCTTACCGCTATTCCACAGATCAGATTTGTCAGAAGTGAGCAGTTCCTTTGAAGAAGCTACATTTATCTGCCAGGCAGTCTGGCCCTGATTTCTTGTAAATTCCGGGTCAGTATTTATCCATGATAATCTGGGATTAGGGATATCAATTACCTGAGGATCTTTAAGATATTCACAGGTTAACCTTGAGGGGGTAATTTTTGCCAGCAGGGAGAAATGCATTACAATAAAGAAGGCAATAAGGAGTATTTTTCGCATGATTACAACATTAGTTTTCCATTGTGAAAAGTTATCAAAAAAATCTATCTTAGTTTTTGTTTAACAAATATTTTTTCTGATGTCCAGAATTATTGTAATTGGCAGTTCAAACACCGATATGGTGATCAAATCGAAAAAGCTGCCACTTCCCGGAGAAACAATACTAGGAGGCACATTTCTAATGAATCCCGGAGGCAAGGGAGCCAATCAGGCTGTGGCTGCTGCCAGACTTGGAGGAAATGTAACATTTGTTACAAAACACGGTAATGATGTATTCGGTTCCGAGGCAAAAAGTCTTTTTGACAGGGAAAGAATCAATACCTCATATCTTGTCAGGGATGAAAAAAACCCATCCGGAGTTGCCCTTATAACAGTTGATGAACATGGAGAAAACAGTATAGTTGTTGCCACCGGTTCAAATGGCACTTTATCGGCATATGATATTAGTGATGAAGTATTTGACTCCCATCCTGATGATATTTTTCTTATGCAGCTGGAGATCCCTGTCAGCACAGTCGAATTTGTCGCAGAGAAAGCAAATATGAAAGGAAACAGAGTGATTCTTAATCCCGCTCCGGCGCGTCATTTAGCTGATGAACTGTTAAAATGCCTTTTCCTGATAACACCTAATGAAACTGAGGCTGAAATTCTTACAGGAATAAAAGTAAACGACATTGCTTCAGCAGCGAATGCGGCTAACAGACTGCAGAAGATGGGAGTTCAGAACGTAATTATAACAATGGGAGGATCAGGGGCCTTTTTACAATCCGGGTCAATTTCGAAAATGATACCTGTTGTACCTGTGAAAGCCGTTGATACCACTGCTGCCGGTGATGTTTTTAATGGTGCCCTTGCAGTAGCAATTTCAGAAGGGAAGAACATTGAGGATGCTGTTGTATTTGCAAACAAGGCTGCAGCTATATCTGTAACCAGAATGGGAGCGCAGGCTTCGGCACCTTATAGGAACGAAATAAAATAGTTACACAGAGAGACACAGAGACAGCACAGAGAACCACAGAGAAGAATAGTAAACTTTGGTTTTGCTCTGTGAAACTCTGTGAATCCTCGGTGTAACTCTGTGTAACAAAAAACTTATCAATACCAGAAATATGAAAATCAAACTAATTGTCGGCTTATTAAGTATTAATCTATTAATCTTATTTGGCTGTTCAAATCAACCAAAAGAGAACAATTCTGTACCGGTTAAGATCATTTTCGATACCGACCTTGGTCCCGATTACGATGATGTCGGAGCCCTGGCATTTCTTCATGCTATGGCTGATAGCGGCAAGGCAGAGATCCTGGCAACTGTTTCATCTAACAAACATCTGCTTGTAGCTCCTTCAATTGAAGTAATAAACAGATATTTCGGGCGTCCTGAATTGCCAATAGGAGCCCCAAAATCTGAAGGAGTCAACCTCGGTTCGTCACAGCATTGGGCAGATTCCATTGTTGTTAAGTATCCGCACAGGATAAAAGCAACCAGTGATGTTGAAGATGCTGTAAATGTTTACAGGAGAATACTAAATTCACAACCGGATAACAGTGTTACTATTGTTACAGTTGGCTTTCTGACAAACCTCAATAACCTGCTTAAATCACAACCTGACTCTGATTCTCCGCTTACAGGTAAAGAGCTTGTAATGAAGAAGGTAAAGAACCTTGTATCAATGGCCGGCAGATTTCCTGAAGGAAAGGAATTCAATGTTCACATGGATTCAACTGCATCAATAAATGTATTTAATGATTGGCCGGGAGAAATTATTTTTACCGGTTTTGAGATCGGATGGGAGATCAGAACCGGCCTTCGTCTGATGAAAATGGAGGTAAGTGATTCGCCTGTAAAAGATGTTTTCAGAATAAGCATTCCTCTCTCTGCTGAAGACAAGGATGGCAGAATGAGCTGGGATGAAACGGCAGTATTAATCGGAGTATACGGAACCGAAGGTTTCTTTGATACTGTCAGAGGAAAAATAATTGTCAATCCTGATGGCAGCAACAGCTGGCAGGATGATCAGAACGGTAAACATCTTTATGTGAAGCAAAAAATGTCTGTTCCTGAAATGAGCAGATTTATTGAAGACAGGATGATGCATATACCAGTTAAATAGTTGCCCCCCATCCCCCCTGAAGGGGGGCTAATCTGTAGCAGGATTAGACCCCCTTTAGGGGGAAGGGGGCAAAAAACAGGCAAAAAAACGAATCTTATATATCACATATTTAACTAGTTATGAAAACAATAAAACATTTGATTTCAATTTCCATTGTTCTATTTTTAGCGATCTCATGCACTAACTCTTCAGAAGAATTCAGAACAATCAAACCTGAAGTACTTAAAGATAAGATTGCCGGCGGCTGGGCCGGTAAGATGGTTGGTGTTACATATGGCGCCCCTACCGAATTCAGGGCCCAGGGCAGGATCTACAGCGATTCGATAAAATGGAAACCTACTGATATAAGAGGAAGCATGTGGCAGGATGATATTTATGTTCAGCTTACATTCCTCATGTCGATGGATAAGTATGGAATTGACGCCCCATCGAAGAAATATCAGGAGATGTTTGCCAAAGCCGGATATATGTTGTGGCATGCAAATATGCAGGCAAGGAAGAATTACTATGACAGTATTTTTGCCCCGCTCTCTGGGACTCCTGAGTATAACATCCATGCCGACGATATTGACTTTCAGATCGAAGCAGACTATATAGGATTTATGTGTCCGGGTATGCCGCAGACAGCAACAAAAATTGCCGATAAGATCGGGCGCATAATGAATTACGGCGACGGAGTCTATGGAGGAATTTTTGTGGCAGCTCTATATTCTGAAGCATATTTTGAAACAAATATCCCTAAAATAATAGATAAGGCACTCTTGTCAATTCCCTCAGAAAGTGACTATTATAAGATTGTGAAGGATGTAATCAAATTACACAATCATTATCCCTCCGACTGGCAGGCGGCATGGAAAGAGCTTGAGGAAAAATGGGGCGATGTTGACATCTGCGGCGCCGGCTCAACCTTTAATATTGACGCAAAGCTGAACGGAGCTTATATTGTCATGGGACTTCTGTACGGAGATGGTGATCCGATGAAAACACTGGAAGTCTCAACCCGATGCGGTCAGGATTCAGATTGCAATCCTTCAAATGCACTTGCAGTACTGGGAGTAATTAAAGGTTTCAGCGGATTGCCTGAGAATATGCAGTCAGGAGTTAAAGCTCTCGGTGATACTTTGTTTATACACACAACCTATTCATTTAATACAGCTGTTGCAAATACCTACAAGTATGCTCTCGACCTTATTTCAAAAGACAGTGGCGAGGTTAGTGACAAAATTATAAAAGTAAAAATACAGGAACCTGTTGCACCTGCACTTGAAGTAGCATTCCCTAATCTAGTCTTTGATAAGAAAGTCTCAATCTTCGATGAAAAAGTCTGGTCGTTTAAAGGCAAATGGAAACCTCTTGAAGTAACAGGTAGAGATAAGCAGATGACAAAGCAATCATTTTACGCTGAAAAAGCAAGTGATGAACTTGATATAGCATTTACAGGTACAGGCATATCGTTAACAGGAAACTGGTATAAAGATGGAGGCAAGGCGGATGTATATGTTGATGGCACCCTTCACCGCAGTATCGACACCTATTATGATTTTGCAAATCAGCAACATACAGAAAGCATCTGGCATATTGTCAACCTCGCTCCGGGTGATCATAAAGTGAAACTTGTTGTAAAAGGAGAAAAACGTCCCGAATCAGCAGGAACCAGAGTATACATAACATCTGCAACAATCTTCAAAACAGCCCCGAAGAAAAATGAATCATATAAATTTTCTTTCGAATAACATTTAAATCTTGGTGAACCTTTGTGTCTTTGCGTCTTGGTGGCAAAAGAAATGCCACTAAGGCACCAATTCACTAAGCAATCACCAAGAATTTTGACTTTTGAACTTTGAACTTTAAACTTTAAACTCTTAACTCTAAACTTCTTCCATATGTTTATCCCACAAAGTTATTCTCTGGCAATAATCCTCTGCATAGTCACAATGTTATGCTGGGGTTCATGGGGCAACACCCAGAAACTTGCAGGCAAATCCTGGCGTTTCGAATTGTTTTACTGGGACTATGTACTTGGTATACTTCTTTTTGCGATTCTCCTGGGACTGACACTTGGAAGCTCAGGTGAAAGCGGAAGAGGGTTTATTGAGGACATGAGACAGGCGGAGACCAAAAACATCCTTAATGCCATGGCAGGTGGTGTAATATTTAATGCTTCCAATATTCTGCTTGTTGCCGCTATGGCGATTGCAGGTATGGCCGTGGCATTCCCTGTTGGTGTCGGTATAGCATTGGCGCTGGGTGTTATTATCAATTATATTTTTGCACCGCAGGGCAATGGTACCTGGCTATTTGGCGGAGTTGCTCTGATAGTTGCAGCTATCATAATTGATGCAATTGCCTATAAGAAACACAGTTCATCGCTGCAGAAAGTCTCAGGTAAGGGAATAATTCTCTCAGTTTCTGCCGGTGTTTTGATGGCTCTTTTCTACCGTTTCGTTGCAAGTTCCATGGTAACCAGTTTTGAAGTTCCCGAAGCCGGAAAACTTACACCATATTCAGCAATCTTCTTTTTCGCAATTGGAGTTGTGGTCAGTAATTTCCTGTTCAATTATATCATTATGAAACGCCCGTTTGACGGAGCCCCTCTCTCATTCAGTGATTATAAGGCCGGAAATTTAAAAGTACATCTTACAGGTATACTTGGAGGTGTAATCTGGAACATAGGAATGTCGATGAGCATTATCGCATCGGGAAAAGCAGGATTTGCGATTTCATACGGACTTGGTCAGGGGGCAACGCTTATTGCAGCTTTATGGGGTGTCTTTATCTGGAAAGAATTCAAGGGAGCTTCAAAATCTGTCAACAACCTTATTTTTCTGATGTTCCTTGCTTATCTGGCAGGACTTGCACTATTGGTATATGCAGGCACTTAATTCCTGATTTCATTTTACAGCAGAGGACGCAAAGTTAAAACGCAGAGAACCGCAGAGTAATATTCTGGTTTTCTCTGCGGCTCTCTGCTTTTTCTCGGCTCATCTCTGCGGTTAATATTTTCTTATAAAAGATCCTTTTCAAAGGCCTCCTTATCGAATTTATACTTATTACCAAGAAACTCAATGATCTTGGATGTGTCAGAATAGGCATTTCCGAGACAGGTTGAAGCCCCTGGTGAAGGGGTAATATTGAAAATGATATTATCACCGCTCAGCTTGGCCTCTCCCATCTCCAGTTTTCTTGTTGTGTTGTTTACAATCTGGGGCCGGGTACCTCCAATGCCCTTAGCATATTTCAGCTCATCAAGCTTAAGGGATGGTACTATCTTTCTTACCTCTTTGATAAACAAACGCTTACCGATATATGGCAGATCATAAAGAAAATTCATAAATATGTAACTGAAGAGCACCCTGTCAAAGATGATCTTCAATAAACTGATAATCGGATTTATCCCTAATCCAAATGTTTTCCAGTATTCGGTGAAAGTTGACATATTATGTCTTTCGAGCTGGAATATTGGCTTTGCTGTTGGTCCAAACCTTGTAACATGCTCACTGTGAACCTCAGGGTCGCCGTGAATTGCTGCAAAAGGAAGTTTAGGTACCTGTATTGTATATACTTTACCGTTAAGTACTTTAGGAGCTGTGTAAAAACTTCCGGCCATTGATAAAACAGCAAGGTTCTTTCCATAACCAAGCGACTTTGCAATCATGAGACTATGACCTCCTGCTGCTATTACAACAACTTTAGCATGAAGCTCCCCTTTGCTTGTAAGTACAGTGTAAAAGTCACCGGTTTTTGCAATCTTCAGAAGTTTTGTATCAAGCTGAATATCAAGTAATGGATTATTTCTCAGAGCATTATCGACAAAAGAATGACAAAGTCTTTTAAAATCAACGGTATAGCCATCTTCAGTCACCAGGGCCAGGATCTCCTGATTTGGATCTCTGCCTTCCAGTACACGCGGTTCTATTTTCCCTATTTCTTCTCTTTCAATCATTTTCAATTTTGGAAAGAGCTCACTAAAAGGAGGATACCTCTTTTTCAGTTCCTGAACCTGCCCTGCCCCTACAGCAAGAACCATTTTCGAGTACTTGCTGAATAATTTCTTATCACCAGTCTCTCCTTTTCCATTCTCAAGATATTTCATCACCATATCAGCCATACGCTTAACACTCCTGGCTTTTTCAATTGAGTAATTGGTCTCAATATCACCGAAATGAAGAGTCTGACTGTTGTTATATGACGCTGAGTTTACTAAACCAAAATCGGAATATTTTTCTATGAGTTTGATATTCTTAATATCAGTGTATTTGCTTAAGGTATAAAGAAGGGCTGTTCCCACAACACCTCCTCCTACAATAAGCACCTCAAATTCAGGAGTTTTCTGGTTCATATCTGTTACCTCATATTTAGTGGAATATATGGATGCTCACCGTAAACGTTTTTAAACGCAGGACGAATAATCCTTTTTGCAGAGAAAGTAAGTTCTTCTATTCTGTGAGCACACCATCCTGATACTCTACCGATTGCAAACAATGGAGTGTAAAGTTCCTTTGAAATATCGAGACATGCATAGACGAAACCAGAATAAAAGTCAACATTTATACAAACAACTTTTGTTGATTTTTCTCCTTTAAAAACTCTGAATACTTCCGGAGTAAGTCTTTCAACAAGTGAATAAAGTTCAAATTCCGCTAGTCTTCCTTTTTCAATGGCAAGTTCCCTGGCTTTGGCTTTTAAAATAGCAGCCCTTGGATCGGAAATAGTATATACTGCATGACCAATTCCATAAATCTTACCGGAAAAGTCATTAGCTTTTTTATTTAGAATCTTAAGCAGGTGCTCTGTTACCTCTTTCTCGCTTGTCCAATCTTTAACATGAACCTTCATGTCTTCCATCATTTCAAGTACTCTCACATTTGCGCCCCCGTGCAATGGCCCTTTCAACGATCCGATAGCAGATGTAATGGCAGAGTAAATATCAGTTTCAGAAGAACTTGTGACTCTTAAGGTAAATGTGGAGTTATTTCCGCCACCGTGCTCGGCATGCAAAACAAGAAGAAGATCGAGAAGATCAGCTTCCAGTTTTGAATAGCCTTTACAATCACCTTTAATAAGATAAAGAAAGTTTTCAGCAGTACTAAGATTAGGCTGAGGATGTCTTATTGACAACGTCTTTCCTTTATACAAATGTCTTAATGCCTGGTATGAATAAGCAACAATCGTCGGAAATTTGGCAATCATGCTTAATGATTGTTTGATCATATTATCAAGAGCGATGCTGTCGGGTTTCTCATCAAGCGTGTATAATCCAAGAACTGACCTGGCAAGAATATTAAGTACATCCTTGCCTTTCATCGACAATATCATATCTTTTGTAAAATCATCTGGCAAGGTTCGCAGGGTTGCCAGATGAGCTGAAAACTCACTCAGTTCTTCCTTATTTGGCAAATGTCCGGTGAGCAAAAGGAAAACCGTTTCTTCAAATCCATGACGGTCCTCCTTCTGAAATCCCTGAGTAATGTCCTCTATATCAATTCCTCTGTATAATAGCCTTCCGGGAATTGCCACAACTTTTCCGCCTTCTTTCTTATAACCAACAACATTGCCGATGTTAGTCAGTCCAACAAGAACACCTGTCCCATCCTGGTTCCTTAATCCGCGTTTGACCTCGTATTCTTCAAACAGTTTATTGTCTATGTTGCATGATTCCTTTACCGAGGTTTCTAGTTTTGAGAAGAAAGTTGTGTTGCTCATATGATTGGGGGTTTAAATATTTTACTTAAGGTTAGCAATTATTGCATCACCAAATTCTGATGTTTTAAGAAGTGTGGCGTTCTCCATAAGTCTGTGAAAATCATATGTGACTTTCTTATTATGAATAGCACCTTCAAGACCGGCATAGATACTTTCTGAAACCTCATCCCAGCCCATATATTCGAACATAAGTGCTCCTGAAAGGATCACGGATCCGGGATTAACTTTATCCTGATCAGCATACTTTGGTGCAGTTCCGTGAGTGGCTTCAAATATTGCATGACCAGTTTCGTAATTAATATTGGCACCCGGTGCTATTCCGATCCCGCCCACTATTGCGGCCAGAGCATCTGAGATATAGTCTCCGTTAAGATTCAGTGTGGCTATTACAGAATATTCAGCCGGACGAGTCAGAATCTGCTGCAGGAATGCATCAGCAATAACATCTTTGATTATCACTTTCCCGTCAGCTTCTGCCTGCCTGAGCATCTTATCAGCAACCTCGGCACCCTGAGTATCTGAAATTTTCTTATGCTGAGCCCAGGTAAAAACATCTTTCCCAAACTCTCTCTCGGCAAGCGCATATCCCCACTTCATGAAAGAGCCTTCAGTATATTTCATTATGTTTCCTTTATGAACCAGTGTAACTGAAGGAAGCTTTTTCTCAACGGCATACTTAACTGCCTGACGAACAAGCCTCTCAGTTCCTTCCACAGATACTGGTTTAATTGCAATAGATGAGGTATTGGGGAATCTGATCTTTTTAATACCCATATCTTCTATAAGAAATTTCTTCAGTTTTTCAGTCTCGGCTAACCCATGCATGAATTCAATTCCGGCATAAATATCTTCTGTGTTTTCCCTGAAGATATGCATATTAACATTTTCAGGATGCTTTACCGGACTTGGTACACCTTTGAAATATCTGACGGGACGATAGCAGGTATAAAGATCAAGGATCTGACGTAAAGCAACATTCAGAGATCTCATCCCTTCTCCTACCGGAGTTGTGAGAGGTCCTTTTATGCCTACCAGGTATTCCCTGAAAGCTGCAAGAGTCTCTTCTGGCATCCAGTTGCCCGTCAGCTTAAATGCTTTCTCGCCGGCAAGAACCTCTTTCCATTCAACTTTTCTTTTTCCGTTATAGGCTTTTTTTACTGCGGCATCAAAAACCCTTACTGAAGCGTTCCAGATATCGCGACCGGTCCCATCACCTTCAATAAAAGGTATTATCGGATTTTCCGGAACAATCAGTTTACCATTTGTAAGTTTAATTTTTTCTGGTATCATAATTTTATATTTTACCACAAAGGCTCACAAAGTTTATCACTAAGGGCTCTAAGGAAAATCCTTAGACTTTTTGACCTTTGTGTTACTTCGTGTATACCTTTGTGTTCTTTGTGGTTAAAAAATTCATTTACTTAATATCCTATTTATTTGCTTTTCTAATCAGATTCAATGCACTGCCGGCTTTAAACCATTCTATCTGAGCCTCATTATATGAATGATTAGCCATAATAGTATCTTTTTTACCATCGGAATGATTCAGTACAACAGTTACCTGTTTGCCCGGTGCAATATTCTTAATATCAACTATATCAATCTTGTCATTTTCCAGGATCTTCAAATAATCAGCTTTATCTGCAAATGTCAGAGTGAGGACGCCCTGCTTTTTAAGATTTGTCTCATGGATCCTTGCGAATGATTTCACAATTACCGCTTTAACATTAAGATATCTCGGCTCCATAGCTGCATGCTCACGTGAAGATCCCTCTCCGAAGTTCTCCTCTCCGGCAACTACAGATCCTATACCGGCTTCCTTGTATGCTCTTGCAACTGCAGGGACAGGTTCATATTTACCTGTGAGCTGATTGAGCACAGAGTTGGTTTTTTCATTGAAGGAGTTAAGAGCTCCTATCATGTAGTTGTTTGAAATATTCTCCAGGTGTCCCCTGTATTTAAGCCAGAACCCAGCCATAGAAATGTGATCGGTAGTACATTTTCCTTTAGCTTTAATAAGAAGAGGGAGACCTTTAAAATCCTTACCGTCCCACTCCCTGAACGGATCGAGGATCTGCAACCTGTCTGAATCAGGAGAGATACTGATTTCACTCTTTTTGCCTTCTTTTTCCGGCTTCTGATAACCGCTGTCGACTGCTCCAAAACCTCTGGGAGGTAATTCTATACCTTCCGGTTCAGATAACTTAACCTCCTTGCCTTCAGTATTGAGGAGAGTATCAGTAAGCGGATTAAATGTCAGCTTCCCTGAGATAGCTATTGCAGTAACAATTTCAGGTGAAGCAACAAAGGCATAGGTGTTTGGATTGCCGTCGGTACGTTTTGCGAAGTTTCTGTTAAAGGAATGAATAACAGTATTTACCAGGTTCTTATCGGCATCTTTCCGGTCCCACTGACCAATGCATGGTCCGCAGGCATTTGCAAAAATCTCTCCGCCGATCTTCTCAAATATATCCAGATAACCATCACGTTCAGCAATGAAACGGATCTGTTCAGAACCAGGTGTAACTTTGAACTCAGACTTTGTTTTAAGTTTCAGCTTAACTGCGTTCTTTGCTACTGATGCAGCACGTGAGATATCTTCGTACGAAGAATTGGTACATGATCCTATAAGTCCGACTTCAACATTTTCAGGCCATTTATTAAGTATGGCAGCGCTTTTCATCTGTGAAATCGGAGTTGCAAGATCGGGTGTAAAAGGTCCGTTTATATAAGGCTCAAGTTCCGAAAGGTTGATCTCGATGAATTTATCATAGAATTTTGCAGGATCAGCAAGAATCTCACTGTCAGAAGTCAGATGCTGCCTGTTTGATTGAGCCATATCAGCAACCTCTTTTCTGCCTGTGGCTGTGAGATAACGCGACATAGCATCATCATAACCGAATATTGAGCAGGTAGCTCCTATCTCCGCACCCATATTGCATATAGTTGCCTTTCCTGTACATGAAATAGATTCTGCTCCCTCACCAAAATACTCAACTACACATCCGGTTCCTCCGCTTACAGTGAGCAATCCGGCAACCTTTAGAATTATATCTTTAGGGGATGTCCAGCCATTAAGTTTACCGGTAAGCTTTATACCGATCACCTTTGGCATTTTCAGTTCCCATCCCATGCCGGTCATAACATCAACTGCATCAGCTCCCCCAACTCCTATGGCGACCATTCCAAGTCCACCCGCATTAGGTGTATGCGAGTCAGTTCCAATCATCATTCCTCCGGGGAAAGCATAATTCTCGAGAATAATCTGGTGGATTATTCCAGCGCCAGGCCTCCAGAAACCGATTTCATACTTATTACAGACAGAACTCAAAAAATCATAGACCTCCTTGTTCGTGTATACTGCTGTCTTCATATCTGCAGCAGCACCCTCCTTGGCCATAATCAAATGATCACAATGCACAGAAGCCGGAACCGAAGATTGATCTTTTCCTGCCATCATGAACTGAAGCAGAGCCATTTGTGCTGTTGCATCCTGCATCGCAACCCTGTCGGGTGCAAAATCAACATAATCAGTCCCTCTTTTAAAGGAATCTGTAATTTTTCTATTGAAGAGATGGGTGTAAAGTATTTTCTCACTGAGAGTTAATGGTCTTCCTAATACTTTTCTTGTCTGAGAAATACGTCCCGGCATTTCCCTGTAAAAAGACCTGATCATTTCAATATCGAATATCATATAGTGTTATTTTATTAACAGTTTATTTCCTAACCTGACCATTCCCTTCAATGATCCACTTATATGTAGTCAATGCCTCTAATGCCATTGGACCTCGTGCGTGTAATTTTTGGGTCGATATTCCTATTTCTGCTCCTAGTCCGAACTCTGCTCCATCGGTAAAAGCTGTGGAAGCGTTAGCATAAACTGATGAAGCATCAACCTGAGTATAAAACAATCGAATGCGCTCTTTGTTCTCTGAAATAATTGCTTCGCTGTGTTTTGATCCGAATTTGTTAATGTGGAACAATGCTTCATCAAATGATGCGACAGTTTTAACAGCCATTTTGTACGACAAAAACTCTGTTCCGAAAGATTCCTCATCTGCTTTCTGAAGCAAAGGAGCGGGATACTTTCCATTTAATTCTTCAAAAGCTTTCTCATCAGCATATACAACAACATTTTTTGCCTGGCAGAGACCAATAAGATATTCAAGATCTTTCAATCTGCTTTCATGGACTATCAGGCAATCAAGGGCATTACATACGCTCACACGACGGGTTTTTGCATTGAAAATAATCTGACGTCCCTTATCACGATCACCTGAATCGTCAAAGTAAGTGTGACAGATTCCGGCTCCTGTTTCAATAACCGGGATACCTGAATTTTCGCGAACATAATCGATCAATCCCCTGCTCCCTCGTGGAATTATAAGATCAACATAATCCCGGGCGTTAAGAAGCTGAACTGTCTCTTCCCTGCCTGAAGGCAGAAGAGTTAATATGTTCCTGTCAATTCCATTTCGTTCAAGGACATCTGAAATAACCTTCACAATTGCCTTGTTCGAATTAATCGCTTCACTTCCACCTTTTAAAATGCACGCATTACCCGACTTAAAGCAGAGAGAGAATACATCAAACGTTACGTTAGGACGTGATTCATAAATAATACCGATAACACCAAAAGGCACTGATATTCTTGATATTATTAGTCCATTAGGTCTTGTACAATTCGATAGTATCTTACCCAGAGGTGACCCAAGGGAAGCAACATTCCTTATGTCTGAAGCAATTCCTTCAATCCTCTGCGGATTCAGTAACAAACGGTCGTAATTCGGATCACCTGCATCTAGCTTATCAGCATCTTTTTTGTTCTCACCAAGAATGAACTCACTATTTGAAGTTGCAGCATCAGCAATCTGCAGCAGGATATCATTAACCAGCTCAGGTTCCATAATACTGAGGCTCCTGCCGGCAATAACTGCATTTTTAAAAAGTGATGTGCAATCCATTCTGTCTGAGTCAAATTCTTAAATCATTATACTTCATATTCCCTTTTTTGTGGTGCTGGTTACTTGTTGCTGGGTACTGGGTTATTGTCAGTCATAACTAGCACCCAGTACCTAGCACCTAGCACCTCTTTTCATTAATCACCATATAATCACAGTGAATAAACGGTTTCGAAAGCTTTTCTCCTATATTCTGTTCAGCTTTCTTTGAGTCGAATTGACATTTTCCGAGTCCTATATTTACACCGTCCTCATCAATAATACTCACAATATCACCACTCTTAAATGATCCTTTAACAGCAGTGATTCCGATCATAAGGAGGCTAGTGGCTTTTTCCCCGAGTAATGCTTCCCGGGCACCAGTATTTATTACAACTGCCCCCTTTGCAAATGTATCGGAATGCGATAGCCACTTCCTGACACTTGTCTCCTTTTTATTTTCAGCTACAATGTGTGTAAAAGGTACATCCTTCCCTCGTACTATATCAGTAATTATTGCATCTCGTGTTCCGTTTGCAATAAAGACATCAATACCCTGAGCCGCAACTTTTCTTGCTATTGAATATTTTGTTGACATACCGCCTCTGCCAAACCCCGATTTGACATTCGATATATACTTCTCAGGATTTTCTGAATCCTTTTCAATTTTTGTAATAAGTTCCGAACCGGGTTTGCCGGGTATTCCGTTATAAATGCCATCGACATTTGAAAGAATTATCAGCGACCGGCAATCCATCATTGAAGAAATAAGTCCCGACAACTCGTCATTATCGGTAAACATCAGCTCATTTATAGAGATTGTATCATTTTCATTTACAATAGGAAGCACACCGTTCTCGAGCATTGCAGAAATACAGTTTTTCATATTGAGATAATGTCTCCTGTCCCTGAAACTCTCTTTGGCAGCCAATAGCTGACCGGCTCTGATACCATATTTACCAAACAGGAACTGATAACTCGACATCAGCTTAACCTGACCTATTGCTGCCCAGACCTGTTTGGCTGCAATAACATTTGTTTTTTTTGAAGGAATAAGCTCTCCTCTGCCTGCAGCAACTGCACCGGATGAAATAAGGATAACTTCAATCCCCTGCTTATATAAAACAGCAACATCCTCGACGATCCTGAGAATTCTTCTTTCGTTGAGAGAGCCATCACTTTGGGTAATAACATTACTGCCAACCTTTATTGTGATTCTGTTAAACTCGGTAATTCCTTTTTTCAATTTATTATTAATTACGCCCTAATAAATATAATTTGTCGCAAAAATAATAGAAATAGTGAATATATTATAGTTAAATCGAATTATTCAGGACATCTGTACAAACAGAGTAATGAACATTTTCCTTATTAATCGTATTAAAAAACAGGATTAAGTTCGTTGGACAAGATATAATTGATTGTTAAACAGAAGCAAAAATATGACTTTTATCATATATTCGTACTATTCAACAGGCATCAGGATTGGAATAAATTTTTAATATTACCCGTACCTTTTTTGTAGTATCCCTCTATTGCAGTATTCAGGTTCATTAAAATTTTGGAGGTCTCATAGGAATTAGTGAAGAGATACATAAGTCTTTCAGCAATCTGGTTACCCTGAGACTGCTCTATTTCGAAAACCCAGTCATTCAATCCCAGATCATAATACATCTGACCTTTAATTGTATCTTCTGGCTGACGCAGATAAAAAGCAGGAGTGCTGTTTCTTAGGGCTATTATCGGAGAATGGCATTCAAAACTCAATACCGCAAATGCCTTTGCATACACAGAGGCTGCCTCATCTGGAAACCAATAGCCTCTTTTCAGTACAAAAGGTTTAACATCATCCGGCAGAGGATCGATAATCAGCTCATCCATGATATCTACCTGGTAGGTCATTTCCGGACAAACAAGGACTTTATTACCGGTTTTGCGAACCCAGGTGATGATAGCCTCCCTTAGTTTTGAGTGATCCTCTTCCTTCTTTGAATTATTCAGATCATCAATAGCCCTAATCTGATCAGGCGAGTAGGAAGCAGGATTAATTTTGTAATAGGGAGTCTTACGAAGACGCGGAATAACACAAATAAACTTTCTCTCTTCAAGTAACTGATCATTGAGGAAAGCAGAGGCTTTCTCATCATTTCTGAGATTAAGATAAAATGTAGCATCAGGAACAAAGAACTGTGCTTTTGCTTGAATACCATTCTCGTTCAATACCTTTAGTGATGCTGTCTCCCTGGTATAAATAAAAGAGGCTTTTCTAAGTAGTTCCGCAAGACTTTTGTCTATTGTCTGAATTGTAGTGCCGAAAATCCCGAATGGTTTGCCGGTTGACTTAACCCAGGCCTCAAGATTTGTCTTTCCGACCACCGATGGACCCGAACCATGTATCATAAGATCCGACTCAGCAAATGCACCTTTAACATCCTCTGAGTCAACACTGCTGTCAGGATTTACGTTACCATGAATAATCCTCACCTTCGGGAAGTTTCTCTTAAGCAATTCTTCAACTTCAGCACTATAGCTCCTTTTCCAAAGTATAATCCTCGATTCAGGCAAGAATGTTTCAAGAACATTCAGCAAACCCGGAGTATGTGCTATATCACCAATATTTATATCCTGCCAGCCTGAGACCAGAAGTATAGTCTTTGGAGGTTTTGATGAACATGAAAAACTAAAGAGGTTATTCAGCAGGATCCCTGATACGATCGTTCCTGATTTCTTAAGCCACTCTTTTCTTGAAATTGAATAGTTTCTATTTATTTTCACCATAAATCATTTCTTTCGGTCAATTGTTTCACGCGGAATCACACCAACCCGGTTAGCCCATTTTTCGTATTCACCAATCATTTTTCTGGTTCGTTCCTGTTCACTAATGGAAAGATCATTCAATTCTGTTCTGTCCTTTGCAAGATTATACAATTCCCATTGTTTAAACTTTTTAGCTGAATTATCATATGCTGAAACCAGTTTCCAGTCTCCATCCCGTATGGCCCTGTTGCCTTCATGCTCCCAGAACAGGGGATTGGATCTGTTTAGTTTTTTCCCTTTCAACAGTGGCATTAAAGAAACACCTTCCATGGGCTGGATTTTAATTCCATTAAAACTCTCAGGGTATTTTCCACCGGCCAGTTCGATAAAAGTGGGCATAATATCTATAATGTGACCCGTCTGTGCCACAATTTTTCCCTCACTTACAGTTCCCGGCAAACAGGCAATAAAAGGAGAAGCAATTCCCCCTTCATGAACCCAGTGTTTGAACATCCGGAAAGGTGTATTAGAAACATTGGCCCACGGAATTTCAATCGCGTCAAAGGAATCCTCGGTTCCTGTCTCTCCGTTTGCTTTCAGAAAACTCTTCTGTGTTCTTGTGTTTTCATGACACCCTCCATTATCTGCAAGAAATACAATAAGGGTGTTTTCAATCTGATTCTCTTGTGTTAAATAATTAACAACACGGCCTATATTCTGATCCATTCTGTCTATCATTGCTGCATAGACTGCCATTCTAAGATCCCATGCAACTTTTTCTTCCTGTGAAAGGCTCTCCCACTCTGGTGATGCCGCATCTTTTGGCGAAAGATTAACTGAAGAATCAAGAATTCCCATTTTTATCATTCTCTGGTATCGATCCTTCCTGATTGCATCCCAGCCTTTCATATATTTTCCCCTGTATTTTTCAATATCCTCAGGAAGCGCATGAAGAGGCCAGTGGGGGGCTGTAAAGGGAAGATAAAGGAAAAATGGTTTCCCGTTTTCTTTCTCTTCTTTTAAAAATGAGATTGCATAACCGGCAATTGCATCTGTAAAATAAAAACCTGTATCGGGAGGGTAAAAATCCTTATTATCGAGCATCCACCTTACAGGAGCCATATTTTGACGGTAAGCTATCGGTTTATAATAACTACCTGCACCGTCGATAAGACCGAAATACCTGTCGAATCCTCTTTTAAGCGGATGTACCTCAGGCTTTCCGCCTACGTGCCATTTGCCCGACATGTAGGTATTGTATCCGTTTAGCTTCATTGCCTCAGCGAGTGTAACACACTCACTGTTAAGATAACCCTGGTATGAAGGATAACCAAGATCGTTCACCATATCTCCTACACCAGTCTGATGCTGATAAAGTCCGGTTAAGAGAGAAGCTCTTGTCGGACAACATCTGGAGGCATTGTAAAACTGTGTGATTCTGACACCCTTTTCAGCAAGTCTGTCGAGATTAGGTGTTTTAATCTCAGACCCGAAACATCCGATATCAGAATAACCCATATCATCCGCCATTATCAGGATTATATTGGGTTTCCTTAATGCCTGTGAAGCATTTAATTGATTATGAGGTAATCCGGCTACTCCCAGTAAAGGAAGCGTTACTGCAATACAAAGAGGTTTCATAATACCGGTATTCAGATTCTTATTAGTCTTATTGCTTTTATTATGCCAGCTTCATTGTTCTTTTTCTGCTGAAGCTTTACTACAAACTGTTCCGGTCCGGGTTTGAGTGTTACTGTTCCAACTTTCATCCACGACCATGTTCTTTCAACTGATTCGCTGCGCTTCACATAATCACGTTCCGGAAGTACTGCAGATTCGTATGCCACATCAATTGTAAACGGGATTGATGAGGTCGAAGTCCTGAAAAGCATCTTACTCCCTGTCTCACTTTCCTGGCAGCCATATTGTAATTCAACATTGTACTTACCGCCGGTATCAATATTGAGCTTCCAGAAAATAGAATCTCCATTTTCGCTCCACATTTCTGTGTGCGACTGATTGGGATGAATGCTCGAATATTTAATTTTTCCTGAAAGAGTAGCATCCTGAACCGGCAGTTTGAAACTCTTCTCATTGGGAAATCCTGCATTAATAGTAGTTACCGGTTTATATTTCGTAACCAGTTCATTCTCCCATTTAGTAAGCGCTGAAAGAAGAGTATTTGCTACTTCTTTTTGCTGTTTGAAAATATTTTTCTTCTGGAATGGATCTGAAATCATATCAAAAAGCAGGGTATCTTTAACAGACCTCACAAGACGATACTTATCATTCCTTACAGATCCGCTGCACATCTGAAGTACAGCATTGCCCTGTCTCGAAAAGACATACCTGTCGAATTGCTTTTTCTTCCCATTGACAATTCCTGACAAATCTATTCCATCTATGTGATTTACCGGACTATACTGAATATTGCATAATCCAAGAAGAGTTGGCATAATATCTATGTCCTGGGCAAGTTGACCTGTGATACCGCTTTTTATTTTTCCGGGCCAGGAAATATAAAACGGAGTCCTGACTCCTCCCTCATCAACCGATCCCTTTATTCCTTTCATATCACCGTTGTACCTTTTTGTGTTCGGGCCGTTATCGGAAAAGAAGATAACAATTGTGTTCTCCCTGATTTTAAGTTCGTCAAGTTTTTCAAGTATCCGGCTGATATTATCGTCCATGTTTTCAACCATACCATAAACTGACGATAGGGTAGAATCTATGCCGAGGGAATTGTATTTATTGAAATACTTTTCCGGAACCTGGAACGGTGAATGCGGCACATTATAAGGTACATAGCATAAGAAAGGATTATCTTTGTTTTTCTCAATGAAATTCAAGGCCTTACCGGTAAAATAATCGCTTGCATAACCATCTGATTTCACTTCAGTGTCGTTATTCATATAATATGCATCGAAGTAATATCCCAGATGCCCTACCATAAAGCCAACATACTCATCAAACCCCTGTCTGTTAGGATGTTGCTGATAATAACCCCCATTATGCCATTTGCCGAAACACCCTGTTGCATAACCATTCTCCTTAAGGATCTCAGCAATAGTAACCTCACCTGTTCTCATATTCTCAAGACCTCTTGTGACAGATGAGACACCAGTTCTCAAAAAATATCTGCCGGTAAGCATTTCCGATCTTGTCGGAGCACTAAGCGGACAAACATAAAACCTGTCAAAGCTCAGGCTCTGTTTTGCAAGGGCATTAATTGCAGGTGTTGAAACTATATTATTGCCATTGAGGTTCAGATCACCCCATCCCATATCGTCAGCAAGAAAAATTACAATATTAGGTTTTAATTTTGCCTGTGCCCCTGAACATACGGTTAATGACAGAGCAATTCCAGACATAAAAAGGGGGAGTTTCAATTTACTGTTTTTCATGACTTAAAGTTTTTACCCTTCAAAAAGTATAGGCTGCTCCCACATTCCATCTGAATCCGGGAAACGGTTCAATATTACTTTGAATGGCCTGTGTGCACTGGAAGTAAAGAGAAAAAGGACTATTTCTTACCGATGAAGAAATCTTAGGTGAAATAAACAGCCCGTCTTCATTTCCGGTGTAATTAATATAGAATAACATAACATTTGCCGCCAATGATACTTTTTCACCTAACATTATTTCAGACCGGTCTCCAACAATGCAGAAAAAATGTCCCTTAATAGTACCAGGCTCCTGTCCCCTGTCATTCCAGTAAGACAATGACAGAGAACTCTTTGATGTCAGTTTATATGTGCCCGACACTTCAAAGGCGAAATACCTCTGTGCTTCATGGATTGATCCCTCTTCAAGTAAATACTTTGATCCAAAAGTACTGATATTGAAACCGGTTCTTAATTCAAACTTTGGCTTTACAACTATCCTGTAATGAAGCCAGTTATCGATGAACCACGGTCTGAGATCGAGCCCGTATGCCAGTGTCGGATCATAGCTGAACCGCCCCTTAGCCAGCGTAATTGATGCCATAATTGCTGGTTTGTCGAGCGAAAATGAAGGAATGGATGCTATACCGTTACTATTAAGACTTATTGTGCAGCCGGCTTTAAGTTTTGATGTCAGGGTGTCGTTGCTTTCAATTGAAAATGACACGAAGCTAAAGCAAAAGAGAATTGCGGAAACGAATAATTTCATTCGGTATTAGTATTGAATTATGGTTGTCTTGTAATTTCTTCAGTCTTTTCAATCTCGACCCACAATGGCATGATTTTTTTCTGACCTGTCAGATAAAAAGGAGTGAGACCGCATTTCATTTCTGGCAATTTAATATTCTTCATCTCAATCACATCAGTACTGCGAGCTTCATTCTTCATCTGACTGATAAACGTACCGGTCTCCAGCATCATTCTTCCCCCTGCAGGTATGGGTTTTAAAAATCTGAACTTAAGGTTATAGGTTCCCTCATTAAAATGAACTCTCCACGTTCCGTATGCCTCTTCCTGATCCCAGACTCCCCACTGACCATCGGCATCATTACGGTTCAGAATGACAGGATTCTCATGTTTAGTGCCGGCGGAGATATAAATCTTTTCTTTCATATTGACAGATCCGGAAAGCTCTGAGAACCTGTTATCCAGTTCCGCTTTAAGAGAAGCTGCAACTGAAGGAAAGTCCTGAACCATGTTCTTCTGCTCATAAGGATCCTTCTCAATATCAAAGAGTTCAAACTTGCTTACAGGGGCATTATAATCGGTGTTTCCGACCAGTTTATACTTTCCTTTCTGAATAGCAATATTATTGTAAAGTTCAGGTGAATGCCTTGTCCAGTAGAAAAACAACGATCTTTCCTCTGTATTGCGTTGTTCAGAAAGTATATACGGAACAAGATTAACACCGTCTAAAATCCTGTCGTCAGGAAGTGATGCGTTGCATAAAGCGGCAAGCGTGGGTAAAACATCAATATGTGCAGCTGTTGTCTGAATGTCAATATTTGATTTTTTCAGTGCCGGGTACCTTAACCAGAACGGTACTCTCACGCCTCCTCTGTAGACAGTTCCTTTTAATCCTCTCATTCCTCCCACGTAACGTCGTTGCTGCGGTCCATTATCAGTCATAAAAATCACAACGGTATTTTCAACCAGATTAAGATCCTCAAGTTTCTTAAGAACCCTTCCCACATTCTCATCAATATTTGAAACCATTGCGTATACCTTTCTGGCATCCTCCTTATCCTTTTCAGTCATTTGTAACTGAGGCTGCATAAGCTTTTCAAATCCAAGGGAAGGATCAATATCCTTATAAATATTATAGTATTTTTCAGGGACCAGCAACGGGGTGTGAGGAGCATTAAATGCCAGGTAACAGAAGAACGGATTCTTACTGTTATTCTCAATAAAGCCAATAGCCTGGTCAGCAAAAATATCAGAACAATATCCCTTGAAATTTTCACGGATTCCGTTATGCCAGAGAACCGGATTGAAATAACTGCTGTCGCCTCTGAAAAATGTTGTTATGTCACCCGGCTGGCCCATTCCGCCGCCAAGGTGCATAACCGATTCGTCGAAACCCTGGTCAATTGGCCGTGAGGGGTAGTTGTCGCCGAGATGCCACTTCCCAAAATGACCTGTAGTATAACCCGCCTTCTTCAGAATTTCAGCAATAGTTACCTCTCGTGCTGACATTATTGCACCGCTGTTGTTGGTGTCCCTTACACCTGTCCTGAGGGAATAACGTCCAGTCATCAGACTTGAACGGGTCGGTGCCGATACCGGGCTGACATAAAAACTACTGAACCTTACACTCTCTTCGGCAAATCTGTCAAGCACTGGAGTTTTTACATGCGTATTGCCTGTATATCCAAAATCACCATAGCCCTGATCGTCGGTGATTATCAGAACAACATTAGGATGTTGCTTTGAAGGCTGGGCTGAGATAAGTGTCAGCCCGCACAATCCGGTTGCCAGAAAGCTTATACGCTTTATCCCATCCATGGCCTCTGCCGTACTTTAGCCTGATCAAGTGCGTTCAATGCTATATTTACATCCTCAACAATCTGGAAATCGTACATACCAAGACAAACAAAGTCAGCACCGTTTGTATAGGCATATTTCAGTCCAACTTCAGGCTTTATTGCCCCTGCAGCCAGAACTTTAAAGGCTATCCATGGCTCAGGCAGAGTACCCATATACCTGATTGTCTCCTCCGGATCAAAATCAAAGTAGTTGTCCATCCATTCCTGATCAGATTTAGCTGACCAGTAATTATGACTATGACAGGTCTTTACCCAGAAGTCGGGTTTAAGACCATGCTCAACACAGGTTTTAATTGCTTCAATCCTGTGGGCTCCGATACCTGCAGGCTTACCATTCTTCCTTATCTCTTCAAGACCCTTGCTAATAAGCTCCATTCTCTCCTCAACAGTTCTCTTTTTAGGGTCATTCCATTCAGGATTTGTCCAGCGGTCGGTTATTTCGCCCTGACAATACAGAGCATCCCAATCGGCAAGTAAGGAAAGCTCTATTCCTTTCTGAAAATCGAGATTAGTTCCGCAATCGGAGATGAATTTAATCTTACCCCTGAATTCGTGCTTATACTTCTGAAATATCCTTCCCATCTGCGGATTGGAAATAATAGCATTTATTCCGCATTTCTCACCCAGAGCTAAGGTCTGCATTACTTTCTCATCAGTATGATATGTCTTCACCAGTTTGGAAACATAAATAAGGTCGCGTGCATGTGCCCATCCGCCTATCAGATTACCTCCCATTATAAGCCGGCTGAGCTCAAAGTCAGCAGGTTTTCCATCTTTGCCTGTGTGCTTTATTATTCCTTTGGGAACCTGACCTTTCAGATCCTTGATTGTGGAATAGTTGAAACTCAGAAGAGTAGCACTGGAATTAGCATCAATACCTTCAACCTTTAAAAGCTTTTCCTCGTAACTATCCCATTTCCTTTTTCTGTATAATGCATAGGCAAAAACACCAAGGGCCGGAACAGAAATAAGATCTCTTATTGCTTCACGTCTGTCAAGAACTTTCTTAGCATCTTCAGGTTTCTCCCCAACAGGCTTACGGGCTTTCTCTTCTCTCCACCGGTTAATAAGTCTGTCCATACCAAAGTGATAACCTGACGTCATGAACGAAAATGCAGCCAGTACAAAAAACTCAATAAGAGTTTTGTTAATCCACAGATAGCTTCCTTCAACAGGAACACCAACTGTGTATCCCGGTACTGGAGGATATGCTACAAAATAAAAGAGCAGCATAACAGCACCTCCAATACTGGCATATCTGGTAAGTAGTCCGGCAATAAGTCCGAGACCTACAAGTATCATTCCCCAGATATTTATAAAATCAACAACTGATGTAACAGCAGCGCTATCTGCCATCGCATTAAATACCGGTGCAAAGATCCATCTGGAACCCGCAAGGTAAGGAGCTGAGCTCCAGTTGCCTGCAACAATTTTTGCAATACCTTCATAAAGAAAATGCCAGCCGATGGCAATTCTTACTACAGTTAAGAGCCAGGAAGCTGCTCTGTTGATGCCGGAGATTGGTTTATCGTGCATATGGATTGAAATATAATACTGAAATTACTATTTATATTTTTTTGTAACCACTTCTGATCAAGCAAATTAGTTTTGATACCCTATAAAATATAATGCTCTACTTCATCAAACTTACACCATTTTTGCCGGTGTACTTGTTAATCAACCTGTGCAATTCATTTCTGTTAACCGGTTTGGATATATAATCAGTGCATCCTGCATTTATAGCTATTTCCCTGTCACCTGAAAGAGAATAGGCCGTTTGAGCTATAATCGGTATGACCTTATTAAACTCTCTTATCTGCTGAGTTGCTTCAAGTCCTGACATTCCCGGCAGCCTGATATCCATCAGAACTATTGAGATATCAGGATTCTCCCTGACGACCTTTATTGCATCGGAACCATTAATACAATGTAGTATTGTAACCCTGTCATCCGAGAGGAGTTTTTCAAGATAGAGGGAGCTGGAAAAATCATCTTCTACAATCAGGATCGTTGCCTTGCGATCAATACCTTCCAGCAAATGGTTTCTGGTTTTATCAACAGGTTTTGATTCTGCTTCAGGGATGAAAGGAACGGAGAATGAAAAAGTACTTCCCCTGCCATGAACTGAATCTACCCAGATTCTGCCACCAAGCATCTCAATATATGCTTTTACGATGGACAACCCCAGTCCCGATCCCTCCTGTGGACGGGTAACCGAATGGTCGACCTGAATAAACCTGTCAAAGATTGCATCAATCTGATCAGAAGGGATGCCAATACCTGTGTCTTTTACATAAAATACCAGATCATCAGCTTTAACAAAGCATCCAAATTCAACAGATCCTGATGATGTGAATTTTACAGCATTTTTTATAAGGTTTGTAATTATACTCTCAAGTTTATTTCTGTCGGTCTGAAAGCTTACTATATCATCAGGCAGCTGATTGGAAATAATAAAAGTCAATCCTTTCTGATCTGTTTGTTGTCTGAAGAAACCATGATAATAGCCCATCAGTTCTGAGATATTTACAGGTGAGATATTTATTTTTAGCTCACCGGCTTCAATTTTTGAAATCTCAACAATGTCATTAATGGTTTCAAGAAGTCTGTGACCGCTTTGAGTTACAATATTTATATAAGCAGCTTTGTTCTCCTCTGAAAGGTCTGGTTCCCTGAGAAGTTCAAGGAATCCTATTATCCCATTCATTGGTGTACGTATTTCATGACTCATATTAGCGAGGAATGAGGACTTCAGACGGTCGCTTTCCTCAGCCTTTTCCTTGGCGCTTATCAGCTTCTGTTCTTTTTCAAGCCGCGATTTAACATTAACAAGAGTCTGGGCATAAACCTGAAGCAGCTGCTTTTCGTAATCATTATAAATGTGCTTCTTAATGACAGAATCGAATCCGACGAATCCAATACAAGCGCCCTCACTCATCAGAGGGATTGTGAGAAGACTCACTATTTCCTGTTCACGGAGTAATTGCTTTAAAGGAGATTCTTCCAATAGATTAGCATCAGGAATATTTACCAGTTCACCTTTCCGGTGATGTTCCACCCAATCTGCATACAGGTCTATATCCAGTTCCTGATTGTTATCAATCTGAGGAGTTATTCCGTCGTTACACCATTCAAAAGTGTTAGTTCCGGTATTCTTTAAAAAGTCATAATCAAAGACATAAGCTCTGTCAGCCCCGACAAACTTACCAATCTTAATAAGAGATTCATTAATAGCCGATTTAATGTCCTTTATCGGGAGGTTTATAAAATCAGCCGACAGTTCAACAAGCACTTTTCTCAGATCAGCCTGGTACTGAAGCTGAATCTGGGCCAGTTTTTTCTCAGTCACATCCCTCCCATAGAAAGATGCCCCAACAACCTCATTATCTATAACAATTGGATTCATGGAGACTTCAATAAAGACTACAAGATCCTCCATGTCTATCCTGTCTTCAAAAAGGAAATGCTCGTTTTTAAATGCCCTGTCGTATCTTTCTTTCCAAAGGCCCCGGAGGTTCGCGGGGAGGGAATCAAGAATATTTACACCCTTGTCAAGCCTGACACCAAATGTCTGTTTAAATGCACTTGCGAATACTTCATTTACATATTGAATATTATAATTCCTGTCAATCGACCAGATACTTTCCAGACTATTTTCTATTATGGCTACAATATTAGCTTCACTGGCTTTTACCGCATTCTCTGATCTTTTATTCTCTGTAATATCCTGAATTATGCCATCGAAACAATATGGAATCCCATTTTTATCACAAACCAGCCGGCTGTTATCCCTTACCCAGATTAATTCTCCGGTTTTTCTTCTGAGAATTAACTCACTCTGAATAAGCCCTGCTGAATTCTGAGAAGCCCTGATCTGAGCTTCCCTTTCTACAGGGTTCTGATAAAGTTGTCTGACATTTATTTGCAGAAGTTCATCTACAGAATCGTAATTTAAGATCTTTACAAGAGCTGGATTTGAATATATGAACTGGCCATCAATAGTGGTCCTGTAAACTCCTACCGGCAACTGATCTGTCAACGATCTGTACTTATCCTCACTTTCCTTAAGCGCTTCAATTACCTTATATCTCTCAGTGATATCCCTCGCCATTGCAAAAACCACCTCTTTGCCAAAAAACATTCCCTTATTCAGAATAATCTCCTTTGGAAATTCTTCTCCGTTTTTGCGCCAGCCCCAGAATTCAAATCTTTGTGTCTTCCCTTCAAAAGCCTTTGTAACATACTCTGATGTCTGTTTTAAATCGTTTCTCCCGGGGGCGGAAACTGAATCAGGTTTCTTGCCTACCAGTTCATCCCTTTTGTAACCGTACATCATAGTAGCAGCAGGATTCACATCAAGGAAAGTACTGTCTCTGTCAAGAATGTATATGGCATCGGTAGCATGATCAAAGATACTCCTGTAACTTAATTCGCTTTCAGCAATTGTCTTGCTCATCTGCGAAAGACGTTCATTTTCGGCTATAAGAGTACCGCTTTTATCAAGCTCACTCTTCAGATGCTTCAGACAAGTAATATCATCAAAGAGCATTATAAAATAACCTGCTTCATATGATACCAGATGTACGTTGTACCATTTTTTCAGTGATTCAGAAAAATATTCAATACTATCGGAAGCTCCGGTCATGGCTACCTTCCTAAAAAGTTCCACATTTTTTAATAATGGATTTTCTTTTGAACTGAAAAGATCGGAAGCATTTCTTCCTGTAATTTTTTCCGGATTTATGCCTGTAAGCTCCGTAAATGCCGGATTGACATCAATAATCTTATAATCTGCCGGGTTATTATCAGTGGCAGCTAATAATTCATTATAGGAATAACCGAATGATGCCTGACTAATAATCGATCTGTAAACGATTTCTTTCATAACCGGAATCATGAATAATAACTAATTAATCAAAAATCCTAAATATCGAAATGGTAGTGCAAGTAAACAATTATGAGAATATTAACAGCAAATTTTATAAATTAATATTCGAAATCAATTTTCATTTTTTGGATTCCAGACTCTGTACTCTCTCATCAAACATCAGTGCCAGCGACGGATCAAAAACTGCAAGTTTTTTCCAGTCTTCAGAACCATATACCCCTGCTTTCGAATAATCGAAAGGTACAAATTTTATCTTTTTTATCACAGATTGGTTTTTGAAATGAAAATCAAAGGCGCCAGGATTTACAAACAGGGGATCGGCTATAACTGAATGTGTATCTTTTCCTGTTTTCTGCCATTCAGAGAATGATTTGTCTGTGAACCTGATATCTTTTGTTCGTGTATCCCAATAGCAGTTGTAGTCAGTTAACAGATTAAATTTTGACCAGTTATTAACGTGAAGTGAACCTTTATCAAAATAGACAATATTATTTGTAAATGTTATCGACCTGTGCTCCTCTACCCGTGTTGCCTGAAGCTGCCCTCTGATATTCATTGCAAAAATATTGTTCCTGATTATATTCTCCTTTCCGTAATGCTGATGGAAACCTGAATTTTTGCACTCGTAAACGAGGTTATTCTCCTCAACTATACCATATGATCCCTCGTCGGTATAAAGTCCCCAGCCTCCGTAATCGAATGAATAGATATGATGGACAACATTATTTGAAACGGTGGTACCTTCTGAAGCACCAAGGGTGTATACGCCACCCATATCACATAACTCGCCCCACCCCAGATGATGTATATGATTGAATTCGATAGTATTTCTCTTCGAGGGGCTTGTTGCATATCCCCAGACCCATCCGGCTGAAATACCCGAATACCTTAGATTTGCTATCTCATTATGAGTCAGTTTGCAGTCGCTGGCATTAAAAAGAATTATACCGACAGCACAGGGAAAAACATGACCGGCATCCCTGATTATATTATTGTCAACTGTGATATTGTTTGTGATTTCACTTATATCAGGCCGGATTATTGTCTCTCCGATTTTCACACCGCCGGCCCCAAGGTCGTGCATATAAGTCTGATTAACAGAACAGTTGCTGCAGGCTCTCCGAATCCAGAAAGCATAAGTACCGGTATGAGCTATCTCACAATTCCTAAAACTTATATTTTCTGCAAAATCAAGGGTAACAACTGCATCTATAGGAGCAGCAGCCTGAGCCGGCTCATTTCCATCGGCCGGAGTCAGATAACCAGCAATCTGGAAAACAAGATTTTCAAATCTAATATCTCCCGTTTTCTTTCCTGTAAGAGGATCTCCCTGAATTGAAATAAACTCCTTAAGCACCGGAGCATAAAATGTTGTATTTGAAATAGTTTCCCCCTCATCAGGAATATAATATATGTATCCCGATCTGTCGAGAAACCATTCACCCGGAGCATCAAGGGCACTTCTGAAGTTTTCAGCAAACCACCTCGATTTACTATTTATCGGATTCCATGGCTTCATCCCTTCTCCGACCGTATAGACTGAAGAATTCTGCCTTGTATATCCGGTAATCCGTTTCCGGGTATTATCCCAGTTATGATAGAACACAATTAAGGCATCATTGTAATCCTGCTTCGAAAAGGTCTGAAAGCACTTAGCGTCTAAACTGTCAAGTTCAATTTTCTGAACTGCAAGTTCAGGGGATCTTCCTCCGCCCTTTTCGAGTACCGTCTCAGTAACTTTCTTAACAAAATTAACTCCGGCATTTGGAGTCCTTGCACGTGTTGCACGCTTACCATTTACATAAAGCTGTTCGAAATACGAATTATAAAATGCAACCTGTGGAACAAAGGCCTTCCAGAGCTTATCATTTACTTTCTCCCATCCCTTAAGCTCCGCAGCTCCCCTGAATATAGCTTTTTTCCCTGCCTCGGCCCTGTAAATAACCGGCGACGCAGGAGTACCTCCATCAGCAGGATTGAGAAAAAGAGGCTCGACCATAAAGTATTCGCCCTCCCTGGCAATAATCTCAATTGGCTGGCTGACCTGAGAATTCTTTCTTAATTCCCGGGCTTTGTCGCGGGCAGCAGTAAGTGTGGCCAGTGGTTTATCAACAGTTCCCGGATTGCTGTCATTTCCTGTTGGAGAGAGATAAATAATCTGTGCAAAAGCAGAATAATGACTTACTAAAATCATAACAATTATCAATCGGACAGTCAATTGAGTTTTCATAATTATAAGTTAAATTTAAAGTCATAAGCTATGTATTTAAATTTTAAATTGCAACGGAAAGATGAATAAAAAGACCTTCGTGTTCCTTCGTGTAAACCTTAGTGTACCTTTGTGGTAAAAAGAAAAACATTGAAATAAATAAAAGATGCTATACCGATTCTCTTCAGGACGACTTCTTTTCTGGCTTATGCCTTTACTCATTTTCACCAGCTGCTCAGTTGTTAAAACTCCATATTTTAAAACAGATTACTATAAACAAACAGTATCACGTCTCGATAGTCTGAAACCGGGAATAATAAATGTAAATGATACACTTTATGCAGGTTTTGCACGGATCAGTATAACTCCTGACCTGAGTAAGAAGTATGACAGGAAGAAAGAGGCAAAACAGAATATAATACCGCTGGCAGGATACGGAAACCGGCGTGGAAAACCTGCAGAGGGCATTCACGATAGTATCTTTGTCAAAGCCGTTGCATTAAAGACAGGGAATCAGACACTTGTTCTTGTAAGTGGCGATATCCTTATTATGCCGCCCAATATAATTGATGAAGCTGTAATAGAATTATCTGAAGAAGGAATAAGGAGGGATCAGCTTTTTTTTGCCGCTACCCACTCCCACTCAAGCATTGGCGGATGGGGCTACGGTCTCATGGCTAAAGCCTTTGCCGGAAAAGAAAACAAGAATCTGGAGAAATGGCTCATCAGCCAGATCAGGGCTGCCGTAATTAATGCTATGGCTGACCTCATGCCGGCAAAACTTGGATCGGGAAGTTTTAATGCTTCACCATTCACCAGAAACAGACTGACAGGTAACCAGGAGACTATAAATAAAGATTTTAGTTTCATTGTTATAGAACAATTCGGGGGAAGAAAAGCAGTAATAGGATCATTCTCTTCTCATGCCACAACACTTGGAAGAACAAACATGCTGATCAGCGGAGACTATCCGGGATACTGGCAAAGAAAAATAGAAGCCTCATACGCTGATATTGCCTTATTCTGCGCCGGATCAACCGGAAGCCAGAGTCCTGTTGGAAAAGGAGATGAGTTTGATAATGCAAAATATATTGGAGAATCGCTGGCTGACAGCGTCTTAGTGCACTTGAAAAGTATCAGAATGATTGAAAAATCAACAGTTTCTTCACTTTCACTCAAACTTAATCTGCCCGAATACCATATCAGACTTACAACAAACAAAAATATAACATCAGGACTCAGCAACAGGTTAATGCCTCTGCCGAAGAATGTTTACCTCCAGACATTAAGCCTCAACAATTTAATGTGGGTTTTCACACCGGGTGACTTCAGCGGGGAATCTGCCCTAATAATTAAGAAACTGCTTGCAGGCAAGAATTATGAAGCAATAATCTCAGGGTACAATGGCAGTTATATCGGGTATATTATGCCGGGAAAATATTTCTATCTCGATCATTATGAATCGAAACTTATGGGTTGGTTCGGTCCGACAATGGGCGATTATGCAATGGAATTGATTGAAAGAATGAATGATTCAATTATTGAATATAAGGGCCCATTTTATCCCATTTTACCTCAGTCTTTGAAATAAACCAGGTCTTCCCTTTGTCATTGTTCCCCTGAAAAAACAGGTAGGTTCTTCCGTTTTCATCGAGAAAAATATGAGGATGGCCCGACTCGCTTGAATTCCATTCTCCCTGCTTTCCATTGGGAAGGAAAGGCTTATCAGACAGGCGCTTCCATTTTACTCCATCCTTGCTTACTGCAACTCCAACCTGCTGAGGAGCATTGTTATAGGCACCGGCATAGAACATATAGAGTTTTCCGTTTCTTTCTATAACTGAGGCTCCCTCAATGCAATCTTTCTCCCACGGAAGCTCAGGCTGAAGCATTGGTTTGTCTGTTGAAAGATTTTTCCAGCTGCTTCTGCTGAAATCACTTGTCCCGGAAGAAATGGCAACACCCTGCATCTGGATCTTATAATCCGGATCGCGTGTAGCGTAATAGAGAAAGTAATTTCCTTTATACTTAATTACTTCTGCATCGATAGCCCTGCCGCATGTCCATTGTCCATCAGGACAAAAGACCGGATTGGTGGCATCGCGGGTGAAGTTTATTCCGTCAGAGGAGATAGCATGACATATTGCATCATCTTTACCATTACCATATGTCTGGTAAAAAAGATGAACCTTCCCGTCAATAACCCTGGCACAGGGTGCACATAAACCTTTGCTTTCATAATCTGCAGCAGGAGTTATTTCACCGGTCTTTTTCCAGTTAATCAGATCACTGCTTTCTGCTATTCCGATCCCCCATCCCTGCACTGGATTTGATTTATCCTTATACGGCTGTATTGAATAATACATCAGGTACCTTCCTGAAAATTTAATCACGTGAGGATCTTTTGAAAACGGGGTTCCGGTTCTGGAAGTATCACCGAAATACATTTCAGGTTTAGGCATATTATCCGACTGTTGCCCTGAACCTTTTAAGGTGACAAAAACCAAAATTACTGATAAAATAAAAAGTCTTGTTCGCATCAACTGATAAACGATTAATGATGGAATTAATACTTATCAGGCAGTTACAACCTCAGATGATTCAGCTACTCTTCCCTTCCCGTCAACGACTTTCACAATATATTTATGTTGGTTTTTATCATTTACAGAATCCGTCCAGATGATAGGATCTGTAGTAAGCTGAGGGGTAAACGGAAGCTCTTGTACTTTACTACCGTCGCGCCAGATCTCATACCTGCTTAATGGAGCATCAAATGCATATGCGGTACTGAAACCAATCTTAACATCTCTGACATTGTCAGCAGATGAACCAACTACAAAAACATCCCTGGGGGCAGTGAGTGCCAGTGCAGGAGTCTGAAAGTAATTTGTCATTCCATTCTTGCTCTTCTTTGCCATCTCCTCGATAGCTGTTCTTTCTGATTCATTAAGTCCGTCGGGTAATATCTGAGACGCCTCAAGATTGTTTGTCAACTGGCACTTCTCTTTTGCATCACTTACCTGTCCGATGCCGATAATAACAAGGTGCACTCCGGGGGTAGTGAGGGCATACTGAATAAGCGGCTTACTTGGGAGGTTTGCATCACCAACACTTCTCACAACATGTTCTTTGGTATTCGACCAGGTAGCAGGTTTTGTGTACATGGCACCGTCGGCGAATACCTTCATGCCAATTATTCCCATATTTTTTGCCATTGCAAGAGGAATTACATTATGCTGCATATTAAACATCAGCTTATCGTTTGCATTAATCGCAACAAGCATAGCATCAAGCAGATTGGTCTTGTCACGCTGAATCATGTACATATTTACAGAAGGATCAAAATGGCCTGAGAATCCGATATGTCTCAGCAGTTTTTCATTCTTTGGATTCAATCCTGTCAGATTGGTTCCGTCCCTGTAATCACGAAGAGCAGCCAGAGCACCAATCCGCTCAGCAGCAGGATCGGTGTTTTCCAATCCTTCATAGATGGCATCTACCTCTTCTCTTGTATTAAGGTTATGAAAGAGAACCATGTCTAAATATGCCCCTTCTGGATAATTTCCCTTTCCATCGCCGAACATTTGTGAAAGAGAACGATGAAGGTCATCGATTGTATGAGTTCCCTGCTCACCATTTGTCCAGTTATTTACACCCTGAACTTCGCCATTTCCCCTGGCATAACGCAGGTGCGTCTTTGTGGTAAGAAATATTGATTTTCTCAGATTATCATCGTAACCCGGCTGTCCCGGAATAAGATTCAGTTTCGTGAATGCCTTGCCAAAATTGACCTGACTCGGGCCATACAGATTTGAAGTATCAAAATAGTTAATTCCAAGATCAAATGCTTTCAGGATAATCTGTACCGGATCAACATCGTCGGGAGTCCACTGAAGCGATGCCTGACCGCCAAGTCCCAGAGTAGTGACCTCGAATTCCAGTTTACCAAATTTACGCTTCATCGGCACAGGAGCTTTGGAACATCCTGATGTCAGAGCCGGGAGAACTGCAGTTGCTGCAGCTGCCATAATTGTAGTTCTTACAAATTTCCTACGGTTCATTTGGTTTTTTGTTGCCATGGCTAAATAATTTAAGTCATTAAAATTGAAGCAATAATTCAGAAATATAATGATAAATTTGTTTTAGAAAGGTTAATTATGATAAAAGTACATGAACTGGCGAAGATGATAGACCATTCTATCCTTAATCCGGTAATGACAGATGATGATCTGATAAGGGAATGCGCAGTAGCTAAGAGATACAATGTGGCATCGGTATGTGTTAAACCCTATGCGGTTAAAACTGCTGTCAGTCTGCTTAAAGGATCTGATGTCCTTGTAGGCTGTGTAGTCGGATTTCCTCATGGGAACAGTTCGACCAGGGTAAAGATATTTGAGGCAGAACAGGCTTGCAATGACGGTGCAACAGAAATTGACATGGTGATCAATATTGGAAAAGCTCTCGGAGGTGACTGGGAATACGTTGAGAAAGAGATTAAAGCAATAACTGATACCTGCCACAGGAACAGAGCTATTGTTAAGGTGATATTTGAGACCGATTATGTAAAAAAGGAAGAGGATAAAATTAAACTGTGTGAGATATGCACAAGGGCTGGGGCAGATTTCGTAAAGACATCAACCGGATATGGGTTTGTAAAACAACCAAACGGAGACTACAACTACAAAGGTGCTACAATTGAAGATATTAAACTGATGAGGAAGCATTCAGGATCAAAAGTACAGGTGAAATGCGCCGGTGGTGTGAGAACTCTGGATGATCTTTTGAAAATGAAGGAAGCAGGAGCTTCGCGATCAGGGGCTACAGCCACGGAGGCTATGCTTAATGAGGCCAGGAATCGTTTTAAAGATTGATTATTTCTTAAAATAACAGAATATGAACCGAAGGAAATTTATCGAAAGAACAGCATTAACAACGGCAGGATTAGGAATGACCTCAGTTGTGCCTGCACTCTCCTATACAGGAAAGACAGCACTTTCTGATACCCTTAACATCGCACTGATAGGCTGCAGAAACATGGGATTCGGAATACTTCAGCACCATCTGTCGAACCCGGGTGTAAATTGTGTTGCTTTGTGCGACATCGACGATTCGGTACTTAATGAAAAGGCTGCAGAGGTTAAAAAGAAGTTTAACCAGTCACCCAGGCTGTATAAAGATTTTCGCAAGGTACTGGAGCAGAAGGATATAGATGCAGTAATTATCGGCACACCTGACCATTGGCATTGCTATATTATGGTAAGTGCATTGCAGGCCGGGAAAGATGTCTATTGCGAAAAACCGATGGCTAACAGCATTGCAGAGTGTAATATTATGGTAAATGCTGCAAAAAAATATAACAGGGTAGTCCAGATTGGCCAGCAGCAGAGAAGCGGCTATATCTTTCAGAAAACGATTGATCTGGTTAAAAACGGCTCACTTGGCAAACTGAGAAAGATAAATATCTGGGCTAACTTTGAGTATGGTGCGGGAGATAAAATTGTCCCCGATGAGGCGGTTCCTGCAGGAGTTGATTTTGATATGTGGCTCGGACCAGCACCAAAGAGATCATTCAATACTACCAGGTTTCACGGATCATGGCGGCATTTCTGGGATTATGGCGGCGGTCTTGTTTCCGACTGGGGCGTACATCTTCTCGACATAGGACTATGGGCAGGCAATGTTACCGGTCCGCCTCAGAAAGTACTTGTTTATGGAGGAAATACCTTCCACGAACCAAGAAGCAGGGAGACTTTTGATTCAATGTCGGTTATTTATCCATACAAAGATTTTGTAATTAATTATGATGTCACCGGAGGTGTGCAGAAAGGACCTTATGACATGCCTTATGGCATTGAAATAATCGGCGATAATGGTACAATCTTCGTTGACCGCAACAAACTTTCTCTATACCCTGAGTGGGACGATACAGCTAAAAAGCCAATGACTGAAGAGATCAGATACACTGAAGGCAAAGAGTCACACGGTGAACACGTTAGAAACTTTATCGAGTGTATTAAAACACGGAATAAAACCGCTTGTCCGCCCGAGACAGGCAGAGCAGCAGCCGTCCATGTTCATATTCCCAATATAGCTGCCAGAGTCGGAGAATCAATGCTGATATGGGATGATGCGAACAGCAGGTTTACAAACAGTGAAGCGGCGAATGAGCTTATTACCCCGGCTTATCGGGCACCGTGGGTGCTTCCGAAGATTTAAAGGCGTAATGGCGTAAAGGCGCAATGGCTCAAAGGCACAAGGGCGCAATGGCGTTTAGGTAGAAGGGGAGTCTGACACATTGCAACTCTGTGACTATCTGTGATCTCCGTGTCTCTGTGGTTTAAAAAGGTTTTAAATAATACAACTACATTATGATAACAAGAAGAAAATTCATTACAGGTACAGCTGCGGCATTGGCAGTTTCTTTTGCAGCCCCAGAATCACTCGCAGTTCAGAGGACTAAAAAACTGAAAAACTTCGGCTTTATTTCAGGCATAATTGGCAAAGAGCTTGAGGGGGACTGGAAATCTGTCCTGAAGACAGTTGCATCATATGGCTACACTGAAATTGAAACTGGTGAGTATCTGGGAGAATCGGCTGAGAGTTTCCTGATGTACCTTAAAGAGATCGGTATGTCACTTCCTGTAGGGGGATTCGAATTCAGGGCATCTGAAGAGGAACTGAAGAAGAGCATGATTTATCTGAAAAGCCTGAAAGTAAAGTATGCTGTTGTTTATTGGCCATGGTATACCGGAGGTCCATTTAAACTTGAAGATTGTAAAAAGAGCGCTGAAAGGCTTAACTACCTTGGAAAGGTCTGCAAAGAAAACGGTCTTACACTGATCTGGCATAATCATGATAAGGAGTTTGCTGCGATGGAAACCGGACTTCCTTTTGATTACCTTATGAAAAATACTGACAGTGATCTCGTAAAGTGTGAACTCGATCTATACTGGGTAAAAAAAGGAGGAGCAGATCCGTTATCGGTTATGAGGCAGTATCCGGGCAGATTTCCGGTGCTTCATGTAAAAGATATGGCACCCGGACAAAAGATGGATTTTGAATGTCCGGGCAGCGGAATAATTGATTTCCCTTCACTTTTCATTGAAGCAGAGAAACAGGGTATTCAACACTTTTTTGTTGAACGTGATAATGTCCAGGATGGAATGGCATGTCTAAAATCGGCTGGTGATTATCTTAAAAAAATATTATGAAACAACTACTTGCTCTTATTATTGTTATCTTAATAACAGTAAACTCATTATTTGCCCAGGAGAATCCCTGGAAAGGAGTATCGGTAAATCTTTCTCATGGAAAGCTTAAAGTCTCTGATAATAAGAGGTTTCTCATATTTGAAGACGGTACACCATTCTATTACCTTGGAGACACAGGCTGGGAACTTTTTCACCGGCTTAATAAAGAGGATACTGAAAAATATCTTGAGAACAGGAGGGCTAAAGGATTCACTGTTATACAGGCAGTTGCCCTTGCTGAACTTGATGGACTTAATACTCCGAATACAGAGGGTAACAGACCATTAATTGACAATGATCCGCTTAAACCGAATGAAGCCTATTTTTCACATGTAGACTGGGTAATAAAAAAAGCTGCAGAAAAAGGTATTTTCATAGGATTACTGCCAACATGGGGAGATAAAGTCGATCCGGCATCATGGGGTAAAGGACCTAAAATTTTCAATAGCGAAAATGCATTCAGTTATGGTCAGTGGATAGGCAACAGATACAAAGATTTTCCAAATATTATCTGGATTAACGGAGGTGACCGGGATGGCGGCGGAGCTAACACTCCGGTATGGGATGCCATCGGAAAAGGAATAAAATCGGTTGATAAAAACCATCTTATGACATTCCATCCCTGGGGGGAGAGAAGCTCATCTGAATGGTTCCAGAACAGCAGCTGGCTTGATTTTAATATGTGTCAGACTGGTCATGGACAGCGTAGTTATTCTATATACAAAAGGATTATTGTCCGCGATTATAACCTCTCACCCGTTAAGCCATGCTTCGACGGGGAACCCCGCTATGAAGATCATCCTGTAGGCTGGAATCCTAATGTTCTTGGATGGTTTGATGATGCAGATGTTAGGCAGGCAATGTACTGGAATCTTTTCAGCGGTGGATTCGGACACACATATGGTTGTCATCCGGTATGGCAGATGAAGGCTCCTGAAAGAGAAGCTGTGGGACTTGTCCGCAACAACTGGTATGATGTTCTTGATCTGCCCGGAGCATTCGATCTTATCCATGCCCGAAGGCTCATTGAATCACGCCCATTTCTTACAAGAGTTCCTGATCAGGCACTTATTGTGCCGGCATATTATCCAGAAACAGATTATGTAGTAGCTACCAGGGGAGAGGGATATGCTTTTATCTATTTCCCCACAGGATGGAGTGCAGAGATTCAACTCGATAAGATAGGAGCAAAAACTATAAATGCATATTGGTTCGATCCACGTAAAGGCGAAGCAAAACCATTTGATTCATTTCCGGGAACAGGCACCAGGAAATTTACTCCGCCATCTACAGGACGAGGTAACGACTGGATATTGGTTCTTGATGACTCATCCAGGAATTTTAAAATTCCCGGAGTTTCCGATTGAATAAATCTATCCTGAGAAAGTGTCAGGGTTTTGCAAACATCTTCTCGTAATGCGGCATAGGATCGAAGATGCCCCCACCGGTTCTGTAGAACTCATCATTCAGTTCGTACACTCCTCTGGAAACAGGTACCCACGGTGCATCCTTGCGGGGATGGTAAGTCATCATAGTATTCCAGTTCAGGTAGTTCTGGTGACCATTGCTTTCTACAAGTCCGAGATTTCCAATCCCCGGGAAAGAGGCTAATCTGGCTGCAACATTCTTATTCCATTCTATCAGAACCGGATTAACAGTCAAGTCGGCACAGAAACATGGCACATTTCGTTCATAAGCTGCCTGGGCAATCTTCATTGTCATACTGAGTGTCTTGGCTATGGCTTTCAGAGCAATTGCCTTATAACCCATCTCTATACGTTTTATGGCATCTTCAACATTATGTGCACTCTCATCAGCTGCCAGCCTTACTGGTATATCTGATACATCTATTTCGATCTCCTCGGCAAATGGTTCTTCAATTATAGCTATCTGGTCAAAAGCTCCTATTGCCTTGGCATGGTCAAGAAGTTTCAGGAGTGTCTCTTTTTTCTCATAACGCCCGTTGGCATCGAAATAATAAGGAAGCTTTCCTGATTTGGTATGGGAAGTCTTTACATTACCTATTGCCTGATGTATAGCAGTCAGCCGTGCTTTATCTTTCTCAAGCATCTCTTCCTGTGTACCCGGCTGACCTATTTTTATCTTCATGAAAAAGTAACCCTGGCCGGTGGCCGCTTTAATCTCTTCTATCGGAATAGTATAAGCCATCAGAGGTATTCCTGCTGCCTTATCATGTTTATGAGAAAGTGCCGGTTTGTATGCTGAAGGAATGATACCATCAAAACTTGTAATTCCATTTTCCCTGGCATATAAAATCCAGGCAGCATTGTCAACTCCGACAAGTGCATTTAGAGCGAATGTCTTTCTGAGAGCAGGATTGGAAGTTATCTTTTTACCATATTCATAAACTTCAGGGTAGAGTTTATCCAAAAGCTCAACAGGTGACGTAAAACTTTGTCCGGCAATGACTTGCATCGCTCGCTCTGTCATTGCATACATAAGTGAATTGCCACCGCTTTCAGAATGTGATGCAAATACACTGGCATCGGACCACAGAACACTCTGTGAGCATAATCCAATCGAATGATTGCCTGAATCACTTTCCATGTATGCCATCGACTGCCAGATCTCAGTCATGTAACCGCCTTTGAATCCGAAAGGGCGTATTAATGGCTCCCTCTCAAAGTTGGAACTTACCCTTGTGATTCTGATTGACTTAGATGCTGATTCTGCCGGCCGGGATGCAAGAAAATCGAGAGGCGAGGAAGAAAGTGCAGCTCCGGAGGCTAACATTCCAAGTTTTACAAAGTCGCGGCGGTTATGTAGAGACATATTAGGTTAATTGATATTTATCAAGATATGTATTGAGAAATGTCATATCCTTTTTAATCTTTCTTACGATTATTTCCTGTTGTTGAGTGAGGGGGAGTTTATCCTCTCCTGCCTCAAGCAATGGGTATTCAATATGGAGTGTCAGGGGTCCGGTGATATTCAATTCCTTAACTGTCTTAAAGAATGTATCCCAGTTTATCATTCCCTCTCCCATAGGTACAGTAACAGCCTGGGCTTTGCCATTTACAGTCTTCCATGTAAAATCTTTTATTGCGAGTGTACGGATATGAGGCGCAATGAGCTTCATTCCAAGGATCCAGGTATTAGCACCCTCTACCATAGCATGCCTTACATCATACTGACTTCCCAGATATTCGGCAGGAATATCCTTCAGCAGTTCATGCAGATCCCAGACGGGGCCGCCTACTCTTGGTCCGGCATGGTTCTGATACCCTCCGTGAATTTTATATTTTTTGTTAAGCTCAGCAATCTCCTTAATCACTATTCTTGATTTCTGGAGTGAGTCCCAGATATTGGCTTTTTGATCATAATCAAACCAACCAAGCCTGTAATATTTTATTCCTGCAGCTGAGGCTGTTTTTAAAACCCGTTCAGTAAACGGATCAGACGCAGTAGTAATTCCGCTCACCATCATGTCAGTAACAAGGTTAAATTTCTTTGCCTCAGCAATCCTTTCGGGCAGTTCTTTCTCAACGACTGCCGGCTCTACTCTCCCGCCCGGTCTGACAACCAGGTCGATACCTCCAATTCCTGACTTTACGATGCACTCGCACATAAATGCGAAATCATAAGTATCAAGGGGCTTGGAAAAGAGCCTTACCGGATATTTGCTTTCTGCCGGGGAAGGAATGATTGACTCCATACCCGAAACAAATGGGATAGCTGCGCCTGCGGCAGCTACTGTTGAAATGAATTGTCTTCTGTTTTGCATAATCTCAGATATTTAAAGTTTCCATGGAGCCCTGTATTCATAATGAAGTAGCTTATTTGCAGCTTCATTGTTGGTAAATCTTTCCTTTTCAGCATCCCACTGAAGCCGCTCTTTTGTGGCGAGGGCAATATTTGCCAGGTGCGCAAAGCTTGTTGAACGATGACCCTCTTCCAGGGGTACAATCGGAGTGGCACGTGTTTTAACACACTCTACAAAGTTTTTTACAAGATTTGTGGTACTGTCGCGACTGCTGCCGTCGCCAAGCATCTCATCCTTCGATTCATAGGACTCATCTTTAATCGGATCCTTCCATGACTGGAACTGTCCGGGTTTGGCAGATGTAATTTTATATCCGCTTTCGCTTGCATTAAGTGTACCTTTTGTACCACGCAGTTCTACCTCACCATACGGGAAGAGGCCTCCGCTGCTTGCCTCATAGATACAGAAAACAGCCAGTGCACCTGAAGCAAATTCATATGTAACCTGCATTGTATCAGGTATAGTACCATCGTCCTGAAATGCATATTTACCGCCATGCGCACTTATTGCCACAGGAGCCTTCTCTCCCATCATCCAGCGAATCACATCCATGAAATGCACTCCCCAGTTACCCATCTGGCTCGAATAATCATTCCACCAGCGGAACTTATACGGAGCAATATTATACTGGTAAGGACGATAAGCCCTTGGTCCCAGCCACATATCCCAGTTAAAGTCCTTTGGCGGTGCCTCAGCTTTCATTTTACCGATGCCTTCAGGGAACATATTATTAATCCTGTAAGCGCGGGCAACTGTGACTTTACCAATTTTCCCGGCAGGTATATCTTTAGCCAGTTTCTGATAAACAGTATTGCCTCTTCTGTTCAATCCAACGGCGACTACCTGTTTTGTTGCTGCCTGGGCATCAACCATGGCACGACCCTCTTTAATTGTATTTGTGAGTGGCTTTTCAACATAGACATCCTTTCCTGCCTTCACAGCCTCAATCATCTGGATTGCATGCCAGTGATCAGGTGTTGCAATAGCTACTGCATCTATATCTTTATTCTCCAGAAGCTTCCTGAAATCATTATACTTCTCAACCTTATTTGGAAATGTTTCCCCTAATCCGGGAATCTGTACTCCAAGATCCTTTATATATCTGGGATCTACCTTACTCCTGTCGCGCTGAAGATAAGGCTCATAGATATCGCAAAAAGCGCCGATCTGAACATCAGGCTGCTTCATAAACGAAGCCAGAAGCTGTGAGCCCCTGTTACCGATACCGATAAAACCCATATTTATTTTATCATTTGCACCAATTATTCTGTTATAACTTGCGGCACTTAATGAAGACGCTCCAAGAGTTACTCCTGCGGTTACAATACCAGTATTTGCTAAAAAAGTACGGCGTGTGGTTTTAATTGTCCTGCTCATAATATTAAGATTTGTTCTGAAAGATACTATTTCTTTTGTTTAGTTCTAAAAAACGGATAAACGCTTTTTTAAAAACACAGGTTTCCCCTCAGATGAGACTCCCTGAATGTTTATTATGTATCCGAGAGGAATATCAGAAGTCCAGAAAGATAATTCAGATTTGCCCTTAAGTACCGGCTTTACTGACGGATTCCAGTATAATGTATTCCTGAAATCAGGTATAATCCCTTCTTCCGACTTCACTGAACCATGGTCTGGCAGGGGAAATGACATGACCGGCTCTGCCACCCTGTATTTTAACCTTGTCATGTAATCATCGAGAGCGATACAACTATAATCACCCGACTTTGTGACAACATTAATTAAGCCCGGAAAAGAATATGTTCCTACCAGATAAATTTCCTTTATTACATCTATACGTTCCACCAGTTCCGGATTAAGCTCAGCGATTACTGAGGCATCCTTTACTTTGACTCCATCAATCATGAGAACCGGTGACAAAACATATTGACTGTCATTTACTCTGTCAGCAATTAATATCTCATATCCCGTTTTCTTCCTCTTCAGGGAGACCCGCGGCAATAGTTCAAAAAAGATCTCCTCCATTGTTGGCAGACTGATATAATCGGCAAGTACCAGGCCGATATCGGGTTTATCATAGAATTTTAATGCTTCCAGCGGTTTGAAAAGAGGAGCTAAAGGTTCACCTGAAGGTGCAATTTTATAAATCTTACTTATTTGATAATTAGCGCTGTACATTTGAATGTGCAAAGGTTCAGGACTTCCTGTCGTATCAACTGAGGTTCCTGAATCGGGGTATTTATCAGAAAAAGAGGATTCTATAACAAGCTTTAAATTATCGGAGATATAATCAGGCATAATAATCAGATCATTAAGTCCTTCATCTATACGGATATTAAAGCTGAAAAAACCATTTGCATCCGGTTTAGAGTATTGAAACCCTGGCTCTTTACCAGGTGAGCACATCAGAACAAACTTCACAGAATCTGATGTGACAGGCGGGGTATATACCAACCTGCCTGAAAGAAGATGATCTTCTTTCTCCATGCGGTACTTTAAAACAGGCTTCTCATTACTCAGTATCTTTTCCCAGTCTATCCAGTCACTTTTTACTTTAGAAAGCAACCGGTTTGCAGCTTCAATACTCAGTTCTGAAAAATTAATATCTTTTATGCTGTTCTGAAATTGCAATCCGTACTCAGTTCCAAAAACCAGGTAATCTTTCATACTCACAGGCTCATCTTCACCTGTATCAGGAGTTATTGATATACTCAGGTTCCGAAATCCTGATGTATCAGATTCTGAAACTGCTGATTCAATGTCAATAACAGTTTTGTTTCTGATGCTGCAACTGTCAGCTGAATTAATTTTAAGTTCAGTGCCATCCCGGCCAGCGTTATAAACAAACTTTTCAGTAACAGGCTGACCTTTTGAATTAAAAACAGTAATATGATTTACTCCGCTTTCGAGTTCGCTTTTCGGAACATAAATTTCAGTGACATCCGAAAAAATCCTCTCTGTACTTACTCTGTTAACTGAACCGTGAGTCTCTATAAAAAGAGAAATCAAATTATTGTTATCTGACCGGAATTTTTCGCCTGACCTGATAAAAAGTTTAAGGCTATCAGCATTTGAATTGTCTGCTTCAATTGAAAGATCAGAAGAATTCTCATCCGAAAATTCTGTGCCTGATTTTTCTTTCCGAATAGTGCTTCCGCTATTGGTTTTATTCCTGAAAGGCTTATTAATAAATGAATTGTAAACTTTTATATCCCTCATAAAGCAGTTAACCGGCATGAAGTTTTTCATCCAGTTTGTATAGGCTCTGATAGTATAAACTCCCGGACTTAAAGAATCAGGAAGAATGATTTGGCCCGGACCAATTCCTTTATTCAGTATGATCCTCTTCTGGACAACAGGTCTGTTCTCTGAATTCAGTATTTCTAAGTAGGCAATTTTGCTTTTTTCCGACAAGGATGAGGATTTCCTGTCGAAGAGATAAATATTGAACCAGAGGTATTCTCCTGCAATGTACTCGTCTCTGTCAGAGTGCACATATATTTCTTCCCAGGGAACTGTATTGGTATAATTAAGAAAACTTTGCTTAATTGATTCATTCAAATCAGACCGGATCTGACAATAGGAATTCTCAAGGATCAGAAACCCGGTAACAAAAAGAATCGCCAACTTAACTATTTTCTTCATTTAAACAGATTCGCAATTTAAACTCTTACTCATCGTCAATCCAGAATAATGGTTTTACAGTAGTCCCTCTTACCGTACAATCTGCACATCCTTTTGTCTCGGTAAAAATCCTTATTCGGGGTGATGAGAACGGAGCTGCAGGTGTATCAAAAAGAGTCCATATAGTAATACCGAGACCCTCAATATAATCGGGTCCTCCATAAAGTGTATCTGTAGCGCATTTAGCATATGGATCAACCATTCCGGTAAATTTTTCTTTAATAAATATCCTTTTTTGAGAAATTGCAGAAACGCTGAAATATCCTAAGACTTTTTCACCCGGATTCTCAATACAAACTATGTTACTTGGTATTGATGATGGTATTATATCATGAAGGCCACCAACTGATACTGTTATATTTTTAAGCTTTTTCCAGTAATTATATTCGTCTTCATTCAGGGAATACTGATTTACTAAAATGCTGTATTTTGTTTTTAATCTGTCTGTTAGATTCGAAATATAAGTTACCGGATGCCGGTCTATCCTGTCTTCTTTGAAAGCCAGTGTGCTCTCAATACTTATGTCTTTTGAAATATTTGTTATATAGCAAGTCTGGTTAGGAATATCGAAAGGAAGCCTGAGTTTCCATGTTTCGGAGAACTCCCATCTGTAATAACTGCAACTGTTTGAGGGGTCGTGGGTATCCAGATAAATCTGACAGCCTTCAATACCATCAAATTTTTCAGTCTTTTCAGAAATTACAGTTTTTTGATAATAGAGACTGTCGATCGGAGGCACCGGTTTCATCTCAACAGGGAATGATTCATATTTAATCATTCTATTTCCTTCTGGCACACTTATATGCAGAGTATAAAAGCGTCCGACTTTGCCTCTGAACTGTAAAGAATCTGTAACATATGTCCCCTGAGAAGATTCTTTCAGCCATGCTTCATTTCCAAAGTCATCTTTGATCTTAACCAGACATCCCCCGAGTGGTCTGGCCTCACTTCGTACTCCCAGAGGCATTGATTTAGAAAGTTTTATTGTATTGGCACCCTTCTGGTCAGTAATTAAACCCTGAACAACAAGCATTTCTTTTTCTTCAGTTATCTGCGGCAAAAATTCGGAGATACATGAGCTCATCAGAATCAAAACAAGAATGAAAGTAAAAAATGATTTCATTTTTCTAAAACTCATAATTAAATGTAACTGAAGGTATTGCCTGTCCGAAGACTGAAAGCTTATAGCCTTTATAAATATCTCCATCCTTCATAAAATAAATTGAGTAGACATTTTGCCTTCCAAGCAGATTATAAACTGAGAAAGTCCAGTTTGGACGTCCAAGTCTCTTCAATTTAAGATTGCCGCTGACTTTAATTGAAAGATCAAGTCTGGAATAATCAGGAAGCCTGTATCTGTTTCTTTCTGAGTAGTGTACCAGAATATTTTCATACATAATATATGTTGCAACAGGAAATGTTATTGGGCGTCCGGTGCTATAGGTATAGTTAGTTGAGAAACTGAATCGTCGCGAAAGAAGATAGTTAAAAGTAGCAACCAGATCGTTTGGTTTATCAAAATTAGAAGGGAACCACTTGCCATTGTTTATTATCTCATCGCTGTAATTGCTCCTGCTTCTTATAAATGTTCTGGAATATGTATAGCCCAAACTGTAACGGAATTTCCCTTCACTCTTTTTAAACATAAGTTCCAGTCCATATGCCCTGCCATTTACATTGACAATATCTTCAATGATGTTTTCATTCATTACAAGGTCGGTTCCTCCCTTAAAGTCGACCATATCTGTTAACTTTTTGAAGTACAGTTCCGCAGAAGTCTCAATTCCGCTGTTAAGCAGCATTTGATAAATACCCAGACCCACCTGGTCTCCAACCTGCGGCTTAAGATAATAATCACTCAGCTTCCATGTATCAGTAGGTGATATTGATGTTGAATTGGAAAGAAGATGAAGATATTGACGTGTCCGGTTGTAGTTGACCTTGAGGGAGCTATTTCCTGATATCCTGAAATTAAGGGAGAGTCTTAACTCCGGACCTGCATATTTGCCTGATACCTCATTTTTCCCGAAGTATAAAGTATCGGTTATTGATGATCTGCTCCTTTGAAATCCGGGGGTATAGTTCAAAACTTTTGACGGGCCAATAGCAAAAAATGAAGATAATCTTACACCCGCACTGACGGACAGAAAATCAGTTAGCGAAATTTTATCGTCAATGTACAAAGCTGCGTCCCACGCATTCTCTCTGTCGAGTGACCAGGGGACCACTATTGATGAATCATTTGGAGGTAAATAACTGCCGGGCAATACATTATACCTGTTGGTCTCTGTTCCAAAGTTTAATTCATGCGTTTTCAGAAACCAGTTAAAATCAGCTTTGAAACCGGTACTGTTTATCCTGTGTGAGAGACTGAATGACTCAGGGGTCAGTTCCTGACTTGATATATTGTATCTGTAGTTGCTGTTGTTAACGGAAAGACTCATAAATAACCTGGTACTGAAAAAATGGCGCCATTTAAGGGCAAAAATTTTATTATCGTACTTATAGACTGAATCTGAGCTGAAACGAAATGAATCGTGACTGACATATGATGAAAAATCAAACTTGTTCTTCTTGTTTAAGTCATAGGTGACTTTTGTATTCAAATCATAAAATGATGCCCTGCTTCTCTGTAAGGCAGGGTTCTGTATCAGGCTGAAGATCCAGTTCGAATAGGTTGTCCGGCCCGTAATAACATAACTCAGTGTATCCCTGATAACCGGCCCTTCAACCATAAAATGAGTTGTGATCGGACTTATGCCTATATTCCCTTTTGTTTCTTTTTTATTTCCGTCAACACTCTCGATATCAAGCACAGAGGAGATCCTGCCCCCATAGCGTCCCGGGATCCCGCCTTTATATAATGTGACATCTTTTATAATGTCTGAGTTTACGGCTGAGAAGAAGCCGAAAAAGTGCGATGAATTATATACCGGTGCCCCATAAAGCAATATAAGATTCTGATCGGCTGAACCGCCTCTGACATTAAATCCGGCTGAGCCTTCTCCGACAGATTGCACGCCCGGTACCAGGAGGACACTCTTGATTATGTCAGACTCTCCCATAGATGTGGGTAAAAGCCTGAAAGTTGTGATATTGATTCTCTCGGCTCCGACTTCAAATCGCTGAAGGGTCATGTTTTTTTGTGCTGAAACAATTGTTTCTTTCAGTGGAATGAGCATACTATTCATCTCAACATTCATCTCTCCTGTTCCGTTAAGATTAAGGCTGAGGCTTTTTTCTCTCATTCCGACAAATGAAAACTGAATATTATGAAGCCCACGAGGAAGATTAAGGGAATAAAAGCCGAATTCGTTTGTAACTGTACCCGACATAAGCTTTTGCACAAAAACTGTTACTCCTGCCACAGGGTATTTTGTATCCCTGTCAGAAACATAACCCGATACAGTTGCATTTCCGGGCAAATTCCTTTCAGCCGGGTTTCCTACCTCTGTTAATTGGTTCCCGGAGGTAAGTTTATATTCTCCCGAATCACCATAATCTGTTGGCGGAATATAATTAGTCTCCTGTTTTACCGGTTTATCAGAAACCTTTACCTCATAGAATTTCGTAAGTACTATATTTCCAAACCTGTCTTTATAATATCTTACCGATGTTCCACGGAAAAGATTGTCAAGAACATCCGTCAGCTTGATAGTGTCTGAATAATTAACCGGAGTAAGATCTTTTATCCACTCATCTTTATAAAAAAACCTGATCTTCTGTTTTGCTTCAACTGCTTTCACAAACTCCTTAAATGTTAACCGCTGTGTCACCTGCATGTTCTGAGCCTCAATCGGGTAAAAGAAAGGCATAAGGAAGAACAATATGGGAATCATCGGTTTCATTGAAGCATTTCTTATCTGATAGTATCCAGATAACGTATTAATGGGATGTAACTTTCAGGAGATTTTTTTACAACTCTCAGATTATTCTTTCGTAAAAAACTCTTTATAAGTACTTTATCTGTTTGTAATGCTGTTTCAAGGTCTTTTCTCCCTGAAACAGGATGAATGATGCCATCCTTAACAAGATAAGCCTGGCTGGTCTGATAAAATTTATCGTACCGGCCCCCTTCTGCCAGTTTTTCAATTTTCTTACGGTACTTGACATAAAGGGCTGATTTTCCTTTATAGAGTACATTTAAATAACCCAGTGAACTGTCGGCAGGCAGTCTCGTAAAATTGTACTTTTTATTCTGCCATGAGAAACTAAAACTGTCTACCATAGCTTTGTTTATCTGAAGTATTCTTCCTGTATTCAACGGAATTAAAACTTCATCCTTGAAAATATCATACTTAAGTGTTAACCCGGTAAACTTTTTTCCTCTGACAATCACATCGCCGTTTAAGTAGGAATCAGTGAAGAGAAACTGATCTCCATCTACCATATAGTATAAGTTTCTCCAGATCCTTCCGTTGTATAATATCTGATTCTCCTGAAGGGTATCCTGCTTAATTGAGTTATCAGTTTCTGACAGAAGAAAAGATTTGTATCCCTGCGATAAACTCCCGGAAATATTTAGGGATATGGCAATGATTATGAGTAAAACAGAAAACCTTTTTAACGGCATAGTACTTCTTACTATCTGTTAGTTATCAATCAACACGTATTCCGGATTTATAAGAGATAATCCTTCCATCTGAAGTAACACCCTGAATACAGATAACATAGTTTGATTTGATGTCGCACGTCCAGAAATCAATTGAAGCTTTCCCCGATTTATCTGTCTTAACTGCAGGATTCCAGTAAAGGGTATTCCTGAAATCCGGCACACGGCTTAGCTGTTTGTCAAAAGCAGTATAATCGGGAGCTGTAAATGTGAAGCATGGCTCATAAACTTTATACTGCATCCTTGTAGCATATTCAGGAAGTGTAACAGAACTGAAATCGCCCGTTCTGGTTATTATGTTAATAATACCATAAAATTGATTATCACCTACAAAGTACTTGTCTTTAACGAGATCGATCCTTTCAACAAGTTCAGGATCAATATCTGCAATAAATGACGGATTGTAGATAATTGTACCGTCAATCATCAGACATGGGGGAAAATTATAAACCTTATTATCTGAAGGATCAAAGACTGAAATTTCATATCCGGTCTTTTTCTTTCTGAGTGTTGCACCTGGGATAAGTTCAAAAAAGACTTCCTCCATTACCGGTAACTTAATATAATCATCCATTACCAGCGAGATGTCGGGTTTTCCATAAAATCGTTTCGGCTTAATCTCTGCTACTGAAGTCTGACTTAAAGGAGGACCCAGCAATGTCGTACTATAGATCTTATTTACCTGATAATTTGTACTCATCCTGCTGATTTCAGACGAAGGTACAGCAACATCTTTCTCTGAATAAAACGGAACCGAAGGCATATACTTTTCAGAGAATGAAGATTCTATCTTGGTGCTTGCAATATTTTCAGGATCACCGGGCTGGATGACAAAATCCTTAACCCTGTCGTCGATCCTTACCTTCATACTGAATCCTGATTCATCATCTGTCTTCGCATACTGAAACCGGGCAACTTTTCCGGGGACAGACATATAGACATATTTACCAGAATCTGAGGGTGATGAATTCTTTTTAATTAGTCTGCCTGAAAGATAATGATACTCTGTTTCAGGCTTATATCTCATAATACTAACCTCATCTGACAATATTTTATCCCAGTCGATCCAGTTGCTGCTGACTGTTAATAATAAGCTATCAATCTGCAAGACTGACAATTCCGAAAGACTTTTTTTCTGCAAAAGAGTAAGTGGTTTTATTCCAAATTCACTTGCAAAAACCATATAGTCAGACATTTCTATCTTGTTTTTTTCCGATTGCTCCGGAATCACCGAGATACTCATACTTGCCCATTGAAGTTCTTTCACAAGATCAGGTGACAACTCAAGAACTGCATTAATCTTCTCTCTGGTTTTGACCTGAGAAGAAGAAGAAAAAGTTATGCTATTTACGGGCGGTTCAGGAGTGTATATCAGCCTTTCCTTCATAACCTGACCCGCTGCATCAAAGATTGTAATCTGGTTTATGCCGGCAGTCAGAAGGCTTTTTGGGAACGTCAGAACAGTTTTTTGCGTTAATGCTTTTTCAGTGGCGAAATGGTCAATTTTTCCACGGGTCTGAATAAACAGAAAGAAAGTATTCCTGTTTTCTGCGCGGTATCTGTCACTGGTTGTAATTACTAATTCAACATTCTCAGGCATCAGGTTATTAACTTCCAGCTGAAGTCCGTCCGCACCGGGCACTGTTATTTTATTAACAGAACTTTCAGTATCCCTGTAAGATTTATAAATGAAGGCCTGATTCCTGAATGAATTATAAATTGTCAATTCTTCCATATAGCAGTTCACAGGCATAAAATTCTTCATCCAGTTGGTGTACGCCCTTAAAGTATAGGTACCTGAACTCAGTGTGTCGGGAAGCGATATCTGTCCGGGTCCGGTTCCATTCTCCATAATGATCCTTTTCTGAGCAACCGGCCGGTTTTCAGCATTTAAGATTTCGATATAAGCAATCTTTTCCTGAACCTGCGGCCCGTTTGTCTTCCTGTCAAACAGATAGATACTGAACCATATATCTTCGCCGGCAATGAACGACTGTCTGTCGGTGTGCACGAAGATCTCCTGACGCGGCAATTCTTTACAATACTTTAGAAACTTTGCAGTGATAGTACCTTTAATATCAGCATCTGTCTGCGCACTCATACTCCTGAAAATAAGAAGCATTAAAAGTAAGGCAAGTCCTGATTTATAGAATCGTATCATTAAAGGTCTTTTCATTCTTTATATCTATTTACTTTCTCTCCAGAAAGCCGGTTCTGTTATTACACCTCTTGTTGTACAATCGGCACAACCCCTTGTTGCTGTAAGTACTTTATAGGGCGGGTTGTAATTAGGTGCCTCATAGTTTTCGAGAATCCAGACACTTGAGTTCAAGCCGGGTATTGGCTGATTTCCGTATAAAGTATCAGATACACAATCTGTATAAAGATTAATTACCCCGGCGAAATAATCTTTAATAAATATTCTTTTTGAGCTTTTGGAGGAAACACTGAAATACCCAAGAACCTTCTCTGCGGGATTATCAACGCAATAGACATTACTTGGCACTGCTGCAGGTGTAATATCGTACAGACTGCCTACTTCTTCTGTTATGTTCTGAAGCTTTTGCCAGTATTCAAATTCATCTTCTGTTACAGAATACTGGTTTACCAGAATAGAATACCTTAATTTCAGTCTGTCAGTCTCATTAGCTATAAAATGCAACGGATAGCGTTTAATTTTATCTTCAGCCAGGATTGCAGTTGATTTTACATTTATAATAGTCGAATTTTGCGAGATCCAGCATCTGTTATTAACAGGTTTTGAGAAAGGAAGCCTGAACTCCCATGTCTCATTGAAATCCCACCTGTAGAACTTCGTCACAGAAGAGGGATCATGGGTCTCAACATAGATCTGGCAGCCATCTATGGCACTAAAATTATTTTCCTGTTTCCTGAGAACAACCTTTTCATAATATACACTATCGATAGGAGGAACCGGTCTTAACTCCATAGGGAGCGATTCATACGTGTAATTATAAATCGATTTGTTATTCAGGAAAACCTTCAATCTGTACTTCTTTCCTACCACTCCGCGAAACTTAGCCGGATCAGTAACATAGGTACCTGTAACTTTTTCAGTTAAAGTATATGATATTCCCGAGTCATCAATAATAGTTACAATAGCCCCTTTTACAGGCTTAGCAGTATTCTTCAATCCTAATGGTAATGATCGTGAAAGCTTAATAGTGTTTACCTCCTGTTGATCAGTAATTAAGCCTTCAACAACAAGAAGGTCCTGATCCTCATCTGTCTCGGGGATAAATTGGGTAATGCAGCCGCCGATTGTGAGAACTGTAAAAAATAGTGTTAAAAATCTTATATATTTCATCCTGCTTAAAAATCAAAACTAAATGTTACTGAGGGAATTGCTTTTCCGAATATTGAAAGCTGATATCCTTTAAGAACATTCCTTTCATTCTTAAAGTAAACTGAATAAACATTCTGTCTTCCCAGCAGATTATAAACCGAGAAAGTCCAGTACGGATTGGCTATTTTCTTAGATTTCAGATTACCGCTTACCTTAAAGGAAATATCGAGGCGCATATAATCAGGGATCCTGTATTTGTTCCTGTCTGAATAATCTACAAGCAGATTATCCTGAATCCTGTATGTTGATACAGGGTAAGTTATAGGACGCCCTGTACTCCAGGTATAGTTAGATGAGAAACTGAAACGCCTCGAAAACAGATAATTAAATGTAGCCACAAGGTCATTGGGTTTATCAAAATTAGCCGGAAACCATTTACCTGAGTTTATTACCTCATCGCTGAATTTACCGATGCTTTTAATAAATGTACGTGAATAAGTATAACCTACACTATAACGAATCTTACCTTCTGTTTTCTTAAAAATCAGCTCCAGACCATATGCCTTGCCGATAACATTTACTATGTCTTTCTCTATGTTCTCATTCATTATCAGCTTGGTTCCTCCCTTAAAATCGAGCATGTTTTTGATTTCCTTGTAGTAAAGCTCTGCAGAGGTTTCAAAGCCCGAATTAAAGAGCATCCTGTAGAATCCAACCGCGAACTGGTCGCCAATCTGAGGTTTAAGATAATAATCGCTAAGCTTCCATGTGTCGGTAGGAGATATTGAGGTTGAGTTTGACAGCAGATGCAGATATTGCCTTGTCCTGTTATAATTTATCTTGAATGAATTTCTGTCAGAGACCCTGAAATTCATCGAGATCCGGAACTCAGGTCCGGCATACCGGGCAGAGACTCCATTTTCTGAATAGCTGATAGTATCAATTATGCTAGATCTGGTTCTTGGCAAATCAGGATCGTAGATCATTACTTCATTTTTGCCGTAGGCAGCAAAACCAGATAACCTCATTCCGAGATTCACCGACATAAAGCTGTTCAGAGTTATTTTGTCTTCAATATATAATCCGCCTTCCCAGGCCCTCTCCTTATCAATAACATGAGGTATCACAAGCGATGAGTCAAGTGAAGGAAGATATGACCCCGGGGTAACTGAGTACTTATTCAGATCGAGACCAAAATTTAGTTCATTATTCCCAAGAAACCAGTTGAAATCTGTCTTAAAACCAGTGCTGTTAATTTTATGGGATAAATCGAATGCCTCAGTTATAACATCTTCACTATTAACATTATAGGTATAATAACTATTATTCAGGGTAACAGAAGTAAAGAGTCTGCTGTTAAAGAAATGTCTCCATTTCAACGAAACAATACTGTTATCATAGCTGTAAACAGAATCTGAATTGAATTTGAAAGAATCATGACTGGTATAACCTGAAAGATCAATTTTATTATTCTTATTGATATCGTAAGTAACCTTGCCATTAAGGTCGTAGAATGAAGCTCTGCTCCTTTTAAGCGACGGATTGTCAATTAGTCCGAATATCCAGTTTGAATAGGTTGTGCGGCCGGTGAGAATATATGTAATTGTATCCTCCTTGATTGGTCCCTCAATTGAAACATGGGTTGTAATAGGACTTATACCAGCATTTCCCATAAACTCTTTTCTGTTTCCGTCTTTTGAAACGATATCAAGTACGGATGAGATACGTCCGCCGTATCTGCCAGGGATCCCGCCCTTATAGAGAGTAACATCCTTTATTATGTCTGAATTTACAGCCGAGAAAAATCCGAAAAAGTGAGAGGAATTATAGATCGGAGCGCCATAAAGAAGTATCAGGTTCTGATCTGCAGACCCGCCTCTTACATTGAATCCGGTTGATCCTTCTCCAACCGACTGAACACCGGGGATAAGCAGCACGCTTTTTATTATGTCCGATTCACCGAGAGATGTTGGCAATAACCTGAATGAAGTAATGTTGATCTTTTCAGCACCAACCTCAAACCTCTGAAGTGTCATGTTTTTCTGTGCTGAAATAACAGTTTCCTTTAAAGGAATCAGGACACTGTTCATGTCGATATTCATCTCTCCGGTACTGTTAAGATTAAGGTTTATAGTTTTTTCTTTCAGTCCGATGAATGAGAACTGCAGAAGATGAAGACCTCTCGGCAATGTCAGTGTATAGAATCCGTAAGCATTTGAAATTGTTCCAACCGACAGTTTCTGGACAAATACCGTAACCCCTGCGATTGGTTCTTTTGTCTCGCGGCTTGTGATATATCCTGAGACCACAACGTTACCGGGTTTATTTCTGTCGGCAGGGTTTCCTATCTCCACGAATGTGTTACCTGTTTTATTTTCGCCTTCGCCGTTATCAGCATATTCAGTAGGCGGGATAAATTTGTCTTCTGTCTCGTTTCGTTTATTATCTATTTTAACGGCATAAGTCTTTGTTATAACAATATTGCCTGATTCATCGATAAAATAGAAAAGTGATTTTTCCCTGAAAAGATTATCGAGTACTCCTGTAAGTGTAGTCACACCCTGGTAACTACCAAGCCTGAGATCAGTTGTCCATTCATCCTTATAAAAGAATCTGACATTCAGCTGCTTCTCGGCATTAATAACGAATTCTTTAAAAGAAAGGTCTTTGTAATCCCAGTCAATACGATATCTCTCCTGTGAATGAACCACAGAAGAAAAAAATAATAAAATAAAAAATATGTAAGTCCTGATCATCATTTTCTTTTTTCCCAGCACCCAGCACCCAGCACCCAGCACATCACTTCTTCAAACTATCATAATACCTAATCACCGGAATTAACGACTCCGGTTTTTTCACAGAAACGAAGAGCTTGTTCTTTTTAATAAAACTCTTCAATGCTGTCTTTTCATCTTCAAGCAGCATTAGAAAGTCTCTTTTGCCAGTAATCTGGTTTATGACACTGTCTTTTACCAGAAAAATTCTATGAGTCTGATAGAACTCATCAAACTTTCTGTCAACTGCCAGCAACTCTATTTCCTTTTTGTACTTAACATGGAGAGAACTTTTTCCAGTGTACAGTATATTCATGTAACCATTGTATCCTTTAATAGTGTCGATATCAGTCCTGAAAAAATACCTTTTAGTGTTATCAAATACAATAGAGAAGCTGTCTGCCATTTCCTTGTTTAACTGTAAAAAAGAGCCGTTAGAAGTATGGGTGATTATCTCATCGGTATAAATATCATACAGCAGATCGACATTCCTGAAGGTTATTCCATCAATCGATACTGAACCTGGCAGATACGTTTTGGAATATAGAAACTGATCTTCCCTCACCTTGTAATACAGGTTCCTCCATACCCTTCCGTTAAACAGAGTCTGATCCTCCCTGGAAGGTCCCTTTAAATCCAGATCTATTTGTTTGTTCAGACTACCCCGAATATCGTCTGTCTGGCCGAAGCCGGGAAGGTATACTAAGCAGAATAAAACAATAGCAAATAGAAATGTTAACCTGTATTTGAGCATGAAATTTATTAATCCCTGGTTGGTTTACAAAGTATGTTTCTATTTGACAATCGGAGTGAGCACAATATTCCGGTATGATACATTTCCATGGTCCCCCTGTAAATAAATAGGGCCCGGAGAGAATACATCAGATTTAATTGCGCCGCCGGTAGGTCCGAAAATTGGCTTGTTATCAATAATTTTTACTCCGTTTAGGATAACTGTAGCGTGTCTGTCACACAGAGTGATATCCATCGACTGCCATTCGCCGCCTGGTTTCTCTGCAGCTGAAAGAGGTGTAATTCGGCTGTATACAGCACCCATATTGTGCGGATCAAGTGGCTTTTTATATGAGTCAACAACCTGGATTTCATACATTCCCCGCAGATATACACCACTATTATTTCCTGCAGGCACATTCACTTCAAGCTTCAGGTTAAAATCTTCAAATTCCTGTTCTGTTCTCAGATTACCATAAGATATGTGTGCCTCACCTTCTTTCTGAACAGGATCATTAACGAGCATACCATCCACAACTTTAAATCCGTTTACCTGCTTTTCATTAATCAGTTTCCATCCTGTAAGATCCTTGCCATTAAACAATTGTACCGGGGTGCCAAATTTGACAGCAGCTAGGTCAGGCGCAGGAGGAGGTGCAGGGAGTTTTGTTCCTGTGAAAAGGGTTGAATCAACGCCAATACCATTTCTGTGGGGAGTCAGTAATACCCCGTCAATTTTTTCTCCGTTCTTCACTATTTCGAGCCAGTCAGTAACAACCTGAGTTTTGACTGCATTCTTGTTTTCATCTCTTGTTCTTACAACATTATTTGAACGCTGAACAATAAGTACCTGATCGTTAACAAAGAACATACCTGAAACAGGTAATACACTACCACCGCCCCAGAGGATCTCACCATCGAGGTAGCCATCCTCTTTACGAACTTCAAGCCAGCCTACTGAGCCGCCCTGAATATCTATAGTCCACTGTCCGAGAAACTCAGAAATGTCGTGCTTCTGAACAGGTTCAACCTTCACCTCTGTTTTGCAGGATGTAACTGACAATAAAGCCATTACTGCTGAGAAAAGAATAGTAGTTGTTTTCATAGTTTGTTTTTTTTTGCCACCAAGGCACCAAGACACGAAGGTTAAAATTAAACTTTGCGTCCTAGCGCCTTTGCGAGATAATTTTTACTCTATTAAATTACTGATTTTAAATACATAAGCCAGCTGATGATCATCCGGATTTAAATCCGGAGGTGTTATGATCAGATTATTACCTGAAGCTTTGGCGACTACCGCCTTTTCTGATCCAAGCAAACTTGCTTTTACATTACCGGCTTTCAGACCTTTAAGTACAATATTTCCTTTTGGCCAATCGAGGCAGATAACATAAACATCTTTATTTTTTTTGGTAAAGAAGATAGATTTATTTGTTTCGGGATTAATTGATTCGGTCTCCTTTGTTATAAATGCCCTGGTACCATAAATAGCGTCTCCGTTAGTTTTCAGCCAGTTACCCATCTCTAGCAGGCGCTGCTGCATTATTACCGGTATGGTTCCGTCTGCTGCCGGACCGATATCAAGCAACAGGTTTCCGCCTTTTGACACAGTTGAAACAAGAAGTTTAATAAGATCTTCTGCGGTAGAATAATCAGTTAAACCTTCAGTTCTGTTGTACCCGAATGAAGTTCCGATACCCCTGCACTCTTCCCATGGACGGGTAATTGCCTCATCAACCCCTTCCTGATCGTGTACCAGGCCATACTCGGTTGTGTAGATGCCGCCATGCTTGCTTCTGGTTTCGCTTCCCCATCTGTCATTTACCACAATACTCTGTTTTACAGGCGATTCATTATAAAGCCATGCAAGAAACGGTTCACTTTTCCACTCTTTGCTTGGTTTATCCCACTCTCCGTCAGTCCACAGAATATCAGGGGTATAGCGGGTAACCAGATCCTTCATCTGGGGGATCATATGGTTGTCAACGTAACTGTTCAGGTCGGTCAGGTAAGTGGGATTATACCATTCATAAAGAGAATAGTAGAAACCCATATGAAGCCCCTTGCTTTTTACAGCAGTTGTCAGGTCTCCGCATAGATCGCGGTGCGGACCGATATCCACACTGTTCCAGTTCCAGCTTTGTTTACTGGGCCAGAGAGTAAAACCTTCATGATGTTTTGAGGTGAGCACAACATATCTGGCACCTGATTCTTTAAAAAGATCTGCCCACTGGTCAGGATTAAAAAGTTCAGCCTTAAACATAGGTGCGAAATCCTGATATTTGAAGTTCGGTCCGTAAGTCTTCAGATGGAATTCTTTAAAATACTTCTGAACTTTCCCTGGCTGGTCGAATTTCCTCCAGTACCATTCCGCATATTTATCATAAACTCCTATACTGTCGCCCGTGGGACCCCATGATGGTACGGAATAGACACCCCAGTGAATAAAAATGCCGAATTTTGAATCTTCAAACCATTGCGGAACCGGTCTCTTATCAAGTGATTCCCAGGTTGGTTGATAGTTCTGGCCATTCAGACTTAATGCCAAAAAAAACAGTAAAGCTGTGAGAAGTCGTTTAATCATATGTGATGAAATAGGTATAAAATTAGCTTAATCAATCAAAGGTTCTTCTCCGTGGTTCTCTGTGCCTCCTCTGTGGAACTCTGTGTAACTAAAAAAGAACTGACACAGAGTGACACTGAGAATGCACAGAGATACACAGAGAAATTACCTGCTTATTTTTTAGTATAAACGAGTGTTGCCTTTCTTTCACCCATTGGGGTAGTTGACTGAGAATCTATTGTCATTTCATTTCCTGAAAGTTTATAGACCTCTGTTGTTTTAATTTCAGTGGATTCGCCGTTCATTTCAAAAACAAGTACTGATGATACGGTAAACACTTTCTGATCGGCAGACCATACAGCTTTTGATTTCTTCTGTGTATTAAAAACAGGGTTAACACTTTCCTTGCCATCCATTGTATATTTCTCCGTCATTTTTCTTTCGGTGCCGTCCTGTCCTGTAAATGCTCTTTCGAGTGAGAATGTTGTTGCATCCTGTACTATAACAATAGTCTGCGAAACCATTCTTCCTCCTCCCTCACCAAGGTTACTTTTCGATTCATTGAAAGCCCATGTACCAGAGAAATTTGCAGCACCCTGACCAAATGAGAGAGATGAAATCAGAACAGATGCCACAACAAGAAACAGACTTTTCAGTTTAATGTTTTTCATAACTTTAAGTATAAAGGTTTGTAAAATTCTGTTATGAAGGTAATGCTTATTATTTTATACAGAATTGAATAAGGGGAAGATTTTTTTATGTTATAGAATATGTCGGAAGACAAAATAGCAAAGAGCAAAGAGCACAGAGCAAAGAGCAGATCACCCCGTGCCCTGAGCCCCTTGCCTTTCTGCCTATCTTTCTTCCTGTATCTTTAGCACCTCATTCTTATACTTTCTGTTTTCCAGGATCCGCACATATCTGATTCCAAGCTTGTTGTTATAATCTTCATACGATTTCTGGGCCCATCCAAGTGCAGAATCCAGATCGCCGTTTATCTCACTGATAATGGCCATATTATATGCAGCTCTTCCTGCGATTTTCATTTTTGGGTTTTCAGTTTCCCTCTTCCATAATTCACCTGCCTCGTCCCACTTACCCATTTGTGCTTTTCTTTTCGCTATTTTGAAATTGGCAGTTCCCTTAACATAATAATCACGGTAAACCCTTAATGTGTAAGGAATTATCCTCATTGCATACCCATGTCCGGCCTGATTACTTACTTTATTAACTGCATCTTTTCTGCCAATCAGAGCTCCGGCGGCAAGTAAAGGATTGATTCCCCTGCCCGTGAAAACAATTGCATCTTCGAAAATATATTCATCAAGGATTGCTTTGGAAGCCGGGTCGTAGATTCTCCATCCTGTTTTCACAATAGTATTCATGTCAGCCTGATGCTCAAGTCCGGCCAGCTTTCCCAATGGGGTTTTGATCTCAACCGGCCGGTTTGAATAACTTATCCGGGTATCAGTATCAAACTTTTCAAGGGAAAAAAGTGCATCGGTGCCTGTCTCCCTGCAAATTTTTTCCACTATCTCCCACGAGAGAGGAACAGGGAACAAAGCCAGCTTACTGGTTCTGAAATCAATATCATTTAAGGCCTTTACCTCAGTGAACCTGTTGTTGTTAAGGAGTTCATCGGAGAGTCCTTTGATACTCTCCATAGCACCTTCTTTATCAAGCTTATCTCCTTCAAGTGAAAGAACCTTGTCTATAACATCTACCGCTTTCGTTTCATCAGTAGGCATGCTTCTGTTTATCACCCCCACTTTTTTAATATATGCAGGAACAGTCACAGGCGCCGGCTCTGTAACATTAAGATATAGCTGACTTGTCTTGCACGAGAATAGTATACCTGCTAATCCCAGTAAAAAAATTATTTTCCTCATAAACAAAAATTTAATACTAATTACTTTTTAACCACGGAGTTACACAGAGTCTCACTGAGTTACACGGAGTCCTCCTAAAGCACGGATTGAATATCATCGCTATCATAAGTACTTCCTCCGTGGAACTCCGTGTTACCCCGTGGTAAATTATTCTTCTTCAATTTCAAGAACCCTTATATTCCTCAACGCTGCTGTAGTGTTCCACGAGGTTATCCCAAACGGTCTCGAGAGTTCCACTTCAGGCCTGATTGACAGTTTTTTGTCTCCGATTGCAAGATTGACAACAACTTTATCATCTATCAGAGCCCTGATTGTATCCGGTTTAACTATAAGACAAATTTTATACCAAACATCCTTTTCGAATTTCCGAAGAGTAGTTGTTTCATTCTCAGAAGCATCGGCTCCGTTGATGCTGCTTAGTCCGACAGTGGTACCGCCCCAACCACCGGCAATAAAAGTGCATGGTGAATCACCGACAGGGAATGTTATGCCGCAGAAAAAATCATTTCCGTCAACTTTCTTGGCCTCAAGTGTAACTTTATAGTTCATTTCAGGGAAATCTTTCCTGTAGGTAACTCCGGTACAACCTTCGCCCATTCCAAGGATTATAGCATCGCCGGAGATATAGACAGGACCCTGTGGTCCGAAATTTGTTATTTCCCAACCATCAAGGTCTTTTCCGTTAAAAATAAGTGTACTATCAACACTTAATTCTGTTACAATCCCTTTACCGGCTAACTCTTTTTGTCCTCCCCTGCAGCCAATCAATACCAGTCCTAAGACCAGGGCTACCACTCTGCCGGCCATTCTGACTGCCCTTTAAAAAACTGAAGATCTTTATAATAAGGTTTGGTCTTCGCCTCAATTGCCAGCATCTGATCTGCAGTAAGAGGTTTGAAATTTTCTGCTATTCGGATGTTCTCTTCCAGCTGGGCGATATCATCAAGACCAATAATAACAGTACTGACAGGCAAAGTCATAACGTATTCCATTGCCTCTTTAATAGTTATAATACCCCCATTTGAGAAAATCCTGTCGCGGGCAGGAATTTTCATACCCACAATTCCCATTTTTTTCTCAACAGCAACAGGAAGGAAGTTTTCGATGAAAGGATCGTAGTGCTTGTCAGCGGCATTAAGCGCAACAAGAACATTATCGAAGGGATATCTCTCTGCCATTATCTTAAGCATAGCCGGACTCTCATGACCTGTAATTCCAACGAATCTTACCATCTTTTCATTCCTGGCCTTTTCCATGGCTTTTATCACACCATCGGCAGCAAAATACTTATCTACGTCAGCTATCTGAGCTTTTGTAAGATTATGCACCTGCCACAGATCAAGGTGATCAGTCTGGAGATTCTTAAGAGACTTCTCAAGAAGCCTCATTGATCCGTCGTATGTCCGGTCATCAGTTTTGGAAGCAAGGAAGACCTCATTTCGTCTGGTCTTCATAACTTGTCCGATGTTTCTCTCACTATGTCCCCTGGCTTCTGCCTTTGGAATAGTAGCCGTTGCCCTTCCGTAACCAGCGGCTGTATCGATGTAATTTATTCCCAGGTCTATCGCCCTGTTGATAATCTGCACTGACAGGTCTTCCTTTCCGGGAGTTTCAATTGTTGCCTGACCTCCAAGGCTGTAAATGCAAACCATGTGACCAGTCTTGCCGAGTGGTCTGACAGGCATTTTTCCCTTGTATCCCGACATTACAATATTACCTGTAACAGTATCAAGGTATGGATAGATACCTGCTACTGCGGTAGCTGCCAGAAGCTTTTGCAGGAATTCCCTGCGCGAATTCTTTGCTGATTTTTCCATGAGGGATATATTTAATTAATTAGAAAACTATTCATCTGATTTCTTTAATTCACGTACTGGTCTGTCAATGATCTCTAGATCGGGCAAAATACTTTTATTATCAGTTGCTTTCAATTGCTCAAGTTTCCTCCCGGCCGGAAGGACTCTTCCCTCCCATGAACCTATTGCATCGTTAAATCCTTTAAGAGCTGATTTCAACCCGCTTCCCACTTTATCAAAATGCTCGGCAAAGACACTTAATCTGCCATGAAGTTCTGTTGCTGCATCCATTATGAGCAGGGCATTCTCGGTAATGGTATGCTGCTGCCACGACATGGCAACCGATTTCAGGACAACTATAAGTGTGGTAGGTGTGGCAAGAATTATCTTATTATTCATTGCATCCTGCAACAGAGTTTTATCTGTCATCAGGGCAACGTTCAGAGCAGATTCCACTTCCATATATAATACAACAAAATCAGGGGTATTCTCAAACTGAGACCAGTACTGCTTTTTACTCAGTTTGTTTATGTGATCCCTCAGATCTTTGGCATGCTTGGCAAACAATATATTCCTTGATGTTTCGTCATCTGTTTCAAGTGCCTGAAGATAAGCATCCAGAGGTAGTTTGGAATCAACAACAACATGACTGTTCCCCGGAAGATTAATTATCATATCGGGTTTTAATACAGAATCCTCCCCCTCTGAATAAACCTGTTCATAGAAATCGCAATGTGCTGAGAGTCCCGAAAATTCAACAACACGTTTCAGGCCAATCTCTCCCCATTTGCCTCTGACTCTGGGATTCCTCAGAGCATTTACAAGTGCGGTTGTTTCCTTTTGCAAACTGGTATTTGTAGCCTGAATATTGGAGAGCATTTCAGTGACCTGCCCGAACGTTTTTTCAGATCCCTTTTCCAGCTCCTCTATTCTTTTCTTATAACTGTCTATCGATTCTTTTACCGGCTTGAGCATCTCCTCTATAGCTGTCTTCCTCTTATCAAGATCACCTTCCGCCCCTTTTACCTGAGTCTCAAGCTGTGTTTTCGCCAGATCAAGAAATTGCTTATTATTCTGCGTAAGCGCATCAGAGGCGGCCGATTTAAAAGTATCTACCATCGCTTTTCTTACTTCTTCAAGACTATTAGCCTGTGCCTCAACCTTCGCTTTCAGGGCACCGTTTTCCCTGTTTAACACATTTATCTCCTCAAGTTTTGCAACAATATTACGCTGGTGCTGACCAATTAAAACAGATTTTGTTACCAGATAAGCTACCAGAGCGCCAATAAATGATCCGGCGAGTATATAAAGAATGATTTCCATACGGTACAGGTCTATAATTCTTCAAATTTAGAAGTTTTAACTGTAAATGCACAGATAAAATTTTCATTTTACATTTTTACTATCTTCGTATAAACTAAATTCTCAATTTTATGAAAAGTAATATCTCTCGTCGCGACTTCCTGCAAGGTAGTTTAATGGCCGGAATAGGATTGGCCGCATTTAAAAATATGCCGGAGTTTATGAATTCAGTTCCTGCCGGAGACATGAAACTTGGTCTCTGTACATATCTGTGGGGACAGGACTGGGATCTTCCGACTCTTATTACAAATTGTGAAAAAGCAGGGTACCTTGGTTTAGAACTTCGGACTCAGCATTCGCATAAGGTTGAAACAAACCTTAATGCTGCACAGCGTGCCGAAGTAAAGAAAAGATTTGCCGATAGTAAGGTGAAGTGCCTTGGTTATGGAGCAAACTTCGAATATCATAATCCTGATCAGGCCAAACTCCGTGAGAACATAGAACAAACAAAAGAATATATAAAGCTGTGCAAAGATATAGGTGCAACAGGCATCAAGGTAAAACCGAATAATTTACCGGCTGAGGTATCAAAAGAGAAGACAATAGCACAGATTGCCGCTTCACTTAATGAGGTTGGCAAGTATGCCAAAGATTATGGTCAGCTTGTTCGTGTTGAGGTTCATGGCAACCTGACACAGGAAATACCTAATATGAAAGCTATCTTCGAACAGGTTACCGAAAAAAATGTTGTAATGTGCTGGAACTGCAATGATCAGGATCTGCTTCCTCCGGGACTTGAGGCTAACTTTAACAGTGTAAAAAAATGGTTTGGCGATACAGTGCATATCCGCGAACTTAACGAAGGCAATTATCCTTATCAGCAGCTTTTCGACCTCTTTAACGGAATCAACTACAAAGGATGGATTCTTCTTGAAGCCCGCACCGCACCAGCTGACAGGGTCGTCGCTATGAAAGAACAGCTTGCACTATTTAATAAAATGATTGGAAAAAGCTAGACTATCTATGAGCAATACAATAAAACGTCGCAACTTCATAGGGACATCGGTCAAAGGAATTGCAGGAGCAGGAGTACTTGCAGCAGTATCATGCGCACCGGAAAAGACAGAAGGAATCGGCAAGCAGTTTATTCACCATGTCTTCTTCTGGCTGAAAGAGCCTATTACGCCTGAAGGCCGTACCAGGTTTGAAGCCGGACTGAAAGCTCTTGTAAAAGTTGAGACTATTATCGATTATCATCTTGGAGTTCCTGCAGGAACCAGCCGTGATGTTATCGATGGAACCTACACATATTCATTACTAACTACATTTAAAGACCGGGCAGATCAGGATATTTATCAGACTCATCCGATACACCTGAAGTTTATTGCCGATTGTCAGGATTTGTGGGAAAGAGTTGTGGTGTATGATTCGGTCTCAATCTAAAATATAGTCTGCGCTGAACCCGAAAAGCTCCGCATCGCTGGTATGGGCTTTCAGAAAGACTCCAACCATAATTTTGGGAAGTATTTTATAGGATAGCTCATATTTCTGATAGACAGGATGTTTTGCTTTGTACGGGGAATATAAATATACTCCGAGGTATTGGGTAAAGACTGCTTTACCAAGTAAAAAATCCTGTCCGCCAATGACTGCAATTCTTTTATTATCCTTATCCAGTCCTTCAATCTCTATCATCTTCTTAACACCACCATCAACTATCAGCTCCGCCCCTGCATTCAGGGCATATCTGGTTCTCAGCTGCCAGGTATAACGCGAACTGAATCCATATGTCCATGTATCAACTCCGTAAACTACCTTGTAACCCATTAATGTTTGAAGGACAAGATACCGACCTGATTCCTTTTTATTCCGAAGAGGGGCATACAGATCATCAAGTTTTGGTATATCACCTGCAAATCGTTCCAGCCCCAGCGAAACAGTCGGGAAATTCATACCGTAATTAGGGATCCTCTGTGCCCCGTTGGATATATGGTTATAAGTTCCTGAGAGAGTCAGAAATGTCCCGGGACTGATCTTATATTTAAATCTTGCTGACAGATAAAGAGGATAACTTAATCTGGTGCTGAAGAATCTGTTGAGCTGGTTATCAGTGTCATGATAAATCTTAGTATGGTATGAAAACCCTGCTCCCCCCTTTATTGAGAAAATATATCTCTCCCCGGATCTGATTACAGGTTCAGTAAAGACCGTTAATAAGTATGCACTTCCTACAATATCAGGATTCTGAAAATTAAAATAGCTGAGCTGAACTCCAGAAATATTATACCTGGCAAAAGTGCTCCAGCTCTCATAAGAGGTTTTAAGGTTGTTAAGGCTAATCTCAAATCCATAAGGATTGGTATGCGAAACAGGCTCAATTGCTTCGGTATGAGGTATTATAAAGCCATAATGCGACTGAATACCAATGAAGTAGTGATTATTGGAATCCGGACTTTGAGAACTAACAGGGGAAAAAAACCTAAAAAATAAACATAATACCAGAAAGCATCTCATAAGATCAAATGCATCATTTTTATTTAATGTTGCTGGGTGCTGGGTCCTGGGTACTGGGTACTGGTACACTTTCACCTTTGAATTTTGAACTTTGAACCTTGAACTTCACCCAGCGCCTAGCACCCAGCACTCAGCACCCATCACCCAATTATCACTTCAGGAAAACCTCCAGAACCGGAATCTCCATTTGCGGTTTCAACACTGGTAAGGATAGTGTCAGATCATTTTTTGCATCATCTCTTCCTGCCCTGAACCTGATCTCTGAGGCATCGTGAAGAAACTGGACATATTTCACCTTATCACCCATATCAGGAAGTGTCATGCTGCCCATCGGGTATGCCAGAAGATGAACATATAGCCTTCGGGTAACAGGATTATATGTAAGAAGTGTATTGGCCGGAACTTTAAATTCAGTAGGAGGAGCTTCAGTACATCCGTATATCGATCTGTTATTGTATTTCATCCACTGTCCCATACCCGTAAGTCTGTCCTGTGCTCTTGAATCAAATACCCCACGGGCTGTCGGGCCAACATTCAACAGAAGGTTACCGCCTTTACTCACCGATTCTATGAGAAGTTCAAGAAGCTGTGCCTGGCTTTTCCAGGTATTCTCATCACGATAGTAGCCCCATGAGCCGGAGAATGTCTGGCATGTCTCCCATGCAACTCTTTTGCCATTTATCTCAGGCCACTTTGCTACCTTAACCTGTTCAGGTGTAGTAAAATCCCAGCCGCCTTCAACATCGCGCAGGTCGAGACGATCGTCAACGATTATGCCCGGCTGAAGGGAGCGGGCAAGTTTTAACAGGTTTTCAGAATCCCAGTCAGCACGTCCCTTGCCGTTTTTACCCGGGAAAGAAAAGTCAAACCAGATAATACTTATTTCGCCATAGTTGGTTAGCAATTCACGAACCTGATTTTTCATATATTCCTGATACTTCTTCATATCCTTTCCCTTGTTCAGTCTGATATAAGCAGTATCTGATGTCTGACGCTGGGGATGATTACTGTCGATAGTATAATCGGGATGATGCCAGTCTATTAATGAGTAATAGAAACCTACCTTGAGTCCTTCTGCCCTGAAAGCCTCAACATATTCCTTAATAAGGTCTTTACCATAAGGTGTATTAGTAGATTTGTAATCTGTAAACTTAGAATCGAAGAGGCAGAATCCCTCATGATGTTTTGCTGTAAGGACAACATATTTCATACCGGCAGCTTTCGCCATTTTTGCCCATTCATGGGGATCGTACATATCGGGATTGAACATCTCGAAGTACTTCTGATACTGCTCATTAGTCATGCGCTCTGCATTCTTCACCCATTCGTGACGGGCCGGTAAAGCATATAAACCCCAGTGGATAAACATGCCAAACCTGGCATCGGTCCACCACTTCATCCTTTGGGCTTTCTGAGCTTCCGTTTCTTTTGGAAGCTGGGCATTTGCAAACTGAGGTGTGAATAGTGTTGCAAGGAATACAAGAATTGTAAAAATGGTCTTTGTTTTCATATTGGTTGGGTTAGTTACAATTATTTTCAGGTATATTTTAGTCAAGCCTTCTTGTTAAAATTTCAGCAAGATCAACTGCATCTAATTTAGCCGGATTATTCTTATTATCAGTAGTTGAACAAATAATATCAATATCTTTTTCTTCAATGCCGTATTCCCGCAATCCTGCTAATTTCAGATCCTGTGTCATCTGATGCAGATATTCTATAAATCCATCTGTGTAGTATTTATCAGACTTACCTTTCTCGCCAAGAAACAACTTACCCAGAGCAGTATATTTCTTGAGGGCAACTTCGCTATCTGAGGCCCTTCTGAGCTTTCTGACGGTAACCTCATTTGAGACGGCCATAAGAGTTCCGCATACCAGTCCGTGTGAAATATTGTACATTCCGCCGACTGAAGAGGCAAATCCATGAACTGCACCCAGACCTGCATTGGCAAGGCATATTCCGGAGGTGAGCGCTGCAAACGACATACCTGTCCTTGCTTCAATATTACCTCCGTCGACATAACTTTCTCTAAGTGAAGTTTTTATCTGCTTAAGTCCTTCATATGCAAGGGCATCGGTATATTCATTTGACTTTACAGAGAGGAAAGCTTCTGTAAGCTGCGTAAAACAGTCCATGCCGCTGGCAGCTGTTATATCAGGCGGGCAACTAATAGTGAGTTCAGGATCAACCAGAGCAACATCAGGCACAAGATTATCATGACGGAGTGATCGCTTAAAACCATCCTTCCCAACCCTTGATAAAACAGCATTCTTTGTGGCTTCACTTCCGGTACCGGAGGTAGTGGGCACAGCTATAAAAGGGAGTTTTGTGCCCGGATGTTCCTTATTACCTATTACCTCCAGGTAATCAATAACCGATCCGGTTTTATACATCATCGCTGAAACTGCTTTCCCTGCATCTATAACACTTCCCCCTCCTATAGCAATAACCGAACTGAATTCATCCGTGCTGCAATCAGAAACGATCTGATCAATCATTTCAGGAGATGGTTCACCGGGAATTGTAATATGTTTATATCTTATCTTCTTTCCCTGAAGTGCATCAAGGAGCAACTCACCATCAGAAGATTCTATGAAAGACTTTTTTCCTGTTAATAAAATAACAGAAGGGCCGTTATTGGTTATTACCGACTGAATCTCAGGCAGCTTACCGCAGCCGAATATTATCTGTGGCAGTCTGGCAAACCTGAAAGAGCTTACCATCTCGATGCATCCTGAGGTTCAATAATCTTATACTTCACACCTCTTCTGGGTTCTGCCATGAACGGTTCAACAGTATCGCGCCACCTGTTATAGTGCGGTGTAGTTTTGTGATTAGCTGCTGCTGCTTCGGTTTCATAAGCTTCATACAGCATAAATCTCAGAGGATCATCTGACTGCTGAATCAGATCGAATCTTAAATTACCCTGTTCCTTTACCGATTCCAGATGATTGGCAGTTGTTGCATCAATAAAGCTGTTCAGTGCCTCGGCTTTAACATGAATATATACACAGGTGACAATCATATTTCCTTATTTCCTTATTTATCATTCAGCAATTTCAATCTGTTTCTTCTCTTTAAAGAAGAAGATGAAACAGATCAGAACTACCACTGCAATGTAAGCAGGGACAAACCAGATGTTTTTCCACTGGTAAACCTGGTTAACAGAGTAATAGGTTGTTACAAAACCTGAGAACCATGTACCAATGAACATACCCAGTCCGTATGTCACAAAGGTGAACAGACCCTGGGCTGCATTTTTTATCCTTTCATTTGATTTCTTTTCAGTATACATATATCCGGTTACGAAGAAGAAATCATAACATACGCCATGAAGTATAATACCTGCGTATAGCATCCAGATGTTGGAATCCATGTTACCAAATGCGAAACAGAGATATCTGACAATCCAGGCCGTCATACCAATCAGGAGCATCTTTTTTACACCAATCCTGTTAAACAGAAATGGTATAGCAAGAATAAAGAGAGCCTCCGACATCTGTCCCATTACCATCTTACCTGCTGTGTTCTCCATGCCTGACTGATTCAGATAAAGGTTTGCAAATCCGAAATAGAACGAAAGCGGGATACATACGAAAATAGCAGCTACAAAAAATATTAGATATGACCTGTCTTTGAACAACACCAGAGCATCAATTCCAAGTATTGATTTTGCAGAGGCAGCAGTCCTGGCCAGAGGAGGTGTATCAGGAAGCATGAAACTGAACACACCAAGGGCAAAAGAGACAATGGCTGCCATATAAAATGTAAGAGGAGTCTGTTCTATGCCCAGAATTGCAATCATAAAACCGGCTATTACCCAGCCTACCGTACCAAAAACCCTTACGAGAGGGAACTGTTTTCCGGGGTCCTGCATCTGTCTGAATGCAACACTATTGGAGAGCGCAATAGTGGGCATATAGGCGAGGGAATAGAGAAGAATAACCCAGTAGAACGGGGCATTTGCTGTAACTTTTGAAGCCATAATGAGTAGTATTCCTCCCAGAATATGAAGCAATCCCATTACTTTCTGGGCAGCAAAGAACCTGTCAGCAATCATACCTACAAAGAATGGAGATATCATTGTAGCAATGGCAAGGGCTGAGTACGCGGCACCAATCTGTATCCCTGACGAACCCAGAAACTTCGTCATAAATGTTCCCATTGTTACATACCATGAGCCCCAGATATAATACTGAAGGAACATCATAAGCGAAAGGATCAGAGTGGTTTTAGTTTTCATAGCGTCTTTTTTACACGTATAAATATACAAAAACTGATTAAATTATCATCTCGATACCACATGAAAACAACCCTGCTGCTTCTCATAAGTTGCCCAGCATTTCTTTTCCTGACGAAGCTGCCAGATAACTTCTGCAAGAGCCTCCTTCATATACCATTTATCGCACTCTGTAACAAATACCTTTCTGAATGAGAACCTTGCATAGGATATATCAAAAGCATTTCCGTACAGATGGGGACTGTTTTCAGATGAGTTACCGTTTGTCTTTCTTAAACCTTTAAGTTTTTCTGTTGTCCGGGTCATTGAAGTAACATGCATTTTTGAACCTTTCAATCCGTCCTTTGCTATTTTTTCCTTAAGCCTCTGCCCAATCTCATCCAGAAGTCTTTTGCTGTCCCTGGTAAGATAAGGATAGCTGTGTGTCATATCATCGATAACATACAGACTATTGCTTCGCACCCTGAATAATTTATGTGCGGATACCCGTTGTTCAATTTCTTTTTTGTTACCGCATACGGCAATGCCGCTTGCTTTAGCCTGTGCTGAATAATCTACAATCCTGTCGTTAAGTCTTTTACTGAAATTAACCTGCTGATAATTTTTGCATCTCACACTAAAGTATGCCCTCATCATCGCTCTGTTCGACTGCGGAATAAAAACAAATCCGATGATTACCAGCGTTATTATGGTAAGCCATACTTTTAATCGGTATTCCTTCCTCAATCTTATTCTGGGGATGCGCATCAGGTCACTTATTTTTTTACGAAAGTATAGCATACCGATAACAAATCTGAACAGATAAAAATGAGTTATTCACATTGGTATGCCATATAATCAACAATGGTATTCCAAAAAATGGGCTATTTTTGATGTGAAATCAGAAACGGATTAAAATGGAACAGAAAAAAGCTATTGCCGGATTTATAGGAGCCGGGGGAATTGCTAAATCACACATATTTGCCCTCAATTCAATGCACTACTATTACGCTGATGCTCCTGAGGCAGAACTCGAAGCTGTCTGTTCAGCAACTGAGAAGAGCAGGAATTCATTCGCTGAGCATTATGGATTCAAAAAAGCTGTTCCGATTGAGGAGTTTGCAGCAAATGATAAAATTGATTCTGTGTACATTCTTGGCCCGAATAAAGTTCATTTTGAGCACTTTAAAATGGCAGTTGGGATGCCTTCGGTTAAACGGATCTATATGGAAAAACCGATATGTTCCACTGTTGAAGAAGAGATGGAGATCATAAGGATATCCCAACAAAATCCGCATCTGAAAATACAAGTAGGATTTCAATATCTTTTTATACCAAATGTCAGGGAAGCTTATAAACTCTGGAAATCAGGGAAGCTGGGGAGACCGGTTCATTTCGATCTTAAATATTATCATGGTGACTATCTTCAGAAAGAGTACCGCGATAAAAGGACCAACAGGTTAACACCGGCACCTGACGGGGGTGCAATGGCTGATCTTGGATCACATGCAATTAGTTTCGCCTCGGCCTTTCTTGGCAATAATCTTAAGATTACCAGCGCAATACAATCGGGTCAGTTTAAAGATGTCCCCGCTGAATCTGACCTCTTCAGTCTGATCACCCTCTACGATTCAGCGACAAATGCAGCCGGTACTGTTGCAGCCAGCCGTATCAGTTCAGGAACGGGTGATCTTCTTTGCATGGAACTGTTCGGAGAGAAAGGATGTCTGAGGTTTTCATCCCACACGCCCGACTATTTTGAATATTATCTCGAAGAAACAGGAAACTGGACAAAGGTCTTAACCGGAAGCAACTACAAGCCTCTTACAAGTTTCCCTTCAGCTCACGTACCGGCAGGATGGCTTCGATCGATGGTCCATGCTCATTATGTGTTCCTTACAGGGAATGATATCGGATCTCTCATACCTGATATTACTCATGGACTGGCCGTGCAGCGATTAGTCAGAGAGACAGCTGAACATCTAACAAGATTCAGGGAATCAGTGTTATAACGACATATTTTTTCCTATTTCGGAAGAATTTCAAAATTCATCTTATCAACAACCTGATACAGAATTTTAATGTCACAGAGGGCAGATTCTGAGATTTCAACAAGAAATTTATCATTTACAACAAATCTGACACCTGCTCCCTGACAACCATATTCATTCTTCTCCATCACTTCAACGCCTTTGTATTTCCCCTTTATTGTAACAGCTTTTTCATTCGGACTCTGAGGTTTAATCATCTCCTCATAATACTCAGGTGCTGCATCGCTTATTATAACGAAAATGTTTGAAGTTTTATCCATGGTCCCATTCTCTCCTCCTGTACCTCTCTGAAGAAGCTTATTATAACCAACACTTACAGATGTCGGATTATCAGGCATTTGATCAATAGTAACTTCATCCTTTGTATATCCTGCCGGAACTTCTGAAGGAAGCGCTTTGATAATTAACTGAGGATCTGTTGATTTAGGATTACCTGATGTTTCAATCCCGAATTCTGAAGTAAAGTGCTGATCTCTATCTTCTAGTTGAGATTCCGTAATGGAGAACTGAACTCCCTTCAAAGAGGTGTAAACCTCAAACAGTTCAGCTCCTTTCTGTCCCTGAAATTCAACCTCCTTTAATACAAAGAATTTTATCTTCATGCCCGGGGGCATCTGCTGAAGCAGCATCTCTACCTGTTGTTTCAGAAAAGGAAGTTTTTCAGCCAGACTTTTTGGATCAAGCGACTTGATCTTAAGTGTGTTCTCATAAAAAGCGATAACCTTGTCGAAGTTATCCCCCGATACGAAATTACAGCACATCTTGCTGTCTCCTTCTTCCAGCTCTGTATTCAATACAGCGCCAGGATATACCGGGATAATTCTACCTGACTGAAGCTCATTCTGGCATTTGGCAATCTGAATAGAAAGAAATCCCTGAAGAATGAGAACAAGAACAATCCTGAAGATTATTTTCATTACTTAAACTATTAAATTTTAATCTTCCAATTATAATAAAAAATGATAAAATATTTACTATTCTGTCCTGAGAGTGTCAACTTTATAATTATCTATCAGATAGATGCCTTCTGAAACCATGTTAATCTTAAATGGCGGAGGCAATTCCTTCATATAAACATCAAGTGCATGCAAATAGACTTTATTGCTTATCCTGAATAAAGAATCCAATGTTACAGGAGAGGTCCATGTAGAAAATGTTTTATAATATATATCATAGAAATACTGGTCACCATATACTTCTTTAAGTTTTTCTGAATTGGCATTTCTGGAACGATCTTCTCCGAATTTTATTGCAGCAATTATAGATTTACCTTTGTATGAGTACACGTTCACTCCATCTGGCATTTCTTTCGAAGTATATTCCGGACTGACCTCATATGTAAAATCATTATAAGAGAGGATGAAGCATACTGCAATAAAAGGAATGATCAAAAGTATTTTAAATGCCTTCGAAATTTTAAGCATCTCAAGAATTATGAAGATATTGACTGCCAGTGTTGGCAGGAGAGGTATGAAATAATGCAGATGAAAATTCTTTAAAACCATGAATAGATATGCTAATTGAACAATTACCAGTTTTATCAAAATCTTAAAATTACCATCAAATTTCCTTCTGATGGCTAGCAGAGATACAACCAGAAGTGAAAGAATAATTATAAACAGGATAACTGGTTCATCTTTTGCCGTGAGTGATAAATGCTCATATAACAGATTGAAATCCACAAATCCTTTTGATCCTGTACCGTATATATCTGTATGTCTGATAATATTCAGGTACCAGTCGACCATAATCCGGTAATGACGAAAAATAGGTAAGGTAAAAAGGATAAATGATGAAAGTGTAATAGTAAGAAAGGCATATTTATTTTTAAATCCCGGAATGAAAAGTAAGGGTAATAAAACCAATGGAATTGTATTAATTTTGGTTGCCAGGCAAAATCCTGTAAGAATTGCAATGAGAATAATAAATTTATCTAAAGTAATTATCTGGTTTTTGGCATATTCAAGAGTATAGTCTCCAAACGACTTATTGAAATAATATTTCAGGAGAAAGAGTATAACAAAAACAATAATGCACCCCAGAAGCACTGGTTCAGGAGAAAGATTCTGAAAAACCCAAACGAAAACAAATTTTGAAAAAAAAGGAATTGTCTGAAATAACAGTGAATAGATTATCTCATTAGTCATCCTTAAGATGAAAACTCCCAGAATAAATAACAAAAGGCAGTTTAAAACAACTAATGTCCATACTATAACCGATGTATAGAAATTTGGATTCTTAAGCACATCAGAAGTAAAGTCATCTTCTGTACTTCTAAACAGGTATGTTATTCTCATTATAACAGCCGAATAGATTATAACAGGAGTTCCCGGATTATCATAATGACCAATTGGTCCTCCATGAGCTGCAACATTCAGTCCATTGAATAAATAGATATAATTAGGATCGGTCCCGAATTCTGTCTTACTATTATGCCCGACATTTATGAGAATAATAAGAGGAATTATCAGAAGCATTAGGTATTTCATAGAAAGCAATTATTTAGAATATAAAATAAATTTAGTCTAATTTTTTTAATTAATTGCAGTGAATTTGAAAATAAATTCATAACTTAGTTTACTCACTGTCAGGTATGTTATGAAACATATTTTTAAATATCAGATTAGAAAATAACAGCAAGAAAAAATGTATAACGGGAAAAAAGTTATTGTTGTATTACCTGCCTATAATGCATCAAATACTCTGGAAATAACCTACAGGGAAATCCCTTTGAATATTGTGGATGAAGTTATCCTTGTAGATGACTGCAGTATTGATAATACAATTGAAATTGGCAATAATCTTGGTATAAAACATATCATGCGTCATCAGAAAAACAAAGGATATGGAGGGAATCAAAAAACGTGCTATAATAAGGCTTTGGAGCTTAATGCCGATATTGTTGTAATGCTTCACCCCGATTATCAATATACACCAAAACTTATAGAAGCTATGGTAAGTATAATAGGTAACGGTGTTTACCCTGTAGTTTTTGGTTCGCGGATTTTAGGGAAAGGAGCCCGGAAAGGAGGTATGCCCTTATATAAATACATATTCAACAGAATTCTTACATTAATTCAGAACACACTGATGAACCAGAAATTATCTGAATATCATACCGGATATCGTTCCTTTTCGGGTGAAGTCCTGCAAAGAATTGATTTTAACAGGAATTCTGATGACTTTGTTTTTGACAATGAACTTGTTGCACAGATTTGTTATAACAATTTTCAGGTAGCAGAAATTACCTGTCCGACTAATTATAATCAGATGACTTCAAGCATAAATTTCAGAAGAAGCATCAGTTATGGAATTGGAGTATTACGAACATCAATTTTATATTCCTTAACAAAAACTGGCATCTATAAATGGAAACTTCTTACTGACACACAACTCAATCCTAAAGTTTCTGCAATGCATGAGAATGCAATCTCCAAAAGTATAAGTCTAAACTAATCCTTTTTATGTGAAATTTTATGCAGGAGTAAGACAATTGTAAAAATGAAGAATGTGTTTGCCACTTGAAAATAGTTTACCAGATTACTTAATCCAAGAATGTTGGATTTTGTCAAAACTGACATTACCCCGATAAATAAAATCAGCACTCCAATAGATGCTGAAATTCTGGCCAGCCAATCAAATAAATACATAATATTTTGTTTTAGTGCTTGTTCGGTGTATTATATTTAACAAATCTCAGAAAAAAAACAACTCAAACCAAGTCGATTCCAAAATATATTCAGCATCTTCAGATACGCCTTTAACTGCTACCTTTCAGAAATTGATTTTTGGATTCTTTAATTATCTTTGAATGCCACCTTTTAACTTATGACTTCAAATGGTGAAAACCGTTTTGACTATATACAGGCTGCTAAAACGACTAATGCCTGTCCTTAATTATCTGTCAGGAGTACTGCTTTTTCTCTGCTTTAGCTCCATTATAACAGAAACAACTATGGCTCAGGCTTACACTACTGAAATCCAAATGAATACCCCCGAAAGACAGATGATCCTAAACGGAAGGATCTGGCGAAACCAATATACAAAGGCAAGCGGCGACCAGTTCTTTTTGACGAATACATTTGTAAAGGGTACCATGGTTTTCAATGGCAAGAAATTCGATAACCTTGATCTGATGTACGATATTGCCGGTGATGAATTGATAATGAGCATAGTATCACACCCAACAATAATTGTTAACAAGGAAATGGTTGACAGCTTTGATATCATAGTCGGAAACAGAAACTATCATATTATTAATGCAGGTACTGATACTGCAGGTGTTCTTAGAGGCTATGTAAATGTTCTTTATGAAGGCCCGTCAACCTTATATGTCAAATACATAAAAAAACTTCAGCCCCTGGCTGTTGACGGAAGGTATGACCTTTTCTATCAGGAACATAGTATGTACCTGAGAAAAAATAATGAAATAGTTTCCTTTGACGGGAGGAGTGACTTTCTGGAAATTCTTGAAGATAAAAAAGAACAAATAAAGGATTACATGAAAACCGGTAAAATAAAGCTCTCAAGAAAAGATCCGGAAACATTTGTGACTGTATTAGAGTATTATGACGGGTTAAAATAATAAGGTGCTGGGTGGAGGGTGCTGGGTGCTGGGAAGAATAAAAAGAATATGATTATCAGAGCTTATATCGTATTTTTATTATTGATATTTTCATCTGTGGTTCATTCACAGGGGAGGTACCTGATTGACTGGGATTATGCAGGTCATTCATTTGAAACCTTCGTTAATGAAACCGAATCGAGATACCCTGTTAAATTTCTATACAACGAGGAGTGGGTAAAAGATCTCATTCTTGGCAGTTATGGCGACAAGAGGATGATGAACGAGGTCCTTGACACTCTCTTCAGGGATAAATCAATTTATTACTATGTCACTAAATCAGGGAATATTGTCTTAACAAAATTTTTCGCTGTAAAACCAATAAAAAACCAGTCCGGAACCAACCTTTCATTTATTCCCGGTGCTGACTATTCAGGAAATAAAACCGAGGGGAGTTCTTCAGGGAACATGCTTGTCGACATAGGGAATCCTGCTGAAAAAAACTTGTCCGGAAATATTTCAATAACAGGATATATCACAAACCAGGATACAAAGGAGAGCGTTGCCGGTGTAACAGTCTATATTCCAAGTCTTTCAGCAGGCACAGTGTCGAACGAATTTGGCTTTTATAAATTGAGTGTCCCGCGTGGTACTTATACCATACATTTCACTTTCATCGGGATGAAGGAAAAAACAATCGATATTAACCTATATGGACAGGGTGAAATGGACCTTGAAATGAAAAGTATCCTTGTCCCGCTAAAAGAAGCTGTAATCAGGGCTGATAAGGATATTAAGCTGCAGCGTTTTGAGGTGGGGGTTGAAAAGATCAATATCAGCTCTTTTCGCCTGATGCCAACATCAATGGGTGAGTCGGATATCGTAAAAAGTGTCTTACTTATACCAGGGGTTCATTCTATTGGCGAAGGCTCAGCAGGTTTTAATGTAAGAGGTGGTTCGGCTGACCAGAATCTGATATTGCTGTACGGTGCTCCGGTATATAACTCATCTCATTTCTTTGGCTTTTTCTCTGCCATCAATTCCGATCTCATAAAAGATGTAACTCTCTATAAGGGTGGTATCCCCTCGCGGTATGGCGGACGGCTTTCATCTGTACTTGATATCATACCAAGAGAAGGCAACAGAAAAGAGTTTATGGGAAATGCAGGTATAAGTCCGATAACGAGCCATATCGTCCTTGAAGGCCCGGCTATAACTGATACTCTTTTCTATCTTATTACGGCCAGGACAACTTATTCAAACTGGATTCTGGGACTGATGGAGAAGCCTTCACTCAGGAAAAGCCGGGCATCCTTTCATGATTTTAATGCCAGAATTGCTTACGATATTAACAAAAATAACAAAGTTGATCTTTCCGGATATTACAGTTACGATTCCTTCATGCTTAACTCGGATACTACTTATGAGTATCAGAATAATATTTTCTCGCTGAGGTGGCGCCATTTTTTCAGCAGCCGTTTCTTCTCTGCCCTGTCAGTAAATAATAGTTTATACCGATATGATATTTCGAGTCTGAGAGTACCGCAGGAGTCTTTTGTTCTTAGTCACAGGTTAAACAGCACAGGCATTAAAGCGGATTTCAACTGGTTTCCCGGAAGGAATGAATTCAATTTCGGGGGAGAACTAAGCAGATATGATGTTATGCCGGGCAACTTTATGCCGACTGGAGACTCTTCATCAGTGATTCCCAATATAATAGAAAGGCAGAGGGCAATTGAGACAGCAATATATTTTGAGGATAAATATATTGTGACAGATTTTCTTTCTGTTAATGCCGGTATCAGGTTTTCTTCATTTATTGCTCTCGGGCCACAGACTCTATATATTTATAATCCTTCTTTTCCAAGAAACATATCTTCTGTTGAGGACACCATAACTTATGGAAGAGCTGACAGCTATAAAACTTATGGTGGTCCGGAATTCAGACTTTCCCTGAACTTCAGACTGAACGATAATAATTCTGTAAAACTAAACTATAATCATACCAGGCAGTACATTCATCTGCTTTCAAATACTGCATCCATCTCTCCCACCGATACCTGGAAGCTTAGCGATTACCACCTCCTGCCTCAATCGGGCGACCAGATTGCAGCAGGTTATTACAGAATGCTCAATAACAATAAGATAGAAGCATCTGCAGAAGTATATTACAAGAATATCGACAATATGGTTGATTTCAAGGGAGGTACTGATCTTGTTATGAATGAACATATTGAGAGAGATCTGATAAATGTTTATGGTAAAAGTTACGGATTTGAGCTCCTTCTTAAAAAACCTGAAGGGAGGGCCCGCTGGAGTATAGGTTACACATTCTCCAGAGTACTTCTCAGGAGTAAAGGATCATTCAGTGAGGAGTCAATAAATCAGGGAAACTGGTTCCCTGCCAACTTCGACAAACCACATGGTCTTATTGCTACTTTTACCTTTATGCAGTCGAGACGCGTCAGTCTCTCTGCAAATTACAATTTCAGCTCCGGAAGGCCGGTTACATACCCTGTTTCTTCGTATACAATAGGGAACATTGAAATAACAAATTATTCCCAGCGGAATCTTTATCGTCTTCCGAATTATTCAAGACTTGATCTGTCGGCCAGGGTGAGCGGAACACTTAAATCGAAAAGAATAGCACATCCATACTGGATTTTTTCACTTTACAATGCAACAGGAAGGAATAATGTTTATTCAGCATTTTTCAAAAAAGAAAACAATACTATAAAAGGTTACTATTTATCAGTTTTTGGAAGGCCTATTCCTTCTGTTTCTTTCAACTTTGATTTTTAATAGATGATGAGATCTCAAAATATCACGGGTATAATTCTTTTCCTTGTTCTTGCGGCAGGCTGCACAACCCAGTTCTTTCCTGACTATGATCAGAATCAGGAGCAGCTTGTTGTTGAAGGAATGATAACCGACCAGAATGAAGTAAACAGGATCAAATTGTCGAAATCTTCGCCGGTTGGACAACCTCTGGTCAGAAAACCTGTAAAAGGGGCAACAGTCAGTATAATAAATGAGGATGGAATTGTAACTCCTCTCAAAGAAACATTACCGGGTATATACTCCACCGACTCTACAAAGTTCCGTGGACAGGTTGGCGGAAAATACTCCCTCAATATCCGGATTCTCAATGCAACTTATTCAACCGATTTTATTGAGATGAAACCTGTTCCCCCGATCACCAGTGTATACTATGAAAAGGTATTGATAAAATATTCACCGGACAGTCTTTACCGGGATGAAGGTTGTAAGATCTATCTCGACACGTATGATCCTTCAGGTAAGTGTCTCTTCTTCAAATGGGATTTCACTGAAACCTACGAATACCAGGTTCCTTATGATGTCAGAAACAAGATCTGCTGGGTGACTGAAAATTCAGACATGGTTTTGATAAAGAATACTTCAATATATAACCGTGCCAGAGTAACAAAATATCCTATTCTTTTTATTACAGATGAAACCGACAAACTAAAAGAGAGATACAGCATCCTGGTAAAACAGTATTCGTTAAACGAAGCTGAATATGAATTCTGGGAAAAGGTGCAAAACATTTCCCAGAACATTGGTAGCCTCTACGATATCACACCTGTTGCCATACCTAGCAATATCAGAAACGATAATAATCCGGAAGAGTCTGTTCTGGGCTATTTCAGCGTATCTGCTGTAGCAAAGAAAAGACTGTTTATTGAAGATCAGTTCCTGGGATGGCCTAATTTTTATTCATATTGTGCTACTGACACAGTCTATGGAAATCTGCCCCCGGAAGGTCTTAATATTAATTACTGGATAATAGAAGATTATGGAGATGAAACACTCCCATTCTGGGTTGTAACAACATACAGGGAGTGCGCAGATTGCACAACCAAAGGGACAAGGGTGAGGCCCTCATTCTGGAATGAACATTAGAAACTATGAAAACGATCCCCTCTGTCTTAAAGATTTTATTAATTCTTGGTTTACTGTACTCAGCAATCACTGTTGAAGCTCAGCAAACTGAGGCACTCTTTTTACACATCGACAGGGATAAATATATTGCAGGTGAAGAAATATGGTTCAGCATTTATCTAACCGACTGTAATAAAAGAACACTCTCATCACTTAGCCTTTTAACTTATGTTGAGCTGCTCAATCCGTGGAACAGACCTGTAAGTCAGACACGTATAAGGATCTATGAAGGCAGAGGAGATGGCAACTTTACCCTTCCTGATACAATCAGTTCAGGCACCTACACAGTCTGGGCATACACAAACCGGATGAAAGACTACCTGCCCGACAACTGTTTCATGCAAGACATTGAAGTAGTGAATCCATTTGGTAATGAGGAATTCAGAAGGAAAATGGCACAGGGGCAAATCATGAATAGTATGAGAACCAACGGTGGAAGTGTGATATCCTTAATAGCAGATACTATTTTTGGCAGACGTGAAAAGGTAATCATAAAGTTAGGCAACTCATCAGGAAACAGAGAACAAATATCTGATTATCAAATGAGTATTTCTGTTGCACCGGCAGAGCTCAACACTAGCTTACATGATATAAAAGAATTTTTGCCTGATTTTCAGGCGAGGCAGCTACAACTCTCTTACGGAAATAATAATCCATCCAAATATAATTACGAGAGTAACGGACATTTTCTATCAGGCAAGGTCAGATACAGGCAAAGTAACGTCAGTGATTCTTCAGGCTACCTTTTTATGTCGACCCAGGGAAAAGTTGCAGAATTCAGGTATGCAGAAACAGACAGTAACGGTCGCTTTACATTCATTTTGCCTGTTGATGATAAGCAGAGAAACCTGATACTGCAGCCCCAGTTCACTGATAATAACATGATCCTGGAAATTGAACCTTCCTTTTCCTGGTCGCTGCCATCATCGCGAAGCTTTAACGAGACTCTCTCTGGTTCCGATTTGGATCTTTTCTCAGAATTGAGTTTCAATTATCAGACCGCAAAGATTTATGGCATTAATCCATATAAAGAACCTGAAGTAAAAGATGAAAGCAACCTGAAAAAGAGAAGATTTTACGGGATTCCCGAGATGGAGATAATACTTGATGATTATATCAAGCTGCCTACGATGCAGGAGGTCTTTTACGAGCTTGTAACAGGAGTTATAATACGGCAGAGAAAATCGGGATATGATATGCGCATAACAAATCCTCTTACCGGAGTCTATTATGACGATTCTCCGCTGGTAATGATAGACGGCGTTATTATAAATGATCTGGCTGTTCTTATGAACCTCGATCCTGAAACAGTTGAAAAGGTTGAAGTTGTAAAGACTCCCTATCTGATTGGCGATCTGATTTTACATGGTATTGTTAATATTATAACAGCAGCAGGGAATTTCAGTAATATTACAATGCCAGAATATGCCGTAATATTACCCTACAGAGTTGTTGACACCCCTAATGTCATCTCTCTTCCTGACTATTCAGACGAAAAGACCAGATTGAGCAGAAAACCGGACTTCAGAAATACTTTATACTGGAATCCATCTGCAAGAACAGATAAAAACGGCCATGCGGAAATCTCATTCTGGACATCAGATCTTCCGGGTACATATACAATCTCCATCCAGGCCATATCAGGAACGGGAGAGTTGATTTCAATACATAAATCATTCAGGGTCAGGTAAAGATTTCTGTTACAGATTTCTTTTATTTTCTGTCGGCCAATAGCATATCATTCTTTTTGCTTAATTTTAATATGCATTGAAAATGCTTTAGCATTAACATATTATCAATTTAACTCAAAACAATGAAACGCAGGACATTTATCAGAAATGCAGGTATTGCAGGAAGTCTTCTGGCAGTATCACCGCTGTCGTGTAGTATGGGCAAATCAATTGAATATGATTTCCCGCTTGTTGACCTCCATGTTCACCTTACCAACACATTTACAATAAGTAATGTATTGGAAATCAGTAAGAAAACAGGAGTCCAATTTGGTATTGTCGTTAATCCCGGATACGGAGTTAATGATGATGCCAGTCTTAAAAATTTTATTGATATGTTGCTCCCTTATCCTGTATATATAGGATTGCAGCCTATGAGTCCGGGATGGTCAAAGAACTTCTCACCTGAAGTAATAGCCAGACTCGATTATATCTTAATGGATGCGCAGACAATCCCTTCAGGAAACGGGTATAATGAAACTCTCAGAATCTGGAATTTTGACACATATATTGATGACGCGGAACAGTTCATGAATAAATATATGGCCCATAAGCTTGAAGTAATTAATAACAATGAACCCCTGACTACTTTCGGTTGGCCGCTATTTCTTCCGGTATGTATTGCACGTGATTATTATACACTATGGACCGACGAACGTATGAATCAGATAATCAGTGCTCTGAAAAACAGAAAACTGAATATAGAGATCAATGATCTGGCACGGACGCCTCATGAGAAATTTATTAACATGGCAAAGGAACAGGGTCTGAAGTTTACATTTGGTTCTGATACCCGCGATCAGAAAGCCGGACGGCTCGACTATTGCAAGTATATCGCGAAGAAATGCAACCTGAAAAAAGAAGATTTCTTTATTCCAGCAAGGAAAATAAAAAGTATCTGATACAGTACTATCTTCTGATTCTTATGAAAAACAAAATTTACACAATCCTGGTGATGAGTATACTTCTGTCAGGCTGTGTAAAGACATCCGGGAAACTGGAGATTAAGGGGACAGTTACAGATGAAAGCACCAGGTCACCAATCCCGGGGAGAAACGTAATTGTACAGGGACTGGTACTGAACAATAATAAACTGGTTCCAGTAGATGCAGGAGAGTTTTCCACCGACAGTTCCGGAAGTTTCGCATATTCACTTAACAAAATAAAGGATGCATACCACTACAATTTTTGTCTTGTTGGCGATTCAGATTATTCCTACACGACTGAAGAACTTGCACTCCCATACCTTCACAGAAATGCGAAATATCTGGCCTTCTCATTAAATAAACTATCAGATTTAACAATTCTGATATTCCGAAAAAGTATTGCACCACCTGTCGATACACTCTTTTTATCATGGAGAACCGATGGAATTGACGGCAGGACTCTGTATCCATATAAAATAATTAACAACGGATTAAACTCATCCTCAGAACTGAGATGGATCGGAGGAAATGTTAAGGCAACAGTTAAAACAAGGGCATATGCTGATAAAATGACTATTGTAAGATGGGTGCTTTTCAGGAACGGAAGAGGTAAGGAAATTATAGATACAATTACCTGCAAAAGAGACCTCGTTAATGAGGTTCATCTGATATATTAAGAATATGAAACGAATTCTATCGCTTTGCCTGCTGTTTACTTTTGCCACGATCTGCTGGTCACAAAAAAGCACCAGGAAACCTGTTACCTCAGGAAAAATTGTAAATGAACAGGTTGAGTACCCAAAACCAATAGATCCGCAGATAGTTCAGGACCAGGATGATATGACCTGGAATGATTATCATCCCATTCCCGGAAAAAACTGGGCGGATCCTTCACTTATTCCAGAGAGAAAATTTAAAATGGCCCTGGTTGCTGTTGACTTTCCTGATCAGCCTTTCGTCATAACTCTTCCAAAAAAATCTGACCTTTTCGGAAATCCGCAAATTGATCCGGTTAAAAGAGAAGATGTGCCAGAATTCTATTCAGATTTCTGGCTCAAACCTTCAGAAGTAAATCACGGACAAACTATCAATGGCTACTGGATGGAACAGTCGCGAGGTAAATTTGGCATTACAGTTCTCGACGCATTTGGCCCCTATCGCATGCCCAAAAATCACTGGGAATACGGCCTCAACGAATATAGCCAGAACAATTCAACGCCAGATGGCACTGTTGCCTCCAGCCGGATGGAGCCCGATGTTGATACACTGTGGAAAGCGGATGCAGGAGATCTTAAAAAACAATATGATGCAATACTCCGGATCTATGCAGGGTATGACGAAACAGGAGTCTGGCAGGAATTCGGTGAGATGAAATTTTTATCAAAGGAAGATATACCGGCAGAATGGGGTAATCCTGATACTTCAAAGCCACGATGGATCCCTACAAGATATGTTCCATGGACATCTTGGAAAGCAGGCCAGATGCAGTGGGGACTCTCATCGATACGACAGGGAGAAAACTCAGGTACGATAACACATGAACTAGGTCATTTTGCATTCCGAACGGGCGATAATAACAATAATCCGTATATCCAGCCATACCGGAGAGTTGGCTCCGGTCCATGGGATATGATGGACAGAGGCTCTTTCAATGGTCCGGGAGGACCTCATATGCGCTGGGTTGTTCCCGCCGCAATGGGTGCAGGAATGCCGGCAGGACTCATGTTAAGAAACAGAATGATTAATGGATTTCTCCCTGAGAATCAGGTATTGACACTAAGCCGAGATAGTCTCGCCAAATCAGGATCTGTAGTTGCAATTGTAACAGCAAGGGCTGTGGAACCTGTCGCAGGTGCCTACGCAGGCGTAATTGTCAGACTCGACGGAGCTGAACCTCACGACAGGACTCCTGCTGATGACCCCGCTGTAAATCCGCTTTCACCGGGCATCCCGAACTATGATTCCTACTCCCTTGAAACGGTTCAGAGAATAGGTTATGATTCATTTTGTCCCGACAATGGTGTACTCATTGCTAAGAATAAGGACAAGGAGAGCCGCAACGGGGGGCCTAACCAGTTTAACTGTTTCAACTGGGTTATTGATGCCCATCCTGAAGACATTAATAAAGTAGATTATGTAAGACCCGATGGAAAACCTGTAATGAGAACGATAGCAGATTACAGGCAACTAAATGATGCATTGTTCCATGCTGGCAATAACTCAGGCAGTCAGTTTGAATATATTGATGAGCCAAACAGATTGCACTTCTATATCATTGACATTAAACGGGATGCATCAGGAATACTATCTTACAAAACAGGAGTAAGATCTCTCGACGGATCGGGTGCTGAGCGCGGGGTATCAGTTCTTCCTCCTTCAATAACCAAAATGAAGAAACCATTACAGTACTTTGAATTTGTTGTATCAAATACCGGAGAGCCTTCTAAAAACAAAGAGTCAGATAATATTGATATTTACCGTTTGTCTGTTTCAGTTGAAGGTAAGGGATGGACTGTTCAATTATTGAATAGCCTCCTATCCCTTATCCCCGGAGATTCAGAAAAAATACCTGTATATATTTCATACCGAAAAGAATGTTCCGGTTCGGCAAAAGTGATTTTTACCGCACATTCAGAAAACGATCCTTCCATATCAGTCTCATCCTCAATACTTATTAAGAAGTAAAACTGACCCGGTACTTTTTTATGTTTAACGTTTTATAACTGTAAATGTTCTGGAGTTATAATTGATTACAACTTTGATAAAGTATGTACCTGAAGATAAAGCTGACATATCGATTTCAAGCATATCCTGGTTCCTTAAAGTATGGGTAACCTGTTGCGATTTCCCTGAGTAGTCGAATACACTTATCAAATCATAGTTTTCAATTCCTTTCATCGATATGGTAATTCTGTCAGTTACAGGGTTAGGATAAGCTACAAGGTCGACAGGCAGAGTTTCCGACTGTTTTATCACATCAGGGGAAATCAGGGCAGCTGCAGATTTTGGCTGTGATCCGCATTTTGTTGAACTTGAATTTGCGTTTGCAGCCATTGAAGCATTATGGTCTTCTTCCCTGCTTGCAACAGTCCATGATAGCTTGTTCCCGTCAAAATTTACACTAAAAACACCACCTCCTGATTTGAATAATACCGGCTGTGCATCAATCGGTGCATAATTTCCCAGAAGCAGATTATTAACTCCTCTTGGTATATAAACATCGCTGCTATTGTCATTTTTGTATTCAAAATTTGCAACATAATTAAAACCTGTCCCTTCAAACAGTAACTGGATACAATTCAGTACTGGCTTCACAGGATGGGTTCCGGGTCCGTATGGATTGACATACAACGTACCAGATGCAATTGTTGTGAAAGTATAATTGCTGTTACATAATACAGGATTAATTACATATTTTCCGGCAGACTCAGATGAGTTTATGTCGTATGGAAGATTATCCTGTTCACGTAACACAGTTACTGAACATGTAATTATATCATTTGCAACAGATCCGTTGTAGTTAAAGTTAATCACAGGCAGAGGGTCACCTTCATTGATATAAAGAACAGGATAAACAGGCGTTACATTAAGTGATTTGGCTGTAATTACACCAGTATAATCATTGATATAATTGATACTATAGTTAAGTCCGCTGTTCCCGTCATTTATAATCAATCCCCCGGGAGTCAGTGTTTTTCCTGTTCCTGCATTACTGTTATCAAATGCCTGCACCGGGAAAACGACAATTACATCACCGGTCATTAAGGCATCAACCACGGGTACTTCATCAGACAAAGTATTTCCATCGTATACCTTAGTGTCGGTTTTTGCTGTGACACTGATACTTTTAATTCTGATATTAGCAGAAGCCGTAACAACATCAGAACTTAGTCTGTAATTTCCGGCATCTTCTCCGGCTAAACTGACTCCTGAAATAGTAACAATCTTATTTAACCCTGCATTCTTATCTGAAAATGAAGCATTAGAATATGATAATTCAAATCCGTCTCCGGCGACTCTGTCATCTGAAAGCATTACCTCGGCATCCCTTAGTCCATCATATTCCTTGTCGTTAGCGGAAGCAGAGACATTGAGAGCTTTCTGACCGATTGTGAAATTTGCCGGAGTATAGGTAATATTATAATTGTCACCGGCATTTAAACTTCCCTGAAGGATTTTATATACTCCGGCATCCTCGCCTGGTTCCCGTATCAAAGATCCGGTTTCAGTATCAGTACCATGGAGACCAGTAATGTTATAATCTAACTCAGGCTCAGCAGCATTATAGGTTTTCCCTCCATCTAATGCCTCAATTTCGAGATCTGCCCTGTTGATTGTAAGTGTTCCAAGTCCATATGTGACATCAAAATTATCTGAGAGGAAAGTACCCGGGATAATCCAGTGTTTCCCGGCTGTTGTACCCGTAATAAAACAGATCGGACTAAGCGGAACATTAAGTTGTTCCTCAGGAGTGGCCGGAATATCTGTTGCGTCAAAAACAAAGATAGCACCGGAGTTACTTGTTTCACTGATAGTAGATGAGTTAACCAGCGAAATTCCATTTACAAGCGAAATTCCATTCACAGATGCAGTCCCGTTAACAAGAGATATTCCATTAACGAGTGAGATACCATTTGTCTCAGAAATAAAATCTGTCTGAGCGGGGTCGGACGCTGCTTTTAGAGAATTCCCGTCAACGCCATCCAGGCCATTCACAAGTGAAATACCATTAACTTTTGGCAGATTTCCGATAGCATTTTCACTTGCCAGGAAATTCATTCCATTAAGATCAACAACATTCGAGATCTGACCATCTGTTCCTTCAACAGCAATACCATTTACAAGTGAGATTCCGTTAACAAGCGAGATTCCGTTTACAAGTGATATTCCGTTAACAAGTGAGATGCCATTTACAAGAGAAATACCATTCACAAGAGATATTCCGTTCTCAGATATCTCAGATACCCTGAAATTTCCATCTTTAAATTCGACTATCAGGTTACCTGTCTTAACAATGTCATCTGAGTCAAATGGGATTCCATTTACCAGGGATATCCCGTTTACATTGGGGATACCGTTATCAACATGAATTGAAATTCCATTAACAAGTGAGATTCCATTAGTTATATGCTCACTGTTTACCATAACTAAACCGTTGACGTTCAGCAATTCGGCGCCGTTCACCAGTGAAATCCCGTTTCCGATAACATTACCACCTACTGATACGGTTGTGCCTGAGATATTAACTTCAATTCCATTTACCAATGAGATCCCATTTACCAGTGAGATTCCGTTTACCAGCGAAATTCCGTTTGGATTTGCCTGGTTAACAAGTGATATGCCGTTAAGAGCAGTTATATAACCGTTGCTGATTGTTAAAATATTCCCATCATTTACAAGTGCATCACCATTAACGATATCGGTCATATTGACAAAAGGAAGTCCGTTCACAAGCGAAATACCGTTAACAAGTGAAATTCCATTCCCTACTGGTTCTCCGGCCACATAAACAGTTGTCTCATTGCCTGTTACCTCAACTCTTACTTCTATTCCATTAACCAGTGAAATACCATTTACAAGTGAGATACCATTAACCAGCGATATTCCATTAATCAGAGGTACTCCGTTTACGAGTGAGATCCCGTTTACCAGGGAAATACCGTTGGTTAATGCATTGGTATGAGCGGTCCTTACTGAATCAAGTATTGAGCTGATGTTATCAATTACTAAGGGTTGTTCGGTATCCTGAACAATTTCGTATTTGAAATCCAGTTTAGCATCAGGTAATATACTTCCATAAACTACTGTTGTGTCTTTCGGAGTAATCTTAAGCGGTAGTTTATCGATTATAAGGTGTCCCGCATCAACAAATACAAGCTTATATTTTTCAGTAATAGAAAGGTCAAGTTCATTCTCCATGTTCAGTGAAGGGCTTAAAGCGGGCAAAATAGAGTACGATCCCACACCGGTTCCTGAATCAACCACTTTACCTTCGGTGGTTACACTATAATCGAGATGGTTCAGCCTTTCAGCTTCTTCTGAAAGCATTTTTCCTGCAGAAACAGCATCGGTAAGAGAAGAATAATTACCACTCGCTGTTTGAATAAGGTATGTAGATGTATAGTCCGGCATAACAGCACCATATTTTTTATGCACATCAACTGAAGATACAGTAACTGTTATTAATTCCTGATCAGAAGGTTTCTTTGGATTCGACAATCCTCCGTCGAGACGGCTGGGTGACTTTGGAGGTGTATAAGCCATAATAACCGGATTTCCCAGAAATGTATTGGTTACAAATATTGTACTTTCATTTGTCGCTGTAACATTTGCTGATGGAAGTGTATCAGTCCTGAAGACTATCCTGGTTGTATATACCGGATCTGAATCAATTCCGGTTTTTGGAATGAAGAAATCTCCGAGAGCTGTAAATGAGGTAAAAGGATCGCCGGGAGTACCGGTACCTGCCAAAACGAGGTTTGAAATATAAGGCTTTGGATTAGCAAAGAGCCCTATTGCCTTATTGGCCTGAATAAATCCTGCACCGGCAATATTAGCTGGCAGATCCACCGGAATAGCGGAGGCTTTCAATATGTTCAGGATCTCTGCAGGAGATGGAGCAGTACCTGTTCCCAGAGCATTTCTGCCACCGAATTTTATTTTGGCATTAATGATAAGGGCAGCAACAGCTGCTGCATGAGGAGCAGAGGCTGATGTACCAAAGAAATTTGGCATGTCTGTATCCGGATCAGGATTATCTGAATCGACAATCTTATCCCCGTCATCATCTTTCTGCCAGTCACCGTTTCCTGTTAAAAGATTAACAGTTGTGTTCACCCCGTTTGGAGCTAAGAAAGCAGGCTTGTCTGGCCTTACAACACCATTTACCGGAGTCCCTCCCTGAGAGGAAAAAGACATAACCTGAATTGCACCGTTATACTGTGGTGTACGGTCGAACCTTACAGCTCCAACAGCGATAGCTCCTGCAGCATTTGCATGACCAACAATAGTAGAAGTGCCCTTCTTTTGTGCAGCCTCGGCAATTTCAAATTTATCTCCACCCCTGAATAATATATATTTAAAACGAACCGAAGGCATAGTACCGGAGACTTTAGAAATAAGAATATTTGTAGTAGCTCCTCCTGCCTTTACAGAGAATGGTATAACTTCTATTGGGGCTCCACCGGTATTAACCCGGTTAAATCCAAGAACTGTCGATCCGTTACCACTCGACAGATAAAGGTCCATGTCAGTTTTAGTTGTAGACTGGGTTGGGTCCGAACCATCGTCCCATTGCAACACTATTGTATAAGTGCCTTCTCCAAGATTCACAAGCTGATAGATATCGCTACCACCGAAATCATGGGCAGTCCCGGCTATAGTACGGGGAGTCCCCGGACCGGCTAAATATAAATCTTCAAATGACCAGTTTCCGAAATTACCTGCAGATGTGAAAAAGGAAACTCCCTGTCGTACCACATCATCAACAGCACTGGCAACAACTCCGTCACGGAAAAAAGGTTCAGTTATATAGCTGATATCATCAACAATTATATTACATTTTCCTTTGGCGGGATCGGCAAGATCCCTGATTCCGTTTGCCATATCCAGCTCACCCATAGATCCGGTATAAAAAGCCAGTTCTGCGCCGGGAGCTATATCGTGAACAATCTGAAGCATGGCACGGCCTTCGTCGGACATTACTATTCCTGATGCCGCGTCAATATCTTTAAGTACATCAACATTCTTTGTATACCCATTCGGATTAGCAGTTCCGGGAAGGTCTCCATTACTTACATCAGCTGCTGCACCGCCTTTTGTATTATAACTATTTGAAATTACACCTATCTTCACACCTGTTCCATCAATACCATAACCCAAACGTGTAAAATCAGAGCGCAGTGCTTTATCACCCTGACTTTGGGTTAGTCCGGTCTGCTTCACAAAATAATTACCGACACCCGGATAGACTGGTCTGGCGTAATTAAGAGTGGAAGTCAGTGTGTTCATATCCAGCAGTCTGGATATTGGCATCCATCCTGTTAACTGCTTTAAAGCAGCATTTTCTAAAACCTTTTCAAACCCCCATCCGTTGAGGATTGTAAGTAAACTACCTGTCGTACCTACAGATACTGCCTCTATAAATACCTGATATACTCCGTTCTTTACTCTGAGCTGGAATATATTATCAGACTGGGCATTGAAATTAGGATATAAACTCTTGTATGTATTATACAGCGAAGTCAGCTCTGCACCAATAAGTGATTTATTACTAACCTTCCCACCCGGTGGCGGAGCATAATAAGGTATTATGTCGCTAACATCACTGCAATGGTTGGAATTTATATCTGCCGTCACAACCTTTACAACTCCATTAGGCAGAGTTACAGTCCACTGAACCTTGTCCTTAGATGTGAACTCCTGGCTGAAAACCTTATTCTGCACCCCTGTCAGGAACGAGGTTATCGCATATTTCTTTGTTTGCCCGTTATTGTATAGAACGACGCTGTTGGGCTGATCCACAGTAACAACCTGGGTGTTTGGATTATCATATCCGAAATTGGCTTTATATGTTCCATTTCCGATATACTCGACACAGTTAACAACGATATTAATATCCCTCTTCTGACTAAAAGAGGTAAGAGGAAAAAAGAAACTTAATAATAACAGATTTAAAATTACCTTTAAGTAACTTAGGTTGGAAAGACTTGATCTTTTCACGTCGGCAAATTTTAGTTAACAAAACGAAAACAGAAGAATACGATCTAAAAAGCTTATTTCTTGAAAGTTACAGGTTCATTCCACCCTAACACGTTTACTTCTTCCCGTTAACTAATCTATACAAATGGACCTGCTTATGTTTCTAAACAAAAAATAAGCTATAATGTTTATATAGACAATGTAAATTTAAAAATAAATTTTAAATTAGGAGTCGTTATTAACTGTAAATAAACAATTTGAATAGTTTTATGTTGTTTATGAAATAAAGAATAAATACATCTTTAATGACTCTTTAATGAAGAAAGCATTACTCATCTTATTTTCTATAATTCTTACTACTCATCAGGTAAGTGGCATACAGATCACAGTAACGGATAGTTTAAAGCAGGTACTTAAAACCTCCGGGGAAGATACATTAAAGGTTAATATTTTGATTTCCATATGCAAAAATGAATCCAGATCGTCACCAGACAGTGCTATTTTCTACGGTACAGAAGCATTAAAGCTCTCTGAAAGTCTCGGTTTTGGTAAAGGCTCAGCAAATGCCAACAAGTATATTGGAATGGGTTATTATTTTCTCGGTAACTACAGTGAAACAATTAATTACTGGCAGCAAGCCTTAAACAGCTTCGAAGCCATAAACGATAAAATTGGCGTTTCGAATATCCTTAGTAACCTTGGCGCCCTTTATGCAAATCAGGGTGATGATGTAAAAGCCCTGGATTATCATCTGAGATCACTAAAAGCGGCAGAAGAATCTAAAAACACTCTCCGGATAGCAACATCAATGATCAATATAGGAGTTATCTACCTTAATAATCCTAAAACCCATGACCTCTCACTCAAGTATAATCTCTCAGCTTTGCCCCTGAGTGAAAAAATTGAAAATAATGATGCAATAGGTACTGCAAGTGTAAATATCGGTGAAGTATATTTCTACAGGGAATCATATGACACTGCTCTCTTCTATTATGAAAAATCGCTCAGCGCCTTCAGAAAATCGAATTCCGGAAATGTTCCTTATACCCTTACCAACATTGGAAAGGTTTATATGAAAAGCGGCGACTTTAAAAAGGCGATCGAGGTTCAGAAAGAAGGGTATGAGATTGCAAAACAATCAGATGCAAAGCTTGAGATGGCACAAACGCTTCTCGGACTGGCAGAAACATATTCTATAGCAAAAGATATTAAATCGGCCATAAAAACCTACAAAGAAGCCAGTGAGACAGCAGAAGAAATCGGAGCAAAGAAGGAATTAAAACAAGCATATGAAGGGCTCTCAGTTTCATATTCGAAAATGTCAGATTATAGCAATGCATTTAAATATCAGACACTGCTTACAAACATCAAGGACACTTTATACATTACAGCCAATAACAACAAGATTCAATTTCTGGAACTAAATTATGAACTCGACAAAAAGGAGACACTGATAAGCCTGCAGGATGTAAAAATCAAGAAACAGAAATTTACTCAGAGGACCTTTATTATCGGTTTTATATTAGCCATTCTGGTGGCTATACAAACTTACAGAAACTACCGGAGGAAAGTAAGGACCAATGAGCTCCTTGCCAAACAAAAGGCTGAAATAGAGGTCATAAACAAAAACCTTACTGACAGCATTAACTATGCCGAGAGGATCCAGTCAGCTATGTTCCCATCCAAAGATATTTTGTCGGAAAACCTTTTCGAATATTTTATTTTATTCAAGCCACTTGATATTGTCAGCGGTGATTTTTACTGGTTCAAACAAAATAACAATTCAATTTTTGTGGCAGCTGCAGACTGTACCGGACATGGAGTACCCGGAGCTTTTATGAGTATCCTTGGTCTTACGTTTCTTAATGAATTAGTGCATAGCGCTATTACAATTAATGCAAATGAAGTATTAATCAAGCTCAAGGATCACGTAATAAGAACCCTGCATCAGACTCAGACCTACACCAGTGCCAGAGACGGAATGGAAATGGCCCTTTTCATTCTGGATTTAGAAACCAATATAATCCAGTTTTCAGGAGCACGTCGTCCTTTATATCTGCTAAGAGATAAGCAGATTACCGAATTCGCAGGTGATAAAATGCCATTGGGGATCCATGATGAAGCGGACAACTCATTTACAAATAAAGAGATAGAAATAAAAAAGGATGATATCGTCTATTTATTTAGCGACGGATTTGTAGATCAGCTAGGGGGCCCTGACAGAAAAACATTCAAGACAAAGAAATTTAAAGATCTCCTGATAAACAATTGCCATCTCTCTATGAATGAGCAAAAAGAAGTTCTTGAAAATGCATTTGAGGAGTGGAAATCGAATATTGAACAGATAGATGATATCCTGGTAATAGGAATTAAATTCAAATTTGGGGCAGGCGGATCAGAGGTTTAGTGATTAACTCAAAATTACGATTTTTTTCAGTTTATAACCTGATTGGATACCGGAAAGTAAAACATGTATTTTCGACCTCCCAACTTTCACATTACATTGATCCAAAGTAATTTAACATACAAGCATCACAGGTATCTACCCAGGTTCTAAACTAAAACCTGTAATATCAGGTTATGTTGCCCCATTGTAACCGGTAGAAACCTGGCAGTGTTCGAAAAAAATAAACATTGCATATATCATTATTTAGAATGCTTCTAAATAACATTCTTTCCTAACTTTGCATAAAAAAAAATGAAAAGAAACATATTCCTTGTATTGCTCATTCTCTCAACACTGGCATCAGAGATAAATGGACAGGAAACAAATGAACCGAAAAATCTGTCTGCTGATATTCTGACAAAAACAGAAGACAAGCTAGTTTTCGGAGGATATGGCCAGATTGATTTCGCAAAACCGTTCTCAAAGGACAAAACCATCAATTCAACTCTCGATGTATCGCGGCTTATTCTTAGTATGGGTTACAATTTTTCCGGCAAAACCTCATTTTTCACCGAAATAGAATATGAACATGTAAAGGAATTGTACGTTGAGCAGGCGTTTGTTAATCATTCATTCAATGATTATCTAACACTCAGGGCCGGTCTCCTTCTGGTTCCGATGGGTATAATAAATGAATATCACGAACCAACAACTTTTAACGGTGTAAACCGGCCTTCGGTCGATAATCTTATAATTCCAACCACATGGAGGGAAATTGGTTTTGGAATTACCGGAAGATTCCAGGAACCGGGACTTAAATACCAGTTATACATGATGAATGGTTTCCTTGGGCATGATGGCACGAAAGGACTAATTACAGGTGAAAAATTCCTAAGAGATGCACGTCAGAAAGGGGCTAAAGCCGTCATGACCTCCCCGGATTTTTCTGGCAGGATAGATTATTTTGGAATAAGAGGATTAAAAATCGGATTATCATGCTATTATGGCAAAACTGAATCTGGTCTCTTTAAAAATCTCGACCTTACCAATCCGGAAATGGTATCGAAGGCTGATTCATCTGTTGTTGGTATTACAATGGGTGCCCTTGATGCCAGATACAGCATAGGGGCTCTTTCATTGCGTGGCGAATTTGTAATGTCATCACTCTCAAATACACTGCAATACAACGGATTAACTGATAAAAATGCACCGAAGGCTGTTAGGGGAATGTATAGCGAGATCGCCTATAACATGCTCTATGGCACAAATTCACAGTACAGCCTTACTGCATTTTTCAGGTTTGAATCCTATGATACCCATTTCAAAGTTGATCCTGGTATAACAAAAGAGGCAAAGTACAATGTAAACGAATATATATTCGGTATCGGTTTCAAGCTGGCAGAAGGGGCAGTATTAAAGGCCGATTATCAAATTGCTCAGCCAGGGGATAATTCACAGTCTAGAAAAGTTTTCAATGCAGGAGTTGGCGTGTGGTTTTAAATAAATAACAGAAAGGGCTTATCGTATGGTATTTGCATTAATTTCACTCTTACTGATCTTTTCAGGACCTTCCCCAATGAGAGAAGAGTACAAAAAAGCAGTTGATAAAAACATTTCAGCAATCCTTGGATATGGTGAACTAAAGTTTCTCCACACCGATTCAGGGAAAGAATATTACAGTTTCAGGTCGTCAGAGGAGAGAAACAATGCCTCTATGGTTCTTTCATCTGCAAAAGGCAGGTTCGAGAGCTTCGATTACATGATTATAATAAATCCTGATTATGAGATCATTGATATTAAAATTCTTAAATACCGGTCTGAGTACGGTTATGAAATATCCAATAAAGGATGGCTTAAACAGTTCTATAGTAAACCTGATACACGGTTCGAGTACCGGAAGAATATCGATGCTCTTTCAGGAGCAACTTTTTCTGCACAGTCGCTTGTCAATGACGTTAATCTGATAATAGATTATCTGAAAAAATAACTATTACCTCTTCCTCACTGCTTTCAGGAGATAGAGGGGCCATTGCAATTTGCCATATCAGGCACCAAACCTGGTACAAAACAAAAACCACCTACATATTTAATTATGTAAGTGGTTAATTTTCTTTGTAGCGAGACCGAGAATTGAACTCGGGACCTCATGATTATGAATCATGCGCTCTAACCAACTGAGCTATCTCGCCATCATGATCTTTTTGCGGGTGCAAATATAACAAGTTGTTTACAATTTAACAATAAGGTAGTTTAGTTTCAGTTTTTTTTCTATATTGCAGAAAAAGTTGGCTAAGGAATAAAAATTTATCATGAGGTTGAAGTTCGAATTGGAATATACACTTAACTGTTCGGCGAAAGTTCTCTTCTCGCGTCTAAGTACACCTGAGGGTCTGGGCGAATGGTTTGCAGAGAAGGTAAACGTGGAAGGTGATCTCTTCTCATTTTTCTGGAACAATACCGAAACAAAAGCAAGGTTGTCGGCAATGAAGGAGAACAAACTGGTGAGATTTGAGTGGCCGGAGATGGATAATGAAGATGAAAACTATTTCGAGTTCAGGATAAATATGGACGAACTTACAGGCGATCTCGCACTTATCATAACTGATTTCGCTGAAGCAGACGAAAAAGAAGATGCCATTTATCTCTGGGATAATCAGATCCAGGACCTGAAGAGGCTTTTGGGGATATAAAGGAGTAACGGCGTAAAGGCTTAAAGGCCTGGAAAAGGAGAAAGGAGAAAGGGAGAGGGGGAGAAAGGGAGAAGAAAATAAATATTTTTTCTAAATCATCTATCATCAATTATACATAATACATCAATTTTTCCGTTTAATCATTACAGCATTGTGCTATTGCGCCCTTACGCCTTTACGCCATTGCGCCCTTCTTCCACATTAGTAAAAATGAATTGTTCCCAGACACAATATTTGATAAAATTCAAGTATTTTTGCACTTCAAATGAAATCAGTCAGTGAAAAAGGTTGACAGCTTTGTATTAAAATCATTTATAGGCCCGCTGGTTTTTACATTTTTCATTGTGCTTATCATACTCCTTTTGCAGTTCCTCTGGATGTATGTCGACGAACTGGCAGGTAAAGGTCTTGAATTCAAGGTCCTTGCCGAACTCCTTTACCATTTTGCCATGACCTTCGTTCCAATGGCACTGCCGCTGGCAATACTCCTCGCATCGCTTATGACTTTCGGTAATATGGGGGAATTCAGCGAGCTTTCTGCACTCAAAGCTTCAGGAATACCTCTTCAGAGAATAATGAGGCCACTGATCGTTCTTCTTGCAATCCTGGCAGTAGTCTCCTTCTTCTTTTCTAATAACGTCCTGCCCTATTCCACTGAAAAAGCGCGTACCCTGTTGTGGGATATCAGAAGAAAAAAACCTGACATAAATATTCAGGCCGGAACTTTCTATAACGGAGTGCCTGATTTCAGCATTAAGATTACAAAAAAAGATCCTGAAACAAACCGTCTGGAGGACCTTATAATATACGACCATCGCGACCGCAGAGGAAATGCCTCAGTAATACTCGCTGACTCTGGTTATATGAAATTAACTCCTGATGAAACAGGACTGATTATGACCATTTATTCCGGTCATGCCTATAACGAGATGCCTGAAAAAAAAGCTGGGGTCACTTACAGAAGGTATCCATCCAGAAAAGATCAATTCATAGAACAATCTATCGTAATCCCGCTTACCGGCTTCGATCTTGAACGAAGCGAAGAGGGCCTTTTCAAGTCAAATGCTGCAATGAAAAATATTGCAGAACTGACATTTTGTATTGACTCGATGAATAAAAAATATACTGAAAAAGTTAACTTTCAGTTCTCTGAATTTAATGAAACAAAGCTCTATTTCGAAAAAAATTATGTAACAGATTTTTCAGACACACCCAATCCTTCCGATACTCTGAGAAGACTTAAAACATTCGATGCCAGGGCTATTTTCGATTCCCTGACAGTTTTTGACAAAAGAACTGCACTTACTTCAGCTATAGAAAAGCTCAAAGATGCCAACAGCTTTCTTACTGTAAAAAATGAATCACTTCATTATGAGGTAAAAGCTATCAAGCGTTATGAGGTGGAATGGAATAAAAAACTGACAATGTCATTCGCCTGCCTGGTTTTCTTCTTTATTGGCGCTCCTCTTGGAGCAATAATACGTAAAGGAGGCCTTGGTACACCCGCAGTCATCTCTATCTTCTTCTTTGTCATATATTATGTCATATCAATTTCCGGTCAGAAGCTTGTTGAAGAAAATGTAGTTGGAACATTCGCAGGCATGTGGGCAGCTTCATATATTCTGCTGCCAATCGGGATCTTTCTCACATATAAAGCAACAACAGACTCGGTAATCATGAACATTGACACTTATCTTATGTTCTTCAGGAAGATAAGGGATTATTTATTTCGGTTTTTTATGAACGGTACAGGAAAAAAACCTGCATCAAGTTAATTATTTCTAAAATGAACGGTTTTAAGTTAAATACAATTGAAGAAGGGATTGAGGATATCAGGAACGGAAAATTACTGATTGTCGTTGATGATGAGGACAGGGAGAATGAGGGTGATTTTATCTGCTCTGCAGAGCTTATTACTCCCGAAAAAGTCAATTTCATGGCCAAGCATGGTCGTGGATTAATCTGTGCAGCATTACCTGAGGAGAGATGCGAAGAGCTGAACCTTGATCTAATGGTTGGCATAAATACTTCGTTACACGAGACTCAGTTTACTGTTTCTGTCGACTTGCTTAACAACGAAACAACCACAGGTGTCTCAGCCAAAGACCGGGCTTTGACCATCAAGGCCCTGGTGGATCCTTCTACCAAACCATCTGATCTTGCCCGTCCGGGTCATATCTTTCCCCTTAAAGCTAAAGCAAAAGGAGTACTGAGAAGAGCAGGGCATACAGAAGCTGTTGTTGACCTGACAAGGATGGCAGGACTTCAGCCGGGAGGTGCTCTCGTTGAAATTATGAATGATGACGGCACAATGGCCCGAATGGACGATCTTCAGATTATAAGCGAAAAATTCGGCATAAAGATCATTACTATAAAGGACCTTATTACATATACGCTCGACAGGGACTCGATTATCGAAAAAGGAGATAAGGTACATCTGCCAACTGACAAAGGCGATTTTGAGTTTATCCCATTCCGACAAATAAGTAATGGACTGGAACATGCCGCTCTTATCAAAGGCACCTGGACAAAAGATGAACCGGTAATGGTCAGACTACACTCATCATGCTTCACCGGCGATATATTCGGATCGATGAGATGCGATTGCGGACAACAACTTCAGAAGGCCATGGCAATGGTTGAAAAGGAAGGAAAAGGAGTTGTTATTTATCTCAGCCAGGAAGGCAGGGGCATCGGGCTTCTTAATAAAATAAAAGCTTACAGGCTTCAGGATGAAGGAATGGATACTGTTCAGGCAAATCTTAAACTTGGATTCGGGGAAGATGAGCGCGACTATGGTGTAGGCGCCAGCATAATGCGCGAACTGGGACTTGGAAAGATACGCCTGATTTCAAATAATCCGGTAAAACGTGCCGGCCTCGAAGGTTATGGTATAAAAATCACCGAAACGATTCCTCTAATAATTGAATCCAATCCCTACAATAAATTCTATCTTGAGACAAAAGCAAACAAAATGGGGCACGATCTCACCTGCTACAAACATATTGTTAAGGATTAAGAATTTTGCTATTTTTGAAAATTATTAAGATCTGACCATTCATGAAAAACCTCAGGATTGTCTTTATGGGAACACCTGAGTTTGCGGTTGCAACTCTCGGATCGCTGCTTATGAATGGATTTAATGTGGTTGGTGTTGTTACAAGCCCCGACAAACCTGCAGGAAGAGGCAGAAAAGTTACAAAAAGTGCAGTTAAGGAATTTGCCGAATTCAGCTACCTGCCCATAATGCAGCCAGCCAATCTAAAAGATCTTGGATTTATTCAATCACTTAAAGACTTAAAAGCAGATCTCTTCATTGTTGTTGCTTTCAGAATGCTTCCTGAATCAGTATGGAAAATTCCATCAATCGGGACAATAAACCTGCATGCATCACTCCTGCCCGACTATCGTGGCGCAGCTCCTATAAATCATGCTATTATAAACGGTGAGCAGTACACAGGTGTAACAACATTTTTTATTGATGAAAAAATAGATACAGGAAAAATCCTTTTAAGAGAGGAGATACAGATCTTTCCTTTTGAAAATGCCGGTGACCTCCACGACAGACTAATGAAACACGGAGCCCGTCTGGTAATTAGAACTCTTTCAGATATTTCAGAGAACAGTATCAAACCTGCCTCACAGTCAGAGCTCATCAAACCCGGTACTATTCTGAAAAATGCTCCTAAAATAAATCCCGACTTTTGTGTTATAGACTGGACAAAAGATCCTGTCGCACTGAATAACTTCATAAGGGGACTGGCTCCCTATCCATGTGCCAGGTCAGTTTTTATTAAAGAGTCTAACACATATTCTTTTAAAGTATTTGAAGGTTATCCAGAAAATGCAATGCACTCCTTAAGACCAGGGCATATTATTTCAGACGGTAAGCATTACCTGAAGATTGCCTGCAGAGACGGATTTATAAATATCGTTACCCTGCAGCTTGAAGGTAAGGTAAAAATGAATACTGTTGAATTCCTCAGAGGATTCAGGATAAATGAATACGAAATCAAAATTAATTGACAGGTTTAAGGCTTCTTAACCACAGTTTCTTTCCTGGTCCGGGTTCAGTTCCCTCATCAATACGGTTCATCTCATAAAGACTTTTAATCTTTATCCCAAATTTTTGCGAAATAAGATACATTGTATCTCCCTCTGCTGTAGTATAGTAATCCTTACCCGGCTCTGCCTTATCCCTTTTCGGCTGCAGATAGAGTATCTGTCCGGAAACAGGTACGAAACTGTCATTTAGTTCATTGTATTTAGGCAATTCCCATCTGAGCAACTGAAACTCCTTCTCAATCTTTTCCCTGGTATCGCCATCTCTCACAATAATATATTGGATCCTGTTATTCTCCATAATTCTTGGCACACGTGCAGCCACTTCACTATTTACATTCGTATTCACAACCGGAGTATTTGGCGAAGTAATGACAGTTTCTGTTGTGACACTTCTGCCCCTGTCAAGTGCCATGAGATTATTCTCCTCTATATTTCTGATTAACATGTTTGCATAATCGGGATTTGTTGCATACCCTGCCTTTTTCAATCCCCTGGCCCATCCTTTATAGTCTGTAACATCAAGGTCAAAAAGAGAAGTATAACGCGAACCAGATTTCAGAAAATCAGAATGATCATAATATGATTCAGCAACTTTCTTATATTTCCTGAAACATTCATTTCTTTTATCATCATGGTGACGAATAGTCTGGCCTGTCCAGTCGTTATGGCACTTAATTCCAAAATGATTATTTGCTTCAACAGCAAGTCGGCTCCTTCCAAAATCTGACTCAATCATTCCCTGTGCCAGTGTAATACTTGCAGGAATGCCCGTTCTCTTCATCTCGCTTATAGCCAGATCTTTATATGTGTCAATATAATCCCGGGCCGACATACCCGACCCTGATGTGGAAACAACAGGCTTATAAGTTTTACAGGAAGTAAATCCGACAATAATAACAATTAATAAAGATGTAACGCTAATCCGCATGTATGGTCTGTTTTCTGCAAAATAAATAAATAAAAGGTTCTAAAATGCCCTGAGTTATCCGAAGTGCATAAAGGTTATTAACAATCCGTACAGTCAGTTAAACTTTAGGCACTCCAAACTCTAGGCACTTCGAACTTTATTACTACTTTTGTAATCCAAACTGAGTTAGGGTGTTATGACAAAAACCAGAAGTATATCATTTTCCTACACAGAATTTGAAAAGAGTGAGGAACTTAAAGATAGTGACAGGCAGCTTATTGCAGTTGCCCTGGAATCTGCCGGGAAGGCATATGCTCCATATTCCAAATTCAGAGTCGGAGCTGCTGTTAAATTGGAGAGTGGTCTGATTATCAGCGGTGCAAATGTTGAAAATGCAGCATTCCCTTCAGGCATTTGTGCAGAAAGGAGTGCTCTGGCTAATTCGATATCAAATCATCCGAAAGACAAGCCTGTGACAATTGCGATTGTATCGATGACATCTGAAGGAATAACAAATGATTTTCCATCACCCTGCGGGAATTGCAGACAGGTAATAGCAGAAGAAGAATCAAGGATTGGAAGTAAAATCAGGATTATTCTTTCAGGCAAAAATAAAACAGTAATAATTGACAGTGTAAGCGATTTGCTGCCATTACAGTTTAATAAAGAAAACTTAAAAGTTACTCTTCCCTGACAATAAGCTGGAAACCTGCACCATGAATATTCTTGATATTCAGATTAGGATCTTCTGACAGAAACTTCCTCAGTTTTGTGACATAAACATCCATGCTTCTGGCTGTAAAATAGTCATCTGATCCCCATATTTTTTTAAGTGCCAACTCTCTGCTTATAAGCGCGTTTGGATTTACTGCAAGTAATTCAAGCAACTGGGATTCCTTCGGAGACAACTTTTTTTCATCTTCTCCCATTGTGAGAGTCCTGAGCCTGGAGTTGAATATAAACTTACCTATTTCGTATATATCTCTTGTACCATCCTGAAAGTCACGTCTCGAAAGGATAGCACGGATTTTAGCAAGTAAAATATCTGTGTCAAAAGGCTTTGTGATATAATCATCGCCCCCTACTCCATAACCTTTAAGCACGTCCTCTTTTAGCTTTTTCGCAGTTAGAAAGATAATCGGTACCTCATTATTTATCTGACGAATCTCCTGTGCAATAGTAAAACCATCAACATGAGGAAGCATAACGTCCAGGATGCAGATATTGAAGGTTCCTTTTCTGAAATGGTCAAGTGCGTACTTGCCATCGTCGACCCATTCAACGGAATAGTCATTTATCTCAAGGTATGACTTAAGGACTGAACCAAAACTCAGATCATCCTCAACAAGAAAAATCTTAACAGGTTTGTTACTCATATTAGTTCTCCCAGTTAAATGGTAAAAATATCTCGAACCGGCTTCCTTTACCGGGTTCACTGAATACAGTTATGCTGCCTTTGTGCGCATCAATAATAGCCCTGGCATAGTTTAATCCCAGTCCGAATCCTTTTACATCGTGCACATTCCCTGAACTCTGCCGGTAAAACCTTTCAAAAATCTTGCTCTGAACTGCTTTTGACATACCTATTCCTTTATCCTCAACAGACAAAATTACACCTTTCTCATTATTTATTGTAGAAACAGTAATCTCCGGGGATTCAGGCGAATACTTTATGGCATTATCGAGAAGGTTATTAACAAGGTTTAACAAATGCTCATTATCACCATAAATAATGGGATTATCAGCATTAAGATTAAGAGAAATAGTCCCGTTACGCTGCTGTACCTGAATATCTATAGATTCAATTGCGTGATCAATTACAGAATGTATTGAAACATTCTCAAATCTGAATTCAATCTCCTTTTTATCAAGTGATGCAATTTGCAGGATAGTCTCAACCTTCTTATTCATGCGGGCATTCTCTTTCTTGATCATACCGATGAAGTGTCTTACACTTTTCTCGTCGTTGATAACTTTGGCATTTGTTATTGTATCTGCCGCCAGCGATATAGTAGCGATTGGTGTCTTGAACTCATGAGTCATATTATTTATGAAATCCGATTTCATCTCGGAGATCTTTTTCTGTCGTATAATAAAGTACAGACTCAGGGCGAAAGTTGCCAGAATGAACAGTGAGAAAAGCAGGGAACCGCCAAGGATCCAGACCATGTTACCCAGAACATAATTAGCCCTCTCAGGGAATACGACTGAAAGGATGAGATCCTGCCTAATCAGATTATCAGGAAATAACTGGATCTTATATTTACTCTTCAGAAAATCATTCTTCTGGGGTTTCTTACCCGACATATTCTGAACCACCCCGTTTTTAATAATAGCAAACTCATAAGGAGTCTCAATTTGTGCATATTGCAGAGATCGCTTCAGATTAAAATCTATTTCTTTGTTATCGAGTTCGAGAGTTTTTTCCCAGGAGTATATTTCAGATATCATCTGATTGCTCATATTCTGAAACTCATTCGACCTTTTCTTTACCCATTCAAGAAATTCCGATTGTCTTATATAATCAGCCCTGGAACTTGTGCTGTGACTATCGCCGCTTTTGACTATTTTAAGATTCCCGGATTTATCGGGAGCAGCAACAACAAAAGAGAGTGAATCAGAAACAATTGATGTGTCACCATTATATGTATACGATTTATTAATTGTTGTAACCTTCCCTGTATCGTAGTTACTGCTTATTGTCTGATTTGTAATCCTGACACTGAATTTGCTTCCCGGCTCAGAAGAGTAAGTACCTATACTCATATACCCTGTTATATCCCCTGGATTATTTCCGAGAGCTAAGGGGTCATTCAACATGAAGTTGTTGAAGAAATTCATTTTTCGTGATTGCTCGATATCATTTGCAGCATTACTAAGAGCCAGTGAAACATTATAATTAAATCCGTTATTCTGAATACGTATAGCATTTGTTATCCATACTATCTGAACCCAGATAATACCAATGACCGAAAAGATCATCATTATGATAAGTCCTGTGAATCGCATCTTATTCATAGCACAAAAATAAAATTTAAAGCAATTGCTTATTAGCTATTTAACTTTTCATTAACTCTAATTAACCTAACATTAACCGATCATTTTGCAGATTGCCGTACTTTTGATCTATTATTAACAAAATCTATAAGCCATGAAAAGATTTCTAACAATTCTGACGCTCTCATTCATAGTTTGCCTTATACCATTTTCCGGTATAACAGCACAGGAGAAGAAGAGTGAACAGAAAATTAAAGTTATTGTAGATGACGGATCGGGTACCAAAGTCGTTATTGATACCCTTATTAAAGACGGACTAACCAAAGATACTGTTATTGTTAAAGGAGGAAAGATGGTTTTTATAGGCCATTCCGGAGTTGAAAAGATTAACAGGCATACGGACGGATCCGGTAATGTTTATGTATATGTATCCTCCGACGGTGATGAACCCGCAAAAGACTCCAGGTCAGTTACTGTTGTCAGCTCCGATGATGCTACATGGACAGTAAAGGATTCTGAGGGAAAAAACGAAAAGACTGAAAGAACTATTTATATCAGCGACGGGAAGAGTAACGATAAAAAGATAGAGAAAACTTACAGTGTAACAGTTTCCAAGGATGACAACGAATCACCTGAATATGAAACCAGGTCAATCATTGCAAAAGATGGCATTGTAGTTACTGTTGAAGGTAATGATGAAACAAAAGTAAAGGAGCTTGTAAAAGAGATTCAACAGAAAATGGGAGTTCAGCCTCCTGAAGCTGATACAGATGGAGCTGGAAAAGTTTCAACAAAAAAGGCTGTAAAAAAGTAATTAAAATTTTCTTTTACCGCTTAGGGCCACAGAGTTTTCGCAGAGGTACGCAGAGTAAATTGTTTTAAGGATTTCTCAGCGGTTCTCTGCGACAGCCTGAGCTCGCGAAGGCCTTTGCGTTCTCTGCGGTTAATTAATTCAGACACAAAAGAGGTATTATTTTACCGAATCCATAAAGACAGACCAGATATCACCTTCAGGGAAGTGGCCAATGATTGATACCGGTTCCTTTTTGACAGGGTGAATAAATTCAACCTTCCGGGCAAACAGGCTTATACTTCCGTCTTCATTTGATCTCTGGAATCCGTATTTCAGGTCACCTTTTATCGGGCAGCCAATTTTTGCCAGCTGAGCTCTGATCTGGTGATGTCTTCCTGTATGTAGCTCTATTTCTAGCATATAAAAACGCTCAGATCTTCCTTTTAATCTGTATGTAAGACTGGCAGATTTCGAACCCTTCACCTCTGTATCAAAGACATAGCTTTTATTCTGTGCCTCGTTTTTCTTCAGAAAATGTGTAATAGTGGCCTCATCCTCAGGAGGACGCTCCTTTACAATAGCAAGGTAAGTTTTCTTCACCTGCTTATCCCTGAACATCTCATTGAGCCTCTCAAGTGCTTTTGAAGTACGGGCATAAAGCAGGACTCCGCTTACTGGTCTGTCGAGCCTGTGAACCACACCCAGAAAAACCTCTCCAGGCTTTTTATATTTCTCAGCAAGATATTTTTTTACCTCGGTATCGAGTGATACATCACCGGTTTTATCGCCCTGTGCCAGATCTGAGGATCTTTTATAAACAGCAATAATATGATTGTCCTCGTATAGTATTTCTGCCATCTGAATTATTATTAATACTGCTCCTTTTCGTTAGGAAAATCCTGCGATCTTACATCTGTAATATACGCCTGGACAGCCCCTTTGATCTCGGTATGGAGGTTATGATACCTCCTGAGGAATCTTGGAGAAAACTCCTGTGTAATACCAAGCATATCGTGAAGAACAAGAACCTGACCATCACATTTTCCTCCGGCCCCTATGCCGATAACCGGGATCTTTAAACTTACTGTAACCTCTTCTGCCAGTCTCGCCGGTATCTTTTCCAGAACTACAGCAAAACAACCTGTCTGCTCAAGTAACCTGGCATCCTCCATCAGCCGGCGTGCTTCCTCTTCCTCCTTTGCCCTCACAACATATGTCCCGAACTTATGTATTGCCTGCGGGGTGAGTCCGAGATGCCCCATCACAGGAATACCTGCTGACAGTATTCTTTCGATTGATTCAACTACCTGAAAACCTCCTTCAAGCTTAACTGCATGGGCGCCTGTTTCTTTCATTATCCTTATTGATGAAGCCAAAGCTTCCTTGGAGTTTCCCTGATATGTTCCAAAGGGAAGATCAACTACTACCAGCGCTCTCTTAACGCCTCTGACAACAGAAGCAGCATGGTAAATCATATTGTCGAGTGTAATCGGCAGAGTTGTATCATAACCTGCCATTACATTTGAGGCAGAGTCACCTACCAGAATAACATCTATTTCTGCTTCATCGATGATTCTGGCAATGGAATAATCGTAAGCCGTTAACATGGCAATCTTTTCACCTTTGAGCTTCATCTCATTTAGAACATGAGTGGTTACTCTTTTGACAGTTTTATGTATCGACATAATAATTAAAGTGTTGATTCCAGCCGACAAAGTTACAGAATTGTATCGGATGATTCATATCAGCTCATACTTCTTTTTGATTTGGCAGACCCAGACAGAATCTCTGTCGTTTTGTCACAACTTAAGTCATATTTACCTGAAAAATTAATTTTTTCACAATGGCATAATCATTGCTTATCCAAATTAACAAACTGAAAATTTTTAAACTATAATAAAATGGGAAAAATAATTGGCATCGATCTCGGAACAACAAATTCATGCGTTTCAGTAATGGAGGGCAATGAACCAGTTGTAATCCCGAACAGTGAGGGAAAAAGAACCACCCCTTCGATAGTAGCATTCATTGATGGAGGAGAAAGAAAAGTGGGAGATCCGGCTAAACGGCAGGCAATAACCAACGCTAAGAATACTGTGTTCTCGATAAAAAGGTTCATGGGCGAGACATATGATAAGGTAACAAAAGAGATTAAAAGGGTATCCTATACAGTGGTTAAAGGGGATAATAATACACCCAGGGTAAAAATAGATAACCGAATGTATTCACCTCAGGAGATATCTGCAATGATCCTTCAAAAGATGAAGAAGACTGCAGAAGATTATCTCGGACAGGAAGTTACAGAGGCTGTTATAACTGTTCCTGCATATTTCAGCGATTCTCAGCGTCAGGCTACAAAAGAGGCTGGTGAGATTGCCGGACTAAATGTAAAAAGGATAATTAATGAGCCTACTGCTGCTTCACTTGCATATGGCCTTGACAAAAAATCACAGGATCTTAAAATTGCAGTGTTTGACCTTGGCGGCGGAACATTTGATATATCAATTCTTGAGCTGGGCGACGGCGTATTTGAGGTAAAATCGACAAATGGTGACACTCACCTTGGCGGTGACGACTTTGATCATATGATCATCGACTGGATGGCAGAAGAATTCCTTAAGGATGAAGGTGTTGACCTTAGAAAAGATCCTATGGCTTTACAGCGTCTGAAAGAGGCTGCAGAGAAAGCCAAGATTGAACTATCAAGCTCAACTACCACCGAAATCAACCTTCCTTATATAATGCCGGTTGACGGAATTCCAAAACACCTTGTAAAAACACTTACACGTGCCAACTTTGAGAAAATATGCGATAAGCTTATTCAGGCATGTATCGAACCTTGTAAACTGGCTCTTAAGGATTCAGGACTTAAAGTAACTGAGATTGATGAGGTACTTCTTGTTGGAGGATCAACACGTATACCTGCAATACAGCAGCTCGTTGAGAAATTCTTCGGAAGAGTTCCTTCCAAGGGAGTTAACCCCGATGAAGTGGTCGCTATTGGTGCAGCTATTCAGGGTGGAGTTCTCACTGGTGAGGTAAAAGATGTACTTCTGCTCGACGTTACTCCGCTTTCTCTCGGAATCGAAACAATGGGTGGTGTCATGACCAAGCTGATCGAATCAAACACAACAATACCAACCAAAAAGACAGAGGTATTCACAACAGCAGCCGACAGTCAGCCATCAGTTGAAATTCATGTTCTTCAGGGCGAAAGACCAATGGCAGCAGGGAATAAAACAATCGGACGATTCCATCTCGATGGCATTCCTCCGGCCCCAAGAGGGGTTCCTCAGATCGAGGTATCTTTCGACATAGATGCAAATGGTATTCTTCACGTAGGTGCGAAAGACAGGGGAACAGGCAAAGAGCAGAGGATCAGAATTGAAGCATCTTCCGGGCTTAGCGATGATGAGATAAAAAGGATGAGAGACGAGGCTAAAGCCAATGCAGAAGCTGACAGTCTGGCGAAAGCAAAAGTTGAGAAGATAAATACTGCTGACAGTATGATCTTTACAACTGAAAAACAGCTTAAGGAATTTGGTGACAAACTTCCGGCAGACAAAAAGCCGGCTATTGAGGCAGCACTGGCTAAACTCAAGGAAGCTCATAAAGCTCAGGATGTTGATGCTATAGACAAATCCCTTGCTGAACTGAATTCAGTATGGCAGGTAGCTTCGGAAGAGATGTACAAGACTGCACAGGGTGCAGGACAGCCTACAGCTCAGCCTGGTCCGGAACAACCTACATCAGGCAACACTAAATCAGGTAATGAAGAAGTTACAGATGTTGACTTTGAAGAAGTAAAGTAAATATTCAATAATCATAGAGAAAAGAGGTCGAAGAAATTCAACCTCTTTTTTTTGTACTTTTATAGATAATTTTACGTTAGCAGTATATGAATGTAAAGACCTTATCAATCATAGCTTTTCTGGTAATATCTGTCGCGGCAAACTGTCAGACTGATACCAAAATAAATATTACCGACACAAGAGGGATGAAACAGGGCCGTTGGGAAAAAAAGTACCCTAATGGTAATACTATGTATGAAGGATTCTTCAGTGATGATCATCCGGTCGGGGAGTTTAAAAGGTACTATGATGATAAAACTCTGAAATCGGTTCTCATCTATAGCAAGGACGGAAAGGAAGCTGCGGCAGAACTCTATCATCCAAACGGATATTTAGCATCCAGAGGTAAGTATGTTAACCAGTTAAAAGAAGGAAAATGGAAATTCTTCTCTCAAATAGTCAGCGGATACCTTCTGAGTGAAGAACAATACATTAAGAATATACGAAATGGCATTTCACTTACTTTTTATCCCGATAGTACTGTTGCTGAAAAAGTAACTTATGTAAACAATGTAAAACATGGTGAATGGATAAAGTATTATCCTGACGGTAAAGTATGCCTGAAAGCAACTTATGTCAATGGAAAAGTGAATGGATTATTTGAATCGTGGTACGAAAACGGGGCCATACAGTTCTCAGGAGAGTATAAAAACGACTTAAGGAACGGAAAATGGCTCATCTTCAATAATAAAGGGTCATTGAAATATGCATTGGAATACATTAACGGAATAACTACAGATCGCAGACTGGAACTTGAGGAATCTAACTTTCTAGATTCACTTGAACTGAATATGGGTAAAATTGCCGATCCGGAAAATTCGGAGATAATAAGATAATGATCCTTTCTTTGCATCCATATAGAAATGCTATAGTAATTCTGGCAGCTCTTTTGTTGCTAACTGTCTCATTTCCTGCAAATGGGCAAAGCAATGCATATTTCTACAGAGTATATTTTAAAGATAAGGGAGATAACAATCCGGATAATACAACTCTCGAATCGGTGGTATCGCCAAGAGCAATTAAAAGACGCAGTAAAATTGGGATCACACATCCGGATATGAAAGATCTTCCTGTCTGGCAGGGATATCTGAGTCAGATAAAGTCGACAGGGCTTTCACTTCATTGTAAATCAAAATGGATGAATAGTGCTGTTTTCAGGTCTGACCTTCCAATAAACATAACTGCAATTCAGAATCTTCCTTTTGTAGCTGAGGTAAGGATTGTTAAAAGACCAGGCATCAAGAGCAGCTTCACTAATAAACTTGATTTTCAGGAGATTGCAGATGATTTTTCTGCCTTCGACCGCCCGATAACCATGGTGAACGGCTACCCTTTGCATAACTCCGGATACAACGGCAGCAATGTCCTTATTGCAGTACTTGATGGAGGATTTATGCTAGCCGATAAGATCTCATCACTGAGCCACCTGAGAACCAGAAATGGCATAAAGTATACTTACGACTTTGTTAACAATACAGGATATGTCTATAATTCAAGTACTCATGGCACAGCCGTTCTGTCGATACTTGCCGGAAAAGCTTCCGGGTTTATTGCCGGTACAGCCGCTGGTGCTGATTATATTCTTCTCAAAACTGAAGACACCGGGTCAGAATACCCGTGTGAAGAGGATTTCTGGATAGCTGGTGCAGAGTACGCCGACAGTGCAGGAGTTGATATTATTACCTCATCTCTGGGATATTATAATTTTGACGACCCTGCCATGAATTATAAATACAGTGACCTAAACGGAAATAATGCTTTTATAACCATAGCTGCTGACATCGCAGCTGCAAAAGGGATACTCGTTGTCAACAGTGCAGGCAATGAGAGGAACAAGGTGTGGAAAAGAATAATATTCCCGTCAGATGGCGACAGTGTTCTGGCTTCAGGAGCTGTCCAGGGAAACAATCTGATTTCGGACTTCTCTTCAGCCGGACCCTCCTACGACAGAAGAGTAAAGCCTGATATATCGACTATGGGTGTGAGTGTTCCGCTCCAGACTGCCGTGGCCTCTTTTACAAGGGGAAATGGAACATCATTCTCATGCCCCGTATTGAGCGGCATGGCAGCATGTCTTATTCAGGCAGTACCTGAAGCCGGGAATTATGATATCATAGAAGCTATCAGATCCAGCGCTGACAGAGTCAATACACCTGACTCATTATATGGATATGGGATCCCCAATATGGTTACCGCCCTCAATAAACTTCAGGACAAATATTTAAGAGTTCCTGAAGAGAATCCGGTAGCAGCGCCAAATCCTACCACAGGCTATTTTGAGTTCATATTAAAGGAACCTGACAGTAAAATAACTATCGAAGTGTTTTCAATGTCGGGCACATTGATCATCAGAAAAGAGTTTCCTCAATACGCCGGAAGGAGAATAAGTATTACAGAACTTCAGAACCACAATCAGGGGATATACCTGGTAAGGATTACAACAGATACAGGAACAAGTGTTCACAAAGTAGTTAAGATAAATAACTAATGATGAGCGAAAAACTGACTCTTACAGATCTGCAGCTATTAATCAGAGACTCTTTGTACATAGCCTTACCGGAAATGTATTGGGTTATAGCCGAGATTTCAGAGATTAAAGAAAACAGCTCAGGGCATTGCTATCTGGAACTGATTGAAAAGCATCCGGATGAGAATAATGTAAGGGCAAAGATTAAGGCAATAATATGGAGCAACAGATACAGGTTTATCAAATCACTGTTTGAAAATATTACAGGGGAATCGATTAAAGAAGGATTAAAGGTACTTGTAAAAGCTAAAATTGAATACCACGAGATATACGGACTCAGTCTTGTGATTACCGACATAGATCCGGCATTTACAGTAGGTGAGCTGGCTATGAAACGTCAGCAAATCATTCACAGACTCGAAAAAGAAGGCGTAATCACAATGAATAAGGAAATTGACTTTCCATATGCTCCCCAGAGGATAGCTGTCATTTCCTCAAAAAATGCAGCAGGATATACTGATTTCATAAAGCAGCTTAAAGGTAACAGCTTCGGATACACCTTCTATACAGCCCTGTTTGACAGTGCTATGCAGGGATCAGATCTGGAAAATGATATTATTAATGCTCTGAACAAAATTGCTGACAATTCAGAACAATTCGACCTGGTTGTAATTATCAGAGGCGGAGGTTCTCAGGCTGATCTAAGCTGGTTCGATAATTATAATATTGCTTACCATATCACCCAGTTTCCTTTACCGGTAATTACAGGTATTGGACATGATAAGGATATGTCTGTTACAGATCTGGTTGCATATAAGTCACTAAAAACACCTACAGCGTCAGCCGAATTCATCATTGGGTGTCTGTCTGACGCCGAAAACCATATTTATGAGATGTGGCAGAGAATCAGAGAGATTTCAGTACAGTATACCTCAGGGGCCGGACTGGTACTGACAAATCATGCAGCCAGACTAACAGCGGCAGCAAAATCATATTCACAAACAAAAATGTATTCGATTGAATCGCTTCTTACCAGTCTGAAAAACAAAACCCTGAATTACACTAATTTAATGAATTCAAAACTGAATGTTCTTGAAGTTTCTCTTAATATTCTGAATCCGGACAATGTTCTGAAGAGAGGTTATACGATAACATCGCATAATGGCAAAATTATTAAGTCAAAAGCGGATTTAATGGAAGGAGATGTGATTGATACCAGGTTTAGTAACGGGACAGCGAGGAGTAAGGTTATTAGATAGAAATCATCGGTCTCGCAATGACTAGTTAATTATAAAATTAATATATATGGCAAAGAAGGAATTTTCATTCAATGATGCAGTATCTGAAATTGAAGAAATACTGCAAAACATAGAGGGTGGAGAACTTGACGTTGATAAGCTGTCAGTTGAGGTAAAACGTGCTTCAGAACTTATAAAGCAATGCCAGAAAAAACTGAAATCGACTGAAGATGAAATCAACAGTATCTTCAGGGATTTGGCATAAAAAATAAATCAGGACCAAAGTCCTGATTTACTTCTTTACTACCCTAAACCTAAATCCATGAAAAAAACTCTTGTAACTTATAGTTACTACCTTCTTAATAGTTAAACGCTGGTTGGCTTAGAATTGTTACGGTATTTTGAATATATTTCCTGAAATAATACTGGTTTTTGACGAATAGCCTATTTCTCTACACCAAGTACATCTTTAAAAGCTTTAACAAACGTTTCTTTCGGGAGTGCTCCCATAGCCATTTGTGGTTGACCCTCAGCAGGTACGAACAGAAATGAAGGGATGCTTCTTATACCAAAAGCTGATGCCAGTTCCTGCTCCTCCTCAGTATTAACTTTGTAAACATTAAGTTTCCCGTCAAAGTCTTTGGAAAGCTCTTCAAGCACAGGTGCTACCATTTTACATGGACCACACCAGTCCGCATAAAAATCAATTACACAAGGTTTTGTGCCTTCAAATTTCCACTCTTTATTTTTCTCGTAATCGAATACTTTATTCAAAAACGTCTCTTTTGTTAAATGCTCTACCATTTGGATTTTATTTATTAAACATTCAGAATTTCAGTTTGTTTAATATCTCACAACCTTTATGCCAATAAACCATTAAATGCATAAGTTACAAAAAATAGAGTATTAATTGTAACTTTGTCAGGAATTAATAACAAATTGTCATATCTATATATGAACATATGTCTAAATGACAAAATATTTGAGTTACTTTCTGAAGTGGTAACATCTGAGAAAACAGAGGCATATGTTATTGGCGGATGGGTAAGAGACTGTCTGCTTAAAAGAGATCATGCTGATAAGGACATTGATATCGTAGTGGTTGGAAGCGGTATTGACATCGCGAGAAAAGCAGCCAGAAAAATAAATCCCAAAATAAAAGTCAGCGTATTTAAGAATTTTGGAACTGCAATGTTTCGGCATGGAGATTATGAGATTGAGTTTGTTGGTGCACGAAAAGAGTCATACGACAGAGGTTCACGTAAACCAATTGTTGAAAACGGATCTTTGGAAGATGACCAGAAAAGGCGGGATTTCACAATTAATGCACTGGCAATCAGTATCAACAAGGAGACTTTTGGTAAATTTCTTGATCCGTTTGATGGTATTACCGATCTTAAGAACAAGATCATAAGGACCCCGCTTGAACCTGATACCACTTTCTCAGATGATCCGTTGAGGATGATGAGAGCCATACGCTTTGCAACACAGCTGAATTTCAGCATTGAGGAAAGGACCTTCAAATCGATAGCTGAAAATGCGGAACGGATAAAGATCGTATCGCCTGAGAGGATTGTTACAGAGCTGAATAAGATAATTATGTGCGACCATCCTTCAAAAGGTTTTATCCTGCTTGAGAAATCAGGTCTGCTTAAAATTGTCTTTCCTGAACTGGATAATCTGAAAGGAGTTGAAACCAAAGAGGGTAAAGCACATAAGGATAATTTTTTGCATTCTGTTAAAGTACTTGACAACATAAGCAAAAACACTGATAATCTCTGGTTAAGGTGGGCCGCCCTGCTTCATGATATTGCCAAACCGGCAACTAAAAGATATCAGGATGATACAGGCTGGTCATTCCATGGACATGAGTATATGGGTGCAAAGATGATACCTGAAATCTTCAGAAGACTAAGGCTTCCTCTTAATGAAAAAATGAAATATGTCCAGAAACTTGTAGATCTGCATCTCCGTCCTATTGTACTATCACAGGAGGTTGTAACGGACTCAGCTGTAAGAAGATTGCTATTCGAAGCAGGTGACGATGTTGATGATCTTATGGTCTTGTGCGAAGCAGACATAACATCTAAGAATGAAGCAAAGAAGACCAAGCACCTGGAGAACTTCAGACTCGTAAGAATAAAACTTAAGGAGATTGAAGAAAAAGATGCTGTAAGGAATTTTCAGCCGCCTGTAGATGGAAGTGAAATTATAAAGACCTTCGGAATTAAACCGGGCAAAGAGGTGGGAATAATAAAGAATGCTATCAGGGAAGCAATACTTGACGGCATAATCCCAAATGAACATGATGCAGCACGAAGACTTATGCTGCAAAAGGGAAAAGAGATAGGGCTTACTCTTGATGAATCGTCTTCAGCAGACTGAGTTTAAGTAAAACAGGCAGATGGTCGCTGAATCCACCCTGATACCTGTAACCCCGATATGTAGAATAAGGTGTAAAACCCGGATATTTAGGATCTTTCATCAGAAGAACATCTGATTTTAAAATTGAAAAGCAGTCTGATTCAGCGTAAAATCCTGCCGTTGATCTTAACAAAGACTCCGATATAAGCACCTGATCAATCATTTCCCAGGTGCCCTGATAACGATAAGTTCCATTTCCCTCTCCGGCATGCTTTTCAGAAATGTTTATCAGGCGACCTGAAGACAATGGATCAGTTGTCAGAACTTGTATTTCCTGATCATCAGGAGTGCTGTTGAAATCTCCCATAATAATGACCTTGCTCACAAAGTGGCTGCTCAGTATTATTGAATCCGTTTTTTCCCTCACCATCTTTGCAATATTTAACCTCATACTTTCTCCTGCAAGAACTCCTCCCCTTCTTGATGGCCAGTGATTCGCGATAAGATGAAGAGTATCCTTCTGCAGAGCAAACTTCGAATAAAGTACTTTTCTGGTTGTGAAATTTTCCTCTTTAACACCCTCTGGCATCCAGTATTCTGCAGAAATCAGACTTAACAGATCACTTCTGTAAATCAGGCAAACATCTATACCTCTCTGATCGGGTGAATCCTCATGTACTATACGGTATTTATATTTTGATAAGTATGTCCCATAAATAAGGTCTTCAAGGACTTTCCTGTTCTCAACCTCACTCATCGCAACAATTTCAGGCGGAGCCCATTCACCTGCCATGATTATTGTTTTATAAAGAGAATTGATTTTATTACGATATCGTGTCTGGTTCCATCTCAATACACCGCTTGGAAGAAAATCATTATCGTTTTTAAGTGTGTCGTCAAAAATGTCAAACAGGTTTTCTACATTATAGAACATCAGCCTTAAACTATTTAATTCTTCAGTCTGGGAAAAACCAATATTTGTTCCTGGTAAACACAGGATAAAAATCAACAATAATAATTTTAAGATAGTTCCGTACATAGCAATCTGCTGAAGGATTTAATATTCAGTGATCCAAATATATTTCTTTGCAGGGCCAGAAAAATAACATTACTACAAAAAAAAAGCCCTGATTCAAAGTGATCAGGGCTTAAGTTTTAATTCATGTATTTAGAATGGTGTTATCCATCTGTATCTCCTGGCACTTTCGCCAAACTTGACTGCCAGGGTCAGTTCGTGGGAACCCATACTCTGCTTTCTGATATCTGTCAGAGTGAAGTCGAAGGCATATGCAAATATAAAACGGTCATACTTCAATCCCATCAGCATTATCAAAGCATCATTAGTTCTCCATGAGAGACCTGCCCAGTAATTATCTTTATAAAATACTCTGGCTGTAAGGTCCATCTGCACCGATTTGAAAAGCATGTCAGACGATTTTATGAATGCTGCAGGTTCAAGAGTAAAATCATTGTTTAGAGGAAACTTATAGCCACCGGTAAGAAAGAAATGTCCAAGTTCATTTCTTTTGGTAGCTGAAGTATCACCAAATATTAACGAGCCTCTCAGCAGATTAGTCATTGCCATGCCAACATAATACTTCGAAGTAGTAAAACTTGCTCCAAAATTAAAGTCCGTAATGAATACTGATCTGTCGTAAGAATTCAGCAATGGATCATCGGGATCAAAAATCAGCCCGTCTGTATTTATTGAGAACTGGTAAGCAGTCAATGCGAGACCAAAGGCCAGGTCATTTGGATAACCTCCCGATTGTCCCATCCCAATATGGTAAGCATAGGCTGCCTGGGCACCGGTTCGTTTCATGATTCCGTTATTATCATTAAAGATGTACCCGCCCAGACCTACTTTACCACCTTTTGTTGGCTTAACAAGTTTTTTCCTTACCGATGTGGATTTAGAAATGTAACTGTTTTTAAGGAGACGGGTCTGACCACTGACTGCATATGTGCTTGGGGCCCCTGACATACCAACCCATTGTTCTCTTACAGTCAGGTTCACTGTGGTATAACCATCGCGGCCTGCAAATGATGGATTTATTAAAAATCCATTCATTACATACTGACTATACATCGGTACCTGCTGTGCTATTGCCGTTCCAAAAATGAAACTGAGAACAATTGCTGGTAGTATGCTTCTAAAATACCTCATAAAATTAAGTGACGAAATATAATAATAATTATCTGATTATACTTATTACTCCTGAACGTGGTTCCGAACCATTGTTAAGGTGCAGAACATAGTGATAAGAATCTGTTGGTAACTCAGCACCTTTAAAGGTTCCATTCCATTCATTAGCAGAAATATTCTTTGTGTTATATACAAGTTTTCCCCATCTTGTAAATACGAATACCTCTGCATCCGGGAAGAGATCGATATTCTTGATCTTCCAGGTGTCATTAAACCCGTCATTATTAGGGGTAATTACCTGTGGAATCTCAATACATGTCTCAGATCCGGTATAGGCTACAACCACATCAACAGATGTTGCACAGCCATTTGAATCGGTTATCACAGCACTGTAGGTACCGTTGGTAACAGTTGCTCTGTTTGCTGTGAGTACACCATCTGCCCAGATTACATTGTAAGGCTGCGTTCCTCCGGTTATTGTCAGGGTAATAGTACCATCAGGTTCACCCGGACATGATGCATTCGTAGTTGCAGAAGCTACTGAGAGAACTGCTGGTTCAGTAACAGCAACCGGTACATTAACTGTACACAGATTGGCATCTCTCACTGAAATAGTGTAATTGCCAGCTGCCAGGCCTGAATAAACACCAGTTAACTGGAAGATACCGCCATTCAGACTATACTGATAAGGTCCGGTTCCTCCACTTCCTCCAACAGACAGAGTTCCATTAGAAGCTCCGGAACATAAAACATTTGTCTGGGCCAGAATGGCTCCGGTAAGTGCAGCAGCCGGTTGAGTTAGGGTAACTGTAACATTACTAGTGCAGAGGTTTGCATCCTGAACCGTTATTGTATATGTCCCGGCAGCCAAAGTGTTAAATGTACCTGAAACCTGATATGAACCGGTTCCAATCTTATACTGATAAGGAGCGACACCACCTGATCCGGCAACTGTTACACTACCGGTACTGCTTCCAAAGCAGAGAATATTCACAGAGGAGCTTATTGCTCCGCTTACTGCTGCAGAAGGCCCTGAAATAGTAACATTAACAGTGGATGTACTCAGTGCAAAATCTCTGATAGTAATCGTATAATTACCAGCTGCAAGTGTCGTGAATATAGCAGAAGGCTGGAATGTAATACCATCCTTACTGTATTCATAAGGAGTTACACCACCAGTTCCGATAACTGTAACACTTCCTGTTGAACTTCCAAAGCAATCGACATTAGTCTGTGACGAAACGCTTACTGCCAGAGGAGCCGCCGGTTGTGTTATTACAACAGCAACATCGAATGTACAAAGGTTTGCATCCTGTATTGTTACCGTATAATTACCTGCTATGAGTGAGCTGAATGTACCGGAAACCTGGTATAAGCCTGCTCCGATCTTAAACAGATATGGTGCAGTACCTCCTGATCCGGCAACAGTTACACTGCCATCATTTCCTCCGTTAATAGTTACATTTGACTGAGAGGTAATGCTTCCGGACAGAGCAGTTGCAGGTTGGGTTAACAGAACAACTGTTGCCGCAGGAGAGCAAGTGTTTGCATCACTTACAACGACACTATAAGTATCTGCTATTAAGCCTGTCTGATCTTCAGATGCAGCTATTACACCCGTTCCGGTCCAAGCAAAGGTGTAAGGTGCTGTTCCTCCTGTAACTGTCAGATCTATTGATCCTGATGCAATACCATTGCACAGAATATCTGTCTTCACATAGGCTACTGAAGGAGTTGTATTTACAGTCACTATTACCGGCTTAATATCAAAGCAACCTGTAACCGGATCAGTACCTTTTATATAATAGGTACCGGAGGAAGCTGTTGCCGGTGTTGCATATGACAATGTAGCTGCTGCATCAGTCCAGTAAGTAAAGGCAAGTCCTGCTGTACTGCCTGTTGTAACTGCCGAGGCCGTTAGATCGACTGTTGCCGGTGAGCACACTGCTGAAGGATTAACTACAGAAACAGCTGGTGTTGTGTTTACCGTAACAACTACTGGTTTGATATCGAAGCATCCGCCACCGATAGTTCCTTTTATATAATAGGTTCCTGTCGAAGCAGTTGCTGGTGTTGCATAAGCAGTTGTTGCTAATGCATCTGTCCAGTATGTATAAGTAAGTCCAGCTGTACTGCCTGCTGTAACTGCCGCAGCCGTTAGATCGACTGTAGCAGGTGAGCATACTGCTGAAGGACTAGTTATAACTATAACAGGAGTTGTATTGACCGTCATTGTCAACGGTGCCGATGTGGCAGGATTACCTGTAGGACAAGTTGCATTTGAGGTAAGATCTACAGTTACTATATCGCCTGTTACTGGTACATATGAGTAAGTTGCTGAGTTGATACCTGCATTTACTCCATTGACCTTCCACTGATATACAGGGGCTGCTCCTCCATTAACCGGGGTAGCAGTGAAGTTAACTGTGGTTCCTGTACATACAGGGTTGGCATCGGCAGCTAGTGTGACACTTACAGGAAGCAACGGATTGACTGTCATTGTTAACGGTGCCGAGGTGGCAGGGTTACCTGTCGGACAGGTTGCATTAGAGGTAAGTTCTACTGTTACAACATCACCTGTTACTGGTATATATGAGTAAGTTGATGCGTTGATGCCTGCATTGACTCCGTTGACCTTCCACTGATAGACAGGGGCTGCTCCTCCATTTGTCGGGGTGGCAGTGAAGTTAACTGTTGTGCCTGCGCATACAGGGTTGGCATCAGCTGCTACTGTCACACTTACAGGAAGCAACGGATCGACCGTCATTGTTACCGGTGCCGATGTGGCAGGGTTACCTGTCGGACAGGTTGCATTCGAGGTAAGATCTACTGTTACTATATCGCCTGTTACAGGTACATATGAGTAGGTTGCTGCATTAACACCTGCATTGACTCCATTGACCTTCCACTGATAGACAGGGGCTGCACCACCGTTTGTCGGGGTGGCAGTGAAGTTAACTGTTGTGCCTGCACAAACAGGGTTGGCATCAGCTGCTACTGTGACACTTACAGGAAGCAACGGATTGACTGTCATTGTTAACGGTGCCGAGGTGGCAGGGTTACCTGTCGGACAGGTTGCATTAGAGGTAAGTTCTACTGTTACTATATCGCCCGTTACAGGTACGTATGAGTAAGTTGCTGCATTGATACCTGCATTTACTCCATTGACTTTCCACTGATAGACAGGGGCTGCACCACCGTTTGTCGGGGTAGCAGTGAAGTTAACTGTTGTGCCTGCACATACAGGGTTGGCATCAGCTGCTACTGTGACACTTACAGGAAGCAACGGATTGACTGTCATTGTAACCGGTGCCGAGGTGGCAGGGTTACCTGTCGGACAGGTTGCATTCGAGGTAAGAACTACTGTTACTATATCGCCTGTTACAGGTACATATGAGTAGGTAGCAGCATTAACTCCTGCATTAACTCCATTGACTTTCCACTGATATACAGGGGCTGCACCACCATTTGTCGGGGTAGCAGTAAAGTTAACTGTGGTTCCTGAACATACGGGGTTGGCATCGGCTGCTACTGTAACACTTACAGGAAGCAACGGATTGACTGTCATTGTAACCGGTGCCGAGGTGGCAGGGTTACCTGTCGGACACACTGCATTCGATGTCAGGTCAACTGTAACTATATCACCTGTTACAGGTACATATGAATAGGTTGCTGCATTAACACCTGCATTAACTCCATTAACCTTCCACTGATATACAGGTGCTGCACCACCATTTGTCGGGGTAGCAGTGAAGTTAACTGTTGTGCCTGCGCATACTGGGTTGGCATCGGCTAATATTGTTACACTAACCGGGAGATTTGGGTTAATGGTCACGCTCTGCTGTGCTGAGACTACGCCACCACAACCACCTGTGATTGTATAGATAATATCGCAGGTTCCTGAGGCAACTCCGGTGACCAGACCCGCTGCATCAACTGTAGCTATTGCAACATTGCTGCTGCTCCATGCACCTGTACCTCCGCCAAGTACAACTCCATTAGCTGTATAGGTGGATGTGCCTGTGATACAAAGTGGACTGCTGCCTGTTACTGAAGTGATACCTGCATTGGGATTGATCGTAACACTCTGCTGTGCTGAGACTACTCCACCACAGCCGCCTGTGATTGTATAAATAATATTTGCTGTGCCTGCACTTACTCCGGTAACCAGACCTGTAGCATCAACTGTAGCTACTGCTGCGTTGCTGCTGCTCCATGCACCTGTACCGCCGCTAAGGACAACTCCTGTAGTTGTATATGTAGCTGTGCCGCCTATACATAATGGACTTGTGCCTGTAACTGATGTAATGCTTGCATTTGGAGATATGGTTACGCTCTGCTGTGCTGAGACTACTCCACCACAGCCGCCTGTGATTGTATAAATAATATTTGCTGTGCCTGCACTTACTCCGGTAACCAGACCTGTAGCATCAACTGTAGCTACTGCCGCATTGCTGCTGCTCCATGCACCTGTACCGCCGCCAAGGACAACTCCTGTAGTTGTATATGTGCTGTGCCGCCTATACATAATGGACTTGTGCCTGTAACTGATGTAATGCTTGCATTTGGAGATATGGTTACGCTCTGCTGTGCTGAGACTACACCGCCACAGCCACCTGTGATTGTATAGATAATATTTGCTGTGCCTGCACTTACTCCGGTCACCAGACCAGCTGCATCAACTGTAGCTACTGCTGCGTTGCTGCTGCTCCATGCGCCTGTACCTCCGCTAAGGACAACTCCTGTAGTTGTATATGTAGCTGTGCCGCCTATACATAATGGACTTGTGCCTGTAACTGATGTAATGCTTGCATTTGGAGATATGGTTACGCTCTGCTGTGCTGAGACTACACCGCCACAGCCACCTGTGATTGTATAGATAATATTTGCTGTGCCTGCACTTACTCCGGTGACCAAACCAGAACCGTTAACTGTAGCTACTGCCGCATTGCTGCTGCTCCATGCACCTGTACCTCCGCCAAGGGTAACACCATTAGCCGTATAGGTGGAGGTGCCTGTGATACAAAGTGGACTGCTGCCTGTTACTGAAGTGATGCTTGCATTGGGAGTGATAGTAACACTCTGCTGTGCTGAGACTACGCCGCCACAACCACCTGTAATTGTATAGATAATATTTGCTGTGCCTGCACTTACTCCGGTAACCAGACCTGTAGCATCAACTGTAGCTACTGCCGCATTGCTGCTGCTCCAGGCTCCAGTGCCGCCGCCTAGGACAACTCCGTTAGCCACATAAGTGGCAGTGCCTGCTATACATAATGGACTTGTTCCTGTTACTGAGGTAATGCTTGCATTTGGAGTGATAGTAACACTCTGCTGAGAGGATATTGTTCCTCCACATCCGCCTGTAATAGTATAAATAATATTACATGTACCTGCTACTACTCCTGTCACTAAACCTGTCGTATTGTTCACTGTAGCTACTGATGGATCACTGCTGCTCCATACTCCGGTACCTCCACCCAGGACAACTCCATTAGCTGTATAAGTAGCTGTGCCTCCTATACATAATGGGCTTGTTCCTGTTACTGAGGTGATACTTGCATTGGGATTAACGATAACGCTCTGCTGTGCCGAGACTACGCCACCACAACCACCTGTAATTGTATAGATAATATCACAGGTTCCTGAGGCAACTCCGGTTACAATACCGCCTGCACTTACTGTGGCGATTGAAGTATTACTGCTGCTCCATGCGCCTGAACCACCTCCAAGAACAACACCATTAGCTGTATAGGTTGCTGTGCCGCCTATACATAATGGGCTTGATCCTGTTACTGAGGTGATACTTGCGTTTGGAGTGATGGTCACGCTCCGCAGTGCTGAGACCACGCCTCCACAACCACCTGTAATTGTATAGATAATATCACAGGTTCCTGCTGCAACTCCGGTTACAATACCGCCTGCACTTACTGTCGCTATTGCAACATTACTGCTGCTCCATGCTCCTGTACCGCCGCCTAGAACAACACCATTAGCTGTATAGGTTGCTGTACCGCCTATACATAATGGACTTGATCCTGTTACTGAAGTAATACTTGCATTGGGAGTAATGGTTACACTCTGCAGTGCTGAGACTACACCGCCACAACCGCCTGTAATTGTATAGATAATATTTGCTGCACCGGCACTTACTCCGGTGACCAAACCTGATGCATCAACTGTAGCTACTGCCGCATTGCTGCTACTCCATGCTCCTGTACCGCCGCCCAGGACAACTCCATTAGCTGTATATGTTGCCGTGCCTGTGATACAAAGTGGACTGCTGCCTGTTACTGAAGTTATACTTGCATTTGGAGTGATGGTTACGCTCTGCTGTGCTGAGACTAAGCCGCCACAACCGCCTGTAATTGTATAGATAATATTTACCGTACCTGCACTAACCCCGGTAACCAAACCGGATGCATCAACTGTAGCTACTGCTGCGTTGCTGCTGCTCCATGCACCTGTGCCTCCGCCAAGGGTAACACCATTAGCTGTATATGTGGCTGTGCCGCCTATACATAATGGACTTGATCCTGTTACTGAGGTAATGCTTGCATTTGGATTGACGGTCACACTCTGAAGTGCTGAGACCACGCCGCCACAACCACCTGTAATTGTATAGATAATATCACAGGTTCCTGCTGCAACTCCGGTTACAATACCGCCTGCACTTACTGTCGCTATTGCAGCATTGCTGCTGCTCCATGCACCTGTACCTCCGCCAAGAACAACTCCTGTAGTTGTATATGTAGCTGTACCGCCTATACATAATGGACTTGTGCCTGTTACTGAAGTGATACTTGCATTTGGAGTGATGGTTACGCTCTGCTGTGCTGAGACTACGCCTCCACAGCCACCTGTGATTGTATAAATAATATTTGCTGTGCCGCCACTAACTCCGGTCACCAAACCGGAAGCATCAACTGTAGCTACTGCTGCGTTGCTGCTGCTCCATGCTCCTGTGCCGCCGCTAAGGACAACTCCTGTAGTTGTATATGTAGCTGTACCGCCTATACATAATGGACTTGTGCCTGTTACTGAAGTGATACTTGCATTTGGAGATATGGTTACACTCTGCTGTGCTGAGACTGTTCCTCCACAGCCGCCTGTGATTGTATAGATAATATTTGCTGTGCCTGCACTTACTCCGGTGACCAAACCAGAACCGTTAACAGTGGCTACTGCACTGTTGCTGCTGCTCCATGCACCTGTACCGCCGCTAAGGACAACTCCTGTAGTTGTATATGTAGCTGTGCCGCCTATACATAATGGACTTGTGCCTGTAACTGATGTAATGCTTGCATTTGGATTGACAGTCACACTCTGCTGTGCTGAGACTGTTCCTCCACAGCCGCCTGTAATTGTATAAATAATATTTGCTGTGCCTGCACTTACTCCGGTAACCAAGCCTGCAGCGTTAACTGTGACTACTGCCGTGTTGCTGCTGCTCCATGCACCTGTCCCGCCGCCAAGAACAACTCCGTTAGCTGTATAAGGTACTATTCCTCCTATACATACAGGACTTGCTCCTGTAACTGAAGTAATACTTGCATTTGGATTAATGGTCACGCTCTGCTGTGCTGAGACTACACCGCCACAACCACCTGTGATTGTATAGATAATATCGCAGGTTCCTGCACTTACCCCGGTGACCAGACCAGCTGCATCAACTGTAGCTATTGCAACATTGCTGCTGCTCCATGCACCTGTACCGCCGCCTAGAACAACTCCATTAGCCGTATAGGTGGAGGTGCCTGTGATACAAAGTGGACTGCTGCCTGTTACTGAAGTGATACCTGCATTGGGATTGATCGTAACACTCTGCAGTGCTGAGACCACGCCACCACAGCCGCCTGTAATTGTATAAATAATATTTGCTGTGCCTGCACTTACTCCGGTAACCAGACCTGTAGCATCAACTGTTGCTACTGCTGCGTTGCTGCTGCTCCATGCTCCTGTACCGCCGCTAAGGACAACTCCTGTAGTTGTATATGTAGCTGTGCCGCCTATACATAATGGACTTGTGCCTGTTACTGAGGTAATGCTTGCATTTGGATTAATAGTTACGCTCTGCTGTGCTGAGACTACACCGCCACAACCACCTGTGATTGTATAGATAATATTTGCTGTGCCTGCACTTACTCCGGTGACCAGACCAGCTGCATCAACTGTTGCTACTGCAGCATTGCTGCTGCTCCATGCGCCTGTACCTCCCCCAAGAACAACTCCATTAGCCGTATAGGTGGAGGTGCCTGTGATACAAAGTGGACTGCTGCCTGTTACTGAAGTTATACTTGCATTTGGAGTGATGGTCACGCTCTGCTGTGCTGAGACTGTTCCTCCACAGCCGCCTGTGATTGTATAGATAATATTTGCTGTGCCTGCACTTACTCCGGTGACCAGACCAGCTGCATCAACTGTAGCTACTGCTGCGTTGCTGCTGCTCCATGCGCCTGTACCGCCGCTAAGAACAACTCCTGTAGTTGTATATGTAGCTGTGCCGCCTATACATAATGGACTTGTGCCTGTTACTGAGGTGATACTTGCATTTGGAGATATGGTTACACTCTGCTGTGCTGAGACTACACCGCCACAGCCGCCTGTGATTGTGTAGATTATATTTGCTGTGCCTGCACTTACTCCGGTGACCAAACCAGAACCGTTAACTGTAGCTACTGCCGCATTGCTGCTGCTCCATGCACCTGTACCTCCGCCAAGGGTAACACCATTAGCCGTATAGGTGGAGGTGCCTGTGATACAAAGTGGACTGCTGCCTGTTACTGAAGTGATGCTTGCATTGGGAGTGATAGTAACACTCTGCTGTGCTGAGACTACGCCGCCACAACCACCTGTAATTGTATAGATAATATTTGCTGTGCCTGCACTTACTCCGGTAACCAGACCTGTAGCATCAACTGTAGCTACTGCCGCATTGCTGCTGCTCCATGCTCCAGTGCCGCCGCCTAGGACAACTCCGTTAGCCACATAAGTGGCAGTGCCTGCTATACATAATGGACTTGTTCCTGTAACTGAGGTAATGCTTGCATTTGGAGTGATAGTAACACTCTGCTGAGAAGATATTGTTCCTCCACATCCGCCTGTAATAGTATAAATAATATTACATGTACCTGCTACTACTCCTGTCACTAAACCTGTCGTATTGTTAACTGTAGCTACTGATGGATCACTGCTGCTCCATACTCGGTACCTCCACCCAGGACAACTCCATTAGCTGTATAAGTAGCTGTGCCTCCTATACATAATGGGCTTGTTCCTGTTACTGAGGTGATACTTGCATTGGGATTAACGATAACGCTCTGCTGTGCCGAGACTACGCCACCACAACCACCTGTAATTGTATAGATAATATCACAGGTTCCTGAGGCAACTCCGGTTACAATACCGCCTGCACTTACTGTGGCGATTGAAGTATTACTGCTGCTCCATGCGCCTGAACCACCTCCAAGAACAACACCATTAGCTGTATAGGTTGCTGTGCCGCCTATACATAATGGGCTTGATCCTGTTACTGAGGTGATACTTGCGTTTGGAGTGATGGTCACGCTCCGCAGTGCTGAGACCACGCCTCCACAACCACCTGTAATTGTATAGATAATATCACAGGTTCCTGCTGCAACTCCGGTTACAATACCGCCTGCACTTACTGTCGCTATTGCAACATTACTGCTGCTCCATGCTCCTGTACCGCCGCCTAGAACAACACCATTAGCTGTATAGGTTGCTGTACCGCCTATACATAATGGACTTGATCCTGTTACTGAAGTAATACTTGCATTGGGAGTAATGGTTACACTCTGCAGTGCTGAGACTACACCGCCACAACCGCCTGTAATTGTATAGATAATATTTGCTGCACCGGCACTTACTCCGGTGACCAAACCTGATGCATCAACTGTAGCTACTGCCGCATTGCTGCTGCTCCATGCTCCTGTACCGCCGCCTAGAACAACTCCATTAGCTGTATATGTTGCCGTGCCTGTGATACAAAGTGGACTGCTGCCTGTTACTGAAGTGATACTTGCATTGGGAGTGATGGTTACGCTCTGCTGTGCTGAGACTAAGCCGCCACAACCGCCTGTAATTGTATAGATAATATTTACCGTACCTGCACTAACCCCGGTAACCAAACCGGATGCATCAACTGTAGCTACTGCTGCGTTGCTGCTGCTCCATGCACCTGTGCCTCCGCCAAGGGTAACACCATTAGCTGTATATGTGGCTGTGCCTCCTATACATAATGGACTTGATCCTGTTACTGAGGTAATGCTTGCATTTGGATTGACAGTCACACTCTGAAGTGCTGAGACCACGCCGCCACAACCACCTGTAATTGTATAGATAATATCACAGGTTCCTGCTGCAACTCCGGTTACAATACCGCCTGCACTTACTGTCGCTATTGCAGCATTGCTGCTGCTCCATGCACCTGTACCTCCGCCAAGAACAACTCCTGTAGTTGTATATGTAGCTGTACCGCCTATACATAATGGACTTGTGCCTGTTACTGAAGTGATACTTGCATTTGGAGTGATGGTTACGCTCTGCTGTGCTGAGACTACGCCTCCACAGCCACCTGTGATTGTATAAATAATATTTGCTGTGCCGCCACTAACTCCGGTCACCAAACCGGATGCATCAACTGTAGCTACTGCTGCGTTGCTGCTGCTCCATGCGCCTGTACCGCCGCTAAGGACAACTCCTGTAGTTGTATATGTAGCTGTACCGCCTATACATAATGGACTTGTGCCTGTTACTGAGGTGATACTTGCATTTGGAGATATGGTTACACTCTGCTGTGCTGAGACTGTTCCTCCACAGCCGCCTGTGATTGTATAGATAATATTTGCTGTGCCTGCACTTACTCCGGTGACCAAACCAGAACCGTTAACAGTGGCTACTGCACCGTTGCTGCTGCTCCATGCACCTGTGCCGCCGCTAAGAACAACTCCTGTAGTTGTATATGTAGCTGTGCCGCCTATACATAATGGACTTGTGCCTGTTACTGAGGTAATGCTTGCATTTGGATTGACGGTCACACTCTGCTGTGCTGAGACTACGCCGCCACAGCCACCTGTAATTGTATAAATAATATTTGCTGTGCCTGCACTTACTCCGGTAACCAAGCCTGCAGCGTTAACTGTGACTACTGCCGTGTTGCTGCTGCTCCATGCACCTGTACCGCCGCCTAGAACAACTCCGTTAGCTGTATAAGGTACTATTCCTCCTATACATACAGGACTTGCTCCTGTAACTGAAGTAATGCTTGCATTTGGATTAATGGTCACGCTCTGCTGTGCTGAGACTACACCGCCACAACCACCTGTGATTGTATAGATAATATCGCAGGTTCCTGCACTTACCCCGGTGACCAGACCAGCTGCATCAACTGTTGCTATTGCAGCATTGCTGCTGCTCCATGCACCTGTACCGCCGCCTAGAACAACTCCATTAGCCGTATAGGTGGAGGTGCCTGTGATACAAAGTGGACTGCTGCCTGTTACTGAAGTGATACCTGCATTGGGATTGATCGTAACAATTTTGTTTGTTGTATTTATGCAACCACCAATTGTAACACTATAAGTTATAAGAGAGGTTCCGTCACTAATACCAGTAACCAGACCTGAAGCTGCACCAACTGTAGCTACCGACGGATCACTGCTGCTCCAGGTACCTCCTGGAGAAGTACTTACCCATGTGTCAGTAAAACCTATACATAATGAAGAGACCCCTGTAATTGTTTGAGCTGTGGGGGCAGTTATGGTAACTGTCGTAGTCACCTCACAACCTGTAGGCAAAGTATATGATATAAGTGAGGTTCCTGCAGATACTCCTGTAACAACACCACCTGCATCAATTGTAGCGACTGCAGGTGTTGCACTGCTCCAGGATCCTCCTGGTGTGATATCTGATAGTGTGGTAGTTGATCCAACACAAACAGTGAGGGTTCCTGTAATAGGTGCTGGCAATGGATTTACTGTGGCAATTACTGGTTGAATAGTATAACAACCTGAACCATCAGTACCTTTAATATAATATGTACCTGATACTGCAGTTGTAGGTGTTGGATAGGCAACAGTTGCAGATGCATCAGTCCAGTATGTATATGTTAGTCCCGCTGTGGAGCCAGCAGTTATTGCCGGTGCAGTTAAATCAACAGTTGAAGGGGAACATACCGGCGCCGGGTTGGTAATTGAAACCGTTGGTAACGCATTAACAGTTACATTGTATACTGTAGGAGCTGCTGCTGTACAGCCTGCGGCATCGCGATAGCTAACACTAATAGTCTGTGCTCCAGAGGAAGTCCATGTAACAGTTGCTGTACTTGAAGTATTAGTTCCTCCGGATGTAATGGAACCTCCTGTAATCGCCCAAACATAGTTAGACATACCACCATCAGTAGTATAGACATTACCTGTCGATTCATCACAGACAGGTGTAATCCCATTCAATGATGGAACAGGAAGTGGATTGATTGTCACCGTAACCTCTGTCCTTGACAAGCTAAAACATGTTCCGCCTCCATCTGCTTCAGCATAATATTTATTACCATTTGTCAATGCATCTCCTACCGCCAGAAGTGTCCCTCCTACCGGAGCATCATACCAGTTAACATTCACTCCCGGAGGTGTTGAAGCAGCCAGATTCCCTACCGTAGCTGAATTACAGAAACTCTGTGATGCAGGAGCTACTGGTGGATCAGGTAGTATAGTAAAATTAATATTTACATCATCAGATGAAATACATGTTCCGTTAGTAATCGTCCAGCGGAGAACATATCCTACACCATTCAAACCAATAAACTGACTCGACGGGCTGGAAGGTGTCAGAACTGTACCTCCTGCACCGCTTATTATGCTCCAGTTCCCGGTTCCGACAATTGCCGTACTTCCGTTAAGAGTAACTGTTGTTATACCACATTCTGTCTGATCTGTACCAGCATTTGCAGGTGTTGGAGTTGCGTATACTGATATTGGTGTTGGATCAACCACCCCGATCTTAGTTGCAATCAGGGTATTATATGAATAATCTGTTAGCTTATAAATACCCGGACCAGGTGTGGGGAGTGTATATGGAAGATCACCTGAGGTTATCGTAATAATTGGCTGAACAGCACCATTGATTGTATAGGTTAATTTATAATTAAAAGGAATTGGATCGGGAGAAGTAAAGGTAACAGGAATTCCCGCTGCACCGCATACCGGACCTGTTGGAGTAAACTGGGCTCTTGGCTTAAGATTTGTAACAGCAGCCAGAGTATAATCATCTGAACCATTAGATGTTAACAATCCAATTGTAGAAGCTGTTCCATTTAAATTATTACCCGCCGATGAGGTTGCAATCTCATTCCAATTTGCTGCCAGGAAATTTGCAACCCTGATAAATGACATACCTCCTGTTATCAGAGGTGTTACATCACTCGATGGTGTCCAGTTGATATTTATCTTGGACTGTTTACCGGCTGTTGAAGTAACTGTATAATACTCCATTGCGCTGACTCCCTCAAGCGGAGATAAGAAATCATCAGATGTGGTATTTGGATTTTGATACTGAGCTGTCCAAAGATCCGGACCTGTCTGGGTCTCAGAAATGGTGAGCTTGTTTCCCAGAATATTTCCAATTCCTACTTTGTAAATTCCTATTGGATAAAGGAAATTATCAAACTGACTGATTTTCTTAACAAGTGGTCCGTCAATGAAGGATGTTATGCTACCTCCGGCAGGGACAACACAATTATTGGAAGAATTAGTGATTGTCAGACTTCTGCCCGACCCGGTATTAATCAATCCGTTGGTTAGCATAAGGTTACCCTTGACCTCAATAGCTCCCGCATCGTTTATTCTCAGACCTGCAGCATTATTAATCTCAAAATTGTTAAACGCGCTGGCTCCTATGAAGTTACCCATCTTTGTTCCACCAATAGTCTGGGCAGCCGACCCACTGAAAGAAACAATAGCTCCCGGTCCCGTTCCTGAATTGAATGTACCGGAGAGGTGCTTCATTCCACCGTTTATCGAAAGTTTTTTGTTATAAACGCTATTATCAACTATTGGACCATTAACCGTTAGTGTGTCACATATCACAAGATCTTTATTCGGAAGAACACGTGTACCTGTTCCTGAGAATAACAGATTTGGAATATTATCATAAAGGTCAGCGATAATAGTATAAGTACCTGAACCTCCATACTCTACTGTAGCATTCCCGGCGCAACTGAGGAACGAAGTGTAAACTCCGGCAGGGAATGTACCTTTCTGCAGCTCGAGTGTTCCATTACCACTTACGGTTCCCAGATTGTGGCCAAAATATGGCTCGGCAACAATTAATTTATTGTTAATCGTTGTCCGGTATGCCGACAAATTATGATCATTCAGAGTTACAACATGGTTAACATTAACAATAAATCCGTTAGGACCACCGACTGGACAAGGATATGGATCTCCTGCTGTCTGATTCCAGATAGCATTATTTGTCCAGTTACCATTTGCATTCGATGTATATGTTGGAATATTTGTGAAGAAAGCTGTATTGATTCCAGCAGTATATTCCCCACTAAGGTTATTTGAACCTAAATAAGTTGTGGTGATTTGATTAGTAGCAGGATTAACTCCCGGCGCTACTGACCAGTTAGTTCCCGGGACAATAGTATGTGCTGCTAGATAATTTGCCTCATCACCAACAACATCACTCTGCAGATAATTCAGAACAAGATTTCCATTGAATCCGGTAATTCCTGAACTTTGAACCTCCCAGTAGTAGTCGAGTGCATTTGCCGGATCTTTTACTGCCGGATGCATGTCGCTGATATTGTTAATCCTGACGTATCCAACAGTATTACTCTTGTCAAGAGTCAGTAATGCAGGGGTATACTTACCGGATGTTCCTATTGGATAAAGGAAAGTAACAGTTGCCGGAACAATTACAGGATTAAAGAACTTCCTCAAACCCACATTACTGAATACTCCGTCCGATGTGATCATTTTAGTCGCACCCAGAGTACCAGGTACAGCTATAATGTCGCTGTTCGTGCCTAACGAAACCAGATTCTTCTTGATATCAAGTATACCAAGCGTCATGGTGAGGTCTTCCTGAATCGTAATATTATTCTCAATTGTAGCACCTGCCGCATTATTAAGTTCAAGTCGTGCGTATGCTCCAAAACCTGATATTTTCTGCTGAACAGTTCCATTAAGAATAATTCCGCTGTTTACTGCATCATTGTCGGTATAACTTCCTTCATTTGAAACATCTCCTTTGACAAATATAGAATGTGCTCCTCCAATCAAAGTTCCTGTACTGATTGTAAGATTATTAGCTATTGTTGTAGGATTGCTCAGAGCAAGGGAAGTACCCGGACTAACAACAAGGTTATTAAAGTTAACTGCTCCTGTAATTGCCTGAATTCCAAGATATGAGGAAGCATTAGGTGAACTGAATGTTGTTGTATTAGTCCCATAAACATATCCTCCGACACCAGGAGCATTGTTTATTAGATTTCCATTGAATGTTACATCTATGTTATTCGCGTTAAGTATCCGGTTTGCACTGATTGTCATATCGCCGTTAAGAACAAGCGGACTTGACAATAGTCTGACAACACCTGGCTGTCCTGCAGCTCCTGCAATTGTCAGATGGTTCAGAGGAACATTAGCATCGAGGAAATAGTTCTGAGGCGCAGCTAAAGCTCCCTGGGAGAAAATGATTGTACCACCGGTAACCAAACTTGTTTCCGGTCTCAGATATACGTCACCGAACGGAGATGAAGGAGTTATAGCAGCATCAGCTCCACGGACAATTGTTATTGTTCCCCCGCTCATTGTAAAATCACTTCCGGGGTTAACCACCTCAAATTTTGCGTTGGTAGTCGGATAGACTAAACCTCTACCGTTTATTGTCACGGAACCCCCGCTCTGCGAATATTTTAATATACCTCCGGCATTTGATGTATTTCGTCTTATCTGGCCATTGACTACAAGATTACCACCCTGAATATCTATTGCAGATGATCCGCCCACAGAATACTCAATATCATTATTGTTATTCGGTGCTGCTATCTGACCTACATAAACATTTCCGGCAACAAGTGTAAGTTTTCCATTCAGTAAGAGGTCACCATTATTGTTGGCGGCATTTCCGATAAGAATATTTCTATTGGTTGCATTATTCGGATAATTGACCAATAGTCCGGCAGTGGAAGGAATTGCAAATGGCGTAACAGTTGAGATTGTAAAATCACTTCCCGGATTATTCCTTTGATATCTTACTGTTCCATTGAGAAGGGTAAGCCAGTTATCAACAGGAGTTGTAAGCACACCACCTATATCAATTGTGAGAGTTGTTGCCTGAGATGAACCCTTATCTACTGTAACAACATTGAATATTGTTCCTGGTCCTGCAGCTCCCGGAATTCCCGGAGTATGAGTTATAGAGGCATTATTTGGACCAAAGAATGTTACTGGAACGACACTTGCACCATTTGAGAAATTAACCCAGCTGGTAGTTTGTGTTGCTCCATTACCCATTACGTTATTGGTATTGTTGATCAGACTTCCTCCAATTCTAAGACTCTGATTATTTGCTCCGCCCCAGCCGGTCCAGGCTGTTATAGCTCCCCATGGGGCTACTTTAACATCGCCGTTGACAACAATATCCTGCCTGAGGGCACCATTCCCAATCCATATTAAGGCACCGCCCTGAATATCCATGTTCCCTCTTACCGTTATTGTTTTTGCAATCGGAACTGTAGGTGCAGTTGGATATGGTGTCAGATTCACCCAGTTTGGACAATACCATGAGTCTGCATTCTGACCTCTTGTAACGAGGTTACCATAAACAGTAAGATCGGTGTTACCAAATATAATATTTGAACCTCCTAATGGAGATAGAATCAGATTTCCATAGGACGCAATATTATTTGGTAGCCAGTAGGTAGTACCTGCTGCAGGGTTTGTCGAATATAGTTCTGTAGTACCTAAGTTAACATTGAAATCAGAAAAGTCTCCTGTTGGAAATGCATAAGTACTTCCCGATGTCCATGATGTAGTTACTCTGAAGTTACCGTTGCCGCTGGTATGATTAATCACCATACTAAAATTACAGGCTGGGTTATAACCCACATCAAGAGCTGATCCTTTCTCAATTTTTAAACTTGCACAGCTTCTTACATCAGTATTGGCAACAGTATTGTTGGTTGCCAGATAAACTGAGTCTCTGGCACCGATAATAACAATGTCATTTGCACCGGGAATAGTACCTGCTGCTACATCTGTGTGTGAGATTTTTGACCAGGTATTTACATCGCTCCAGAGACCGCTTCCTGCCAGGGCTCCGTTGATTCTACTGTAGTAAATCTGAGGTGTGCCAAATGGAGTTGTTGGATTATTGTCGCCTGCTGTATAATCACCATCGAGGAAAGCAACATTTTCGAGGAAAGTACCAGATCCAGGTTCTCCAATAATATTATTTGTTACATCATCAACGTCATCTACTGTACCATTTGTCCAGGTACTTGTCGGAACATCAAATCGTGCAGCTACATACTCAGTCTCAGATACATCACCTCCAAACACAACATTGCTCTGATCATAGTAATATCCATGAGTTACAGAACCTCCGGTTAAATTAAAACCTGTCGATTTTGTACGCCAGAAATAGGTAAGGCTTCTGCCTGGCACAGTTAAATTAGGATGTGCAAAGTTAACAGGGATGACTGTTATTGAGCCATATGCTGAAGGAGTTCCATTAATCTTGATAGTTGCAGGAGTGTAATTACCAACGCCTATCGGGAAACTAAACGGGACAGTTGATGTGTATACTTTTGTCAAACCTCCGTCACCTGTGTTTCCTGAAGATTTAATATAACTTGATGTACTACCTCCGGTAATTGAAGCAGACGAATTAAGTCTAAGATTATAAGTGTTAATATTAAATTGTTTTGCAGAAACAAATGTTAGCGCACCGTTCAATGTCATGTTAGCCAGCAAAGAAACAGGAGCAGTTGCTGCATTGGTGTTATTCAGATCGATATTGTTAAAGATTCCTGCTCCGTCAATAGTCTGAAGGGCAGTTCCATTTAGTACAATTTTTCCTGTTCCAATATGAATACCGGAGTTGAATACATTTCCGGCAATGCTTACCGTATTGCCTTTATCATCCATAGTTCCGGCAACCAGCCTGAAATCGCTTGCCACATTGATTGCAGTCTGTGTTCCTGCAAATCTCAGAGAGTCTCCAGCAACTTTATTGATCGTTAGTTTATTAAGTGCGAGAGGTGCTGCCAGATTTACAGTAAATAGCTGATTACCTGCTCCGTTAAATATTGTTGCATTGGTTCCCGGAGTATAAGTTGTTCCGGAAGCAATTGAATAATTCCCTCCTATAGTTACATCCAGGTTTGTTGCATTAAAATCACCTGATGTCAAGGTAAGGTCCTTCTGAACAGTAAGCGGATTTGTACTTAATCGTACAACCTTGGCGCCACTTGCCCTGTTGATTATAAGATTATATAAAGGTCCGTTTGAATAGATATTATAATCGGCATCAGCATCCACGGTACCTGTTGTTGGAAGGATTCTGATAGTTCCTCCGGTAACATTCATATTACCAACCGGACATGAAATATTAAGTGCAAGAGGTGTTGCGGTGGTATTCGATACATCATATACAGAAAGTGTTCCTCCTGACATAGAGAATCCGTTTGCAGCATTACTTCCGATATTGAAAGAACCTGTACCTGCAGCCTGATCAATTGCATTTGCTGCCCTGGCTGTATTCATTACAGCATTGGCAAGACTTACAGCAGTGGGATAATTGATAGTATTTGTGAAACGCCCGCGGATATTAACATTACCACCTGTCTGGACATAAGATACAAGTCCTGCTCCGGCACCTTCAGGATTATGGAACTGTTTTGTATCGACTTTTCCTCCATTAATAATGTACTGACCGGCAGCAAAACTATAATACAGCAAACCGGATGATTCGCGTGTTGACAAATAACCGCTGTTTACCTGAAGCTTGCCAAGGTTAACTATACCGGTATATCCTCCGGTAGTCTCAATACCATTTATAGTATTATCTCCACCAGATAGCCCATAGGCTGCATCAACTTCACTAGCATCATCAGCAGTCGAGAGAACTATAACACCGGCGCCATCAAGGACCAAGGCTCCATTTAATGGGATAAAGAAATCACTTGAATAACCTGCAACAATTGTATTTCCTTCTGAAAGTGAAGGAATTGCAACCAATCCCTGAAGAACCAGTGTTCCATTCTTAATCCAGAGAGATTTTTTAAGGTTCGGATTTGCAGCAGGTGCAGCAGGCAAAGTAGTGCTTCCCTCAGAAGTATTCGCACCAAACAACCTGAAATTGGAATATGCTGTTGAATTGACAGTCAGTTTGAATGTCTGATCGGTTCCCTTATCAACTATAAGGTTATAAAAGTCAGTAATTCCATTACATGAAAGAGTATTATCACTCAATCCCTGGAAATATACTGTTGCAAATCCGTCAGAAGCCAGTTCATCATAAACCGGATAAGCAAGATTCGTAAACCTTACACTTCCGTTGTTTGTAAAATTGCCGTAGATCTGAATCCTGTGAGACTGATCATCATAGTATTTAAGGAATGCTCCATTATTTCCTGTTATACCTATTGGTGAAACAGCACCGTTTGTACCACCTGTTCCAACTGTAATGAAACCTCCATTATCGACAGTAACATTACCATTTATTAGGATCTGAAGTCTTCGTGAAATTGCATCATTAATCTGGAATGTGCCCTGTTTAACATTCAGATCACCATTAAGTGTTAAATTATTTGTAAGGGTAACTATACCTGAACTTCTTATATTCAAATGGTAGTAGATTGACTGTGCACCAGACATTAACCCGATGTTGGTGTACTCTGTTGTACCTCCGTCTGTTGAAACAAACGTGTTTGTCAGCACCGGAACAGTTGGAAAGTCAGGTGAATTCAGCTTCAGAACTCCATCCCCTTTCAATGCAGTCAGAGGCTGCAAAAATCTGAATGCTGCCTGATCAAGTATACCACCATTATTTATCGTAATGTCAAGTCCCTGTGTGCCAACATGCCCTGACAGAGTAACTGTTCTGCCTGATAAAATAACTACTTTATCATTCTGTCCGGGAACCATAGTGCCAGGACCTGTTGTTCCTCCCGGATCGAATGTCCAGGTAGTTGCTGCATTCCATAAACCTGTCTGATAAGAATAGAAGGTGCTAGGTGAACCTACAGTCCATTGTCCTGTAATTGTGGCACTCCCTGTTGATGTAGCAGGATTTGCACCTGGTGCAGAGGGACCGGTTGCAACAGACCAGGAACCTGATGTATTGGTATAAGGTTGGAATAGTAAGGCATCACCTACCACTTCTCCTGCATTGTACCCGAATGAAAGTATTCCGGCAGGAAGAGTTGTAATATTTGCGGCTGTCAGATCCCAGTATTTATTTATACTGTTTGAAGTAATATTCAGGTTGGATGCAACAGCTCCCACTGAAATAGTTCTTACAACTGCACCTCCAACAGCAGGTAATCCGGATATAACCAAAGGATTATAGAATCCGCCACTACCAACCGGATAGGTAAGGTTATATGTATTATTATTTAAGCCGGATGTACGTATGAATCTCCCTATACCATCGGTTTCAATCATTGTAGTAACACTGAATGGACCACCAGCAACTGCAGTAGTATTGGAAAGCGTCAGATCAAAGGCGCCCAGCTGTAAAACACCTGATGTCAGTGTAAGAATACCGCCAGATGTGATGCTTCCCTGCAACGATTTCTTGCCACCACCGGAAACAGTAAGGTTACGATAATTCGGACTTCCAAATACCGTCTGATCGCCGGCACGGTTATAGTTTATTGTACTGGCAACGGCTGCTGTGGTAAGTGTTCCAGCAAAATTATTTGTTGCTCCGCCAAGATTCAGGTTATGTGTCCGGCTGTTTAAACTCATATCAACTATTCCGGTACCGGATAAGTTTCCAGAAACACTTATTATTCGTGCAGCTCCTCCATCAAATCGCAGAGTTGCATCCGTAACATCAAGATTACCATTAAAAGTAATATCTCCGGCACCAAGGGTTTTAATTCCTGATCCTCCGATATTTACATCCTGATAATTTACACTAACAAAAACCTGTTGATCGCCGGCACGGGTATAGTTCACTGTACTACCAGATCCTGCTGTAGTGTTGAATGCTCCTATGGCATTATTGGTACCATTAAGTGTAAGAACATGAGCTAATCCGGCACCACTCATATTAATTGCTCCGGCACCGCTCAGGTTTCCGGTCACAGTAACGTTTCTTGCAACTGTATTTCCAAAATCAAGTGTTCCTAAGGTTAATGTAAGAAGGTTATTAACGGTTATGTCTCCCTGTATTGTCCTTATTTGTGAGCTTGTCTCTGTAACTAAATTATTATATGTTCCTGCAAAAATCTGCTGGGCAACAGCTCCGCTATAATAAACATAACCTGAGCCACATGTAAAGTTTGATATAGCATTATTTGCACCGTTAAGTCTGAGAGTGTGCACAAAACTGCCTCCGGTCATGTCTATAGCTCCGGTACCACTAAGGTTTCCTGCGACAGTAGCATTCCTTAAGACTGCGTTGTCAAAATAGAGAATAGAACCAGTTATAGTAAGGTCACCATTTACAATAAGATTACCTGCCTGAAGTGTCTTATTTCCGCTTCCTGAAAGAGTAAGATTATTATATGTAGTTCCCCTTAATACCTGAGCCACTCCATTATAATTAACTGTTCCGGTACCTGGTGTGAAAACACCGGTTGAAGTATTATTGCCTCCTATGTTTAAAGTTCCTGTTGTAAATGTCAGTGCTCCTGCACCAGTCATGTTACCTGCTACATTCAGCGTATTAGTTGTAACATCAAAACTGCCGCCGGCAAGAGTAAGGTCCTTACTCAATGTGATAGCCCCCTGAGCAGTTTTACCCCCTGCATTACTGATTGTAATGCTTGCATAATCTGCCCTTGTGTCAACTTTTTGACCCGCTGCGCCACTAAAGTTTATTAAGGAGTTGGCTCCCAGATTAACAGTTGGGGCATTGGTGGTTGATATCGATGAATTTCCATCTATATTAAAACCGTCGAGATCTGTTGTAATAAGTGTACCATTTACACTTATAACATTTCCTGCTGCGTTTGATAATATCTGGCCAGTGGTAGTATTTAATGTTCCGTCGATTGAAAGATCAGTTCCGGTACCATCGTAGACAGTGAAATTATTCGCATTCATAGTTAAAGTACCACCCGTTGCAATGGTCATCTGATCAGCATTATATGTTGCTGCATTCAATGTAATGTTATGCCCGCTTCTTATTGTTATTCCTTTGTTATTAGAATAATTTGGAGTTACAGAAGTGGCAGTTCCTAACCCTACTCCAGGATCAACAGGAGTATTTGTTACCTCCCAGACTGCCAAACCACCATTCCAGTTACCATTTGCTTTTGACCAGTAATATACATCCGGCGCTGAGAATGAAGTAAAATCATTATTATCCAGTTTACCTGAAGTTTCATTCAGAGCAGAAGTTGTTAAAGTGGAGTTGGCTAATGGAACCGTATTACTAGCAATATCAGCTGTCCATGTTGATAACCCTTTATCATAGCGCTGCAGTTTGAAATTTATCTCATCTGCACCAACTACATCTGCTGTCGGATAAGTAAATACTGTTGAATATGTATAAGTAGTTAGAGACGGAGCACTAAAACTCCAGTATCTGGTTATATAGTTATCTGTTTCCAGATTATTTGGCTGCTTGGCATCTGTTACTCTGATCCCCAAAGTAGCTGCTGTGGCATTATTTGCAAACGTAATCGCAGCAGGACTATACTCAACCGTACCAGCATTATCACCAACAGGGAAAGTAAACACTGGTAGTGGTGCGCCAACTGCAAAACTTCTCTTCAGATAGCCGGTACCGCTTGTTACAAACATATTATTGGCATTAAAAGCTCCTGCAAGAGTCGCAACCTGCAGATCAGAGTTCTTAATTTCAATGATACCATTTGTAAGACTGGTTGTCCCGGTCACATTAAGTTCCTGGTTTCCTAATGTCATAATCAGACCAGCACCTCTGTTCATGTTTAAAGTTGCGATTGTAGTAGGTGAAGAAGTGAAGAGACCATCAGGAATGGTAAAAGCAGATGCATTTGGATCAAATCGCAAGGAACTTAATGCTCCCGGAGTAAATGTGCCCGAAGTGCGAACAAAAGGTATGGCAGCATTTGTAACGAATGCCTGACCATTTAAGTCAAATTCTCCCTTTGTAAGGGTAAGAGAATTACTCATTGTTAATCCCTGGTTATTCCAGGTAAGCTTATTGTCCCTGTTTATTGTTAAGTCTGAAATAACTACAGGGCTTGCAATGAATGTCCCATCAGGAATCACGAAGGCAGCACCTCCGGTATTACCGGCAGTTCCAAATACGAAGGATGTTGTATTTCCTCTTGTAATAGTCCCGGATGTTTTGATAATAGGGGTATTGCCATTCTGGAAGGTTATAGTATTAACACCAACATTAAATGTTCCTCCATTCATATTGAGTGTCAATGAACCATTAATCGTTAAACCCTGGTTATTCCATGTTAATCCCTGATTTAAAACACTTTTATTAATTCCCAGATCTGCTAAAGCAGTAGGATTATTTGTAAAATAGTTTGCTGGTATTGTAACAGTATTGCCCAGCATCGCAGCCGGTGTTCCAAAATTTATGGTTGAACCTGAGGCCGTTGTCAACGTACCATTTGTTCTGGCAAGAGGGGCATTGGATGTAATGAAATTAATCTTATTAGCCTGCATGTCGAACACTCCGTTTGTAAGCGTAAGTGAACCTTGCAATGTAATATCAGGTTTTGCCAGTGATACATTTGTTAAATTATTAACAGTAATATTATTTATATTGCCATCAGCCGTTCCCGGGACTTCATTTCCAGATATCACCGGTGCTAATGATGTATTATAGTTGATATTATAATTTACATTGGTTAAATTCCAGGCTGGAGTAAGTATCAGAGAACCATTTGTTCTTGTGGTTGTAATGGTTGCAGCTGCTCCGGCTCCAAAAGTAAAAGTACTTGCATTGGAGGTTCCAAGGGATCCACTTGTCAGATTCAATGTTCCAAGGTTTGAGGCAATTGCCAGATTACTTTTCAGATCAACTGAAGGAGTAGAACCAGAGGTGTTATTTATGCCAAGAGCTAATATCCTTCCTGCGGTTCCATCAGTAAAAGTACCTGTGCCTGAAATTGTTTGCTGAGCAGTGCCGCTGAATTCAAGATAAGAATTTGCTGATGAGCTATTGAATGTTCCATTATTTGTTAAATTCCCATTCAGATAAAGAGTTCTTCCGTTTAATCTAAGTTCGCTTGCTGCGCTATTGTTTATTGTTATATCACCTCCTACATAGAACGGACCATCATATAAAAGAACATGACGATTGGTCCCGGTAGCTGTATTAATAATAATATTTCCCAAATTATAAGTGCCTGCATTATTGGTTCTTATGTCAAACCCATCAGCAGATCCACCTGAACTGGTACTTACACCATCACCAAACTGAATTGTACTTCCTGTAAAATTAGGTGCGACCAGACTCCATAACAATAAAGTTGTCTGTCCATTACCAGTTGCTGCATATGCAATCGGGTCAACTATTGTCATTTTCCCGCCGGTAAAATTTATTGTCCCCCTTAAGTCAACAAGGTAAGCAGCAGCAGTAAAATTGTCACCTCCAACATCACTTCTTTGGCAATCAATTATAAGATTTCCATCGCTAATATTAATTGTACCTGATCCCTGGTTATTAATGCCACCATAAAGTTTTATTGTTGCATTAGGTCCATCTAATTGTAGTACTGAGGTAGCAGCAGTTAGAACCAATTGATCATTACCGCTTCCATATTCGAAAGTTCCTGCACTAACTTGTAATATACCTGAAACAGTAGGCACTCCTGATGAGGTAGCTACTCCCGCACCTACACTCGATATATTTGCTCCGGCATTATTTATCCAAAGTCTACCGGTTGAGGTACTTATAGTTTGTGAACCATAGTAAGGTGTAATTGCTGAAGCACTTGAAAGTTTAAAAGTACCGTTGGTCAGGTTCAGATAATTGGCTGCTGATGATGGAGGAGACATTGTAATAAGCCTCTGTACATCAATGATATTAACTGAAGAAGCACCCTTATTTACAGTAATGGCATTAAAGTTACATGTTGCTCCAGTACCCGTTATTGTATTATCTGTTGCCCCGGTAAAAGTTACATTACATACCTGGCCTGCAGCCTTGTACATATTAAAATCACCGTCCACTACTAAATTACCAGCAATTGACAATAAGTGTGTGGCATTAAATGCTCCAATGTTGATTGCACTACCTGCATCAACCTGGACATTACCGGTAACATTAATAGTTTTGTTTGCAACTGCATTTCCCAGAGTTAATACTGAGTTATTTGTAACCAAAACATTTCCGCTTATATTGGTAGTACTGCTTCCTCCTCCAAAAACAGTAGGAGTGCCGCTTATAACAAAATTTCCAACTATATCGATACCAACTGAAGGTGCAACCGTTACATTGTTTGTTGTAACATTGAGATCATTCCCAATAGTTATAATACCTCCATTTATTGTTTTTGTTCCGGAACCTGCCAGATCAATATTGTAAAAACTTGTTGGACCAGAAATAGTTTGTGCTGCTCCGTTAAAAATTATCTTATCATTAGATATATGACTTGCAGTAGCATTTCCTGACCAATTGCCAACGATTGTGTGTGTAAATCCACCGCCATCAAAGGTAGATCCGGCATTTAGTATCACATTTCCCTGAATATCAAGGGCATATCCGGCAGTTGTAGTATTTGAACTTGTAGCGAGGGTTATGTTATTTAACTGGACAGATGTTGGAGTTCCGCTAATCACATGATTAGGATCGCCGGCACTTGTAAATACCACATTACAAGCCTGCGCTGCTGAATTGAACATATCAAATGTCCCATTAACAACAAGGTTTTTATATAAATTCAAAGTATGTATTGAAGCAAAAGCTCCAACATTTACATCCCCGCCGAGTAGAACATTCAGATTATTTCTTACTGTTATTGTTCTGGCTACTGCAATATTTCCAATTGTAAGAACTCCAGATACACCATTTCCTATAGTTAAATCATAAACATCAATATTCTGGTTAACAGTTACAGTATGACCATTTTGGATTATGAAAGTACATAATCCGCTTGTGAGATCACCAGCTAAAGGATCTGTGCCTCCACCTGCCGGATTTGAATCCCAGTTGGTTAAAGTGCTGAATAAGCCCGTACCCTGTGAATAAAAGATAGTACTTGTAGCCCACATTACCAAAGTTCCCGGATCGCCATTATCCTGATCGAATGCTTCACCGGCCAGTGCACCGGAAGCACCTGAAAGTGTAATAACTCCAGCTCCTGATGTTTTTCTAATATTATAGGTAGGTCCTGCATTGAAGGTAAGAAGGGAAGAAGCAATCGGATTTGCAAAACCATCGAGATTTACATACTCATTAAATCCTGTGCCGTTTGAAAAAGAACCATTATTCAGTGCAGTAATTGCACCATTACTTATTGTAATATTTCCATAATCAAGAGCAAAATAGTTACCTGTAAAAGTACCGGTTGCAGCACTCTGAACTATTGAATATGACCCGGCACCGTTTCTGGTAATCGTAGCCGGTGTGCCGGCTCCTCCGGCAAATGAGAATGTTCCTGCATTGTTAATGCTCTTACCATTTGATACAAGTAAAACAGCACTATTGTTGACAGTAAAGGTTGCCCCATTTACAATATTAATGTTTCCTCCTGTAGTTAAGGTCCTGGTATTCAGACTAAATATCCCACTTGTAACAGTAATATCTCCATCAATTGTGAATGCGGAACCAAGATTTGCGCTAAATGCCCCCATTGCAACTTCAAAGTTACTGATTGTGCCTGCGCCGCTTATTGTCTGATTCGACACTCCACTTATTGCCCTTATTTTTCCGGTACCTGTATGTGTGCCGTTTACAGTAATATTCCTTATTACATTAATATTATTCCCATTATCAGCTAATGTATTGTTTGTCCCAATATTCAGATCTCTGTTAACATTAACAATTCCTGCGGCTGTTTTAGTCACAGCAGCAGAAGCTGTAAGGTATAAATCGCCATAAGATGGAATATTTGAAATAGTCTGAGGCAGGTTTGAATTATAAAATACGATACTTGAAACATCAAGAGTAATATTTGGAGTAACAAAACCTGTTGGAAACATTGTTGAGCTGGCAGCATTGCCTAAATACAATCTTGTACCCGCACCAAGTGTCAAGGTCCCGGTTGCATTACCTGTAATCTGAAATCCGTTATCAAGAAGATAGGCAGTACCCGAAACATCCAAGTTTCCATTAACTGCTACTGGTGCACCAAGAGTCTTGTTGTTGGTGCCTGACAAACTGAGATTATGATACGTAGTTCCGATTATTGACTGGTTCCCAACCCTTGTGTAATTAACAGTATTCAGATTTGCTGTTGCATTTAAAGTAGTTATAGCTGCCCCATTACCAATTGTAAGAATGGAACTTGCCGCCTGAGTCAATCCACCGGTACCTGATAAAGCATTAGTAACAGTCAGATTATTGTTGTTTGTTAGTGTAACACCAGTAACTGTTACATTAGCTATAGATAATGTGCCTGTAAGATCTTGTGAATTAGTATTAAATGTCTGAACTGCATTTCCTGAATTAAAAACACCATTATTGGTTATGCCTCCCTGGAATGTCACAGCTGTACTTGCAGTATTGTCCCATGTACCATTTAATCCAATGGTTACCAACCCAGTAAATGTTTTTGAGCCAGTTAATGAGTTCAACACTATGCTACCTGAAGTTGCACCGTTACCAATGGAGGTTGTTCCATTAACTGCCAGAGCAGTTGTAAATACATCTAAAGTGAAAGCACCCTGAGTTGCAGTCAGATTTCCGGTAACAGTTGTTGTTCCTGTACCTGCGAATGTTGCACCGAAAGCATCATCAAGTTCAAGATTACCGAAAGTATTTGTTGTTCCGGAAATTGCATGAACACCAGCTCCTCCGTTTAAATATAATTTACCGGCACCTGAATGAGTTCCGTTATTTGTAACATTTCCGTTTACGGTAATTGTATTGCCGCCATCAGCAAAAGTCCCAAGCAGAATATCAAGATTGCCGTTAACTTCAATATTGGCAGTTCCGGTTACTGTCCCGGCAGATCTTACAATCAGATTATTGTAGATCAGCTGAGAAGCCGACATATTGCCATTATTGTTATACTCTGTGGTACCTCCGCCTGCTAAAACAAAATTATTAACAGTAGCTGAAGGAAAATTTGGTGAGTTTAGTTTTAATGTACCACCGCCATTTAATTCAGTAAGAGTATTATTGAATTTAAATGTCGACTGGTCAATTGTACCGCCACTGTTAATCGTAATCTTATTACCAGTTGTTGTAACATCTGAAGTAAGTGATACGGTACGTCCGGTAAGGATAACAACTTCAGTACCATTCACAGGAATAGAAGTACCGGGACCCGTTAATCCTGAAGGATCTGTAGTCCAGGTTGTTGTCTGATCCCAATTACCGGTCTGGAAAGAGTATAGAACTGGTGGAATATATGGATTGACTGTAACAACTGCCAGACAATTTGAACTGTTCAGTGCGGCATCAGTAACCGTAAGTGTTACATTATTAGGTCCGATGTTTGCAACAGTAAAAGCAGTTGGTGCAGCTCCAAGTGTTGGAACTCCGCAATTATCCGATGATCCGTTATCAATATCAGCTGCAACAATTGAAGCATTTCCAAATGCATCTAATGTAACAGTTATGTCTTTGCATAATGCTGTTGGATTAATTATATCCTGTATTGCGACTGCATATGCAGGAGTGGTAGTTGCACAAAGAAGTGCTGTTGTCTCAGTTACTGTGACTGTTCCTGGTCCTGCAGGACCCCAATCTACAGTAATGCTACTACCTGTTGTTGAACCATTTATAGCTCCCCCGGTGATAGACCAACTATATGTGTTTGGAGGATTATTTGCAGTGGAATATACGACACCTGTAGCATTTGGACAAACACTAACAGGACCGCCAATCGAAGGTGATGGAGACGGATTCGCAGTTATTGTCTGCGATCCGGTCATATTATTTGTACATGATGTTGTTGCGTTTGTAGCTACAATCGTATATACTCCGGCTGTTTTATTAGGCCACGTTAACAGTAAACCTGATCCTGCGACTGGTGCATCTTCATCTACTCCACCTTTCTTAAGCTGATAATTTACTCCCGATTCAGAACTACTAAGTGTAATATCAACACCCGTACCACCTGAACAATAGGTGGTAGATGATGCACCTACGATGTAAACAGCTGGCAATGGATCGATGGTAATTACCTGAGATCCAGTCATATTACTTGTACAGAAGGTTGTTGTATTGGTTGCAACAACTGTATAGGTTCCTGCTGGTTTATTATTCCATGATAATAGAGCACCTGTTCCGGCAACTGGTCCTCCATCATCTGATCCGCCGACTTTGAGCTGATAATTCACTCCTACCTCTGAACCACTGAGCGTAATATTTACACCTGCTCCGCCTGAGCAATATGAAGAAGCAGAAGCGCCGACCGCAAAAGCAGTTGGCAAAGGATTCTCAGTAATAACCTGAGAACCGGTCATATTATTAATACATAAAGTTGCATTATTTGTCGCAACGACTGTATATGTGCCGTTTGTCATGGGTGTCCAGGTCAACAGGGAACCTGTTCCTGCCTGAGGAGCTCCTTCATCAAGACCGTTTTTCTTCAGCTGGTAACTGAATCCTATATCAGAATCAGACAGAGTTATATCTACTCCGGGTGCGCCGGCACAATAGGATGTTGCTGAAGCACCAACATTATAAGCAGTTGGCAATACAACACAATCCTGAATTGTATATGTATGAACAGTTATGGTTCCAAGATTAATACCTACAGGAGGATTGCTAAGGGTAACAGTGAAGGTTTCATCACCCTCAGGTATAACATCATTTAAAACACTTATCTCAATATGTGCAAATGAGTTTCCCGGCTGAAAAGCCACTGTATCTGCAAAAGCAGTATAATCACCCGGAGCAACTGCAGATCCATTAGCTGTTGCAAAATCAACAATCAGTAAGTTCAGAGGAATATAATTCAATCTTACCGGCAAAATGGCGGGACTTAAACTTTCTGATCCGGCTGATGCAGCTGCAAGAAAGTTAACAGTCGGTCTTACTGCAGCAATAGAAACAAAATCACCGTCGTTTATATCAATTCCTAATATTTCATATTGCCCTCCACCTAAAGATAACATTTCATAAACTTTTGCGCCGGTGCTGAAATTGCCATCTGCATCAACCATCAGTGCATATTTTGTATAACCCACAGGAACCGCAGGAAAAGATGAAGTATTAACAGTAAACTTAACTGTTCCAACACCATTACCCAATCCACCATCGGTTTCATCTAAACGCCATTCTCTGGCCAGTCTTGAAATATTTAGTCCGGCATCAGGTGCTTCTGTGGTTGTCCAGGCAGCAATAGATCCATTGTCGTGCCCAAACAAAAGGTAGTCCCCGTTATCTAGTGCGCTTGGAGTATTAACTCTAAGAATATCGTCAGACATTGCATCATTGTGAGTATTAGATGCATCTACCTGACCAATTCCTGCCACTGCAAATTTATGAGTGGCATCGTAACTATACTTGTCGTTTGATATAGTAAGCCCGTATTTTGCAGCCAGGTAACTGTTTATAATATTTATTTGCGCATTGTTAATCCTGTAATTGTAAAATATTACTTCGGTCATATAACCCTGTAGTCCGCCATCAGTTGCTGTAGCATGCCTTCCTATTCTGGGATTTGGAGGAGTAAGATTACCATCTCCATCTGCGACAGAATTTTCCATGGTGCCATTAAGATAGAACCTGTAGTCCACACCTCTGTTACGCATATAATCGACGAGTTGAAACGAAGCAGTATTAACATTTGTGGTACTTAACAATCCACCTAATCCACCTCCACCGTTATCTCTTTTCTGAAAGAAATACTTGTTTGTCCCAGCGAATTTCAGACTAGTCAGCTCATTAGTTGCAGTAGTTCGGTCAATAACATAATCACCAGCACCATCATTGGTTCCCCCAGCTGTGTAACCTGTGGCCTGAAACACCGTTACAACTGAAAAACCACCAGTTCCGGGAATGCCTAGTGCCGGAGCATCAATAAAATCATCGCTGAAAAGTATAGCTGGAAGGCCGTTAATGATATTAGTTTTAAACTGTGGCTTAAGAGGGACATTTGTCTGAACTGCATGATTGTTATTTCCTGAAAAATCATTCCATTGCTCAACAAACTGATTATTAGTAGCGAGATTAACTCCGTTATCTCTGTAAACACCAGCATCAGATTTCAGCCACAATCTGTTTGTAGTGCTGTTTCCCACACCACCCGGACCAGACTGCGAAAAAGCAGAAGGCATGAAGAGGCATAAAAGTACAGTAATCAGAAGTGAAATTAATTTCGCACGTCTCATATAGTCAGGTTCAAAATATTTCTTAAATAATCTCATAGATCAGGTTATCAAATAGTTATATATCCGGAGTATATAGTATTCCCATATGAACTTCGGATATTCATCTCACTTTTTCGCAATAGCGAATATATACATTTTTTAAACACCTGTAACACTTTATTTTATAAGTGTTTTAAACACTTTAACAAGACTTATAAAGAACAATTAAGGTTGCTTCGGGTAACTTATTAAGAATATCGTACTTAACATGCCACAGAATGAGGATATGCACTTGTTATTACAATATCGTCATTTGACCAACTACCGAAAAAAGCGACTTGAATGGTTATTTAGATTTGATGAAATTATCACACAGCCGGTACAAAGGTCAGGATAGCAATCTGAACTAAGTATGATCAAAAACATAATAATTGAAATATTTTTTGCAGAAACGAAAATTGAATCTATATTTGCACTCTCTTTTTGGGGGTTTAGCTCAGCTGGTTCAGAGCATCTGCCTTACAAGCAGAGGGTCGGCGGTTCGAACCCGTCAACCCCCACAACACTTAAACCGGTCGCAAAGCGACTGGTTTTTATTTTTTAAGGACGTCGAAAAATGGTTCAACGGAGCGCCGCGGAGGCAACCCGGCAAAAGAATCAACCACCCCAGTGGAACTGTAAAATTCAAATTCAAAATCATTTCACCATTTGGGGTCACCCCTAATAAAAAGCTAATCTTTATACACAACTTTTTTGTTAAGTTCCTGCTGTGAGAAGGAGATCCCTCATTCCTCCAAACCTCCGCAAGCTCCGGTTTGTCGAAATTCGGGATGACAGGTTTTTTGAGGGGACATGGGAGGAAGGAAGAAACGGCGGTTTGCTCTTAGAAATTTGATTTTTGAATTTTCCCGGGGCAAACCGCCGTTTCTTCCTTCCTCATACCTCTCACCAAAAATGGTGTCATCCTGAATTCATCCTTCCTGATAATTTCTCAATATCCCACAATTAGAAAAGGATGAATGAAGGATCTCCTTATCTCTTTAAGCAATTGACTAGAATTGAGATATGATATGAGATTACCTTCAAAAGGAGGGGAAACCTTGTTTTCTTCGACATATCAGAGATTAGAAGTCAGAGAAATGTCGCCAGTTTACCGTTATAGGAAATCTGCTATTATTTTTTCTCCTTTATCACGACAGACGCCAGTATTGAGACAACAAGTATCGAAATTATAACTAACAGAGAGAGAACTATCGGAATCTCAAATTCAAAATATGCAGCCAGCATTTTTAATCCCACAAATGTGAGTACAAAAGCAAGCCCGACCTTAAGATACCTGAATAATCCCATTATTCCTGAAACAGCAAAATAGAGAGATCGCAGTCCCATTATTGCAAATATATTGGAAGTATAAACAATGAAACTATCCTTGCTGATAGCAAGTATTGCCGGTATACTGTCAACTGCAAAAATAAGATCGGATGATTCTATTACTAACAACACGAGGAAAAGTGGAGTCGCATATATTTTTTTGTTCTGCCTCACAAACAGCTTATTACCATGTATTGTATCAGTAACAGGAAGGAACTTTCTGAAAAACTTTACTATTGCATTCTTATCCGGATCCACAGCAGTCTCTTTCTGAAACAGCATGGCGATTCCGGAGTATACAAGGAAACCTCCGAAAATAATCACTATCCAATGGAACCTGTTTATCAGGGCTACTCCGGCAAAAATAAAAATACCCCTCATTATAAGCGCACCAAGTATGCCCCAGAAAAGTATCTTATGCTGATATTCTCCCTTTACCGCAAAATATGAGAATATCAGAATGAAAACAAAAATATTATCAACACTCAGAGAGTACTCAATTACATACCCTGTGAGAAACTCAAGTGCTTTGGTCTTCCCGAATTCGAATAAAACAAACAGATTAAATAAGAGGGCAAGGGAAATCCAGACTGCACTCCATATAAGTGCTTCTTTAACAGGGACTTTATGTGTTTTTTTATGAAAGACACCAAGGTCAAGTGCCAGCATAAAAAAAATGAAAAGATGAAACCCTATCCAGAAATAAATGCTTATGCCCATTATCGAATAAATATTAGGCTGCAAACTTAGGAAAATAATTTCTTATATCTTTATGACGGTTACCTCTGTGCAGTTTTATAATATCAAAGCTTATCAAAAATGAAAAAAAATCTTTTCCTGGCTGTAATAATTTGCATTTCTCTTTCTGCTGCCACAGCTTACTCTCAGAAAGGCAACAGTTCTGTTAATCAGATAACAGCAGCTGATCTTGAGAGTTATGTTACTTTCCTCGCTTCACCCCTGCTTAAAGGCAGAATGAACGGTGAAGAGGAACTGGATATAGCCGCTCAGTTTATTGCCTCACAGGCAAAACTTATTGGACTGAAACCGGGTAACGGAACTAGTTTTCTTCAGCCTTATTCAATCCATAAGACTACTATGGATCCTGAAAAGACGAGCATGAAAATAGTATCAAATGCTAAAGATACAATAGCAATCAACAAACCCTTTTATCAGCTTGTACCAACGGGACCTACTGACCTTGATATTCAGGGAGAAGTAGTCTTTGCCGGTTATGGTATCAGGTCGCAAAAGTATAAATACAACGATTTTGAGAACCTCAACGCGGAAGGAAAAATAATTCTGATTATGGAAAGAGCCCCAATGTCGGAAGACGGCAAAAAATCGCTCTTTGAGGAACCGGAATGGAGCTCAAGAATGAGTTTCAATAATAAACTAATGGCTTTGCCTAACCTCAAGCCAAAAGCCATACTTATTGTACCTGATCCAAAATCAGGAATCAGATCAATAAGTGATTCTGGTCAGGGACTTGCAGAATATATAAGCTCCAAAACAAGTCTGGCAGGTGAACCTGAAGAAAAGCCAAATCCTATTATGGCGATGTTGCCAAAAATAATCTTTATCGACAGGGCTCTGGCTGATGAGTTACTTAAAGGTTCAGGACATACACTTGAGGAATTACAGAAGAATATTGATGCATCATTCAAACCCAATTCATTTCTGATACCCAACAAACAACTCATTATAAAAGAGGTTACCAGGAAGGAAGTTAAAATTATGAATAATGTTGCCGGATATATTGAAGGAAGTGATCCTGTCCTTAAAAACGAAGTAATTATTTTCTCAGGGCACTACGATCATATTGGGGTTACAGGAAGCGGAATAAATACAGGCGCAGACGATAATGCCTCCGGATGTGCAGCACTTCTGTCAATGGCTGAAGCATTTCAGAGTCTTAACAAAAAGCCGTTGCGTTCAATCCTCTTTCTCTGGGTCTCAGGTGAAGAGATTGGCCTTTACGGATCAAAATCTTATGTAAACATGCCGTTGTTCCCTCTCGATAAAACTGTTGCCGACCTTAACATGGACATGATAGGCAGAGTAAAAGAGGAGGCCGATTCAACAAAGGACACACCTATGACAGGAGCAAACTCAGTCTTCGTCATTACTGATAATCAGAGCAAAGATCTGATAGCGATAGCTGACGCTGTTGATAAAAAAAGTATCCTTGATTTTGACTATAGTCTCAGTGGCAGAGATAATCCCCTGCAGCTTTTTTCAAGAAGTGATCATTATAACTTTGTTGAAAAAGATATTCCTGTTCTTTTCTTTAGCTCAGGAATTCATGCAGATTATCATACGCCGGGTGATGTAATTGAAAAGATAGATTTCAAAAAGATGGAACTGGTAACCCGCACTATGTATGAAATCGGTTTAACAGTAGCCAATAGGAAAAACAGAATAGTTGTAGATAATCCATTCAGCACATGGGGAAAAAGCAAATAAGCCGTAAAGAATTCTTTACAAGGACATTAACCGGACTTGCTGGTATAAGTCTGATTTCAAAGGACCTGAAAGTTCCTGCTACTTATTCTCAGGAATTAAGAAGCATTGGTAAGACCGGAATAATGGTCAGTCCTGTCTGTTTTGGAGCTCCCAGGACAAACGAGGAATCATTAATCAAATATGCTGTCAGCAAAGGAATTAATTTTATTGATACCGGCAGATCTTACGGTAACGGGAACAACGAAAGGCTGGTAGGAAGGGCTATATCCGGACAAAGAGACAAAACTGTTATTCAGTCTAAAATACGACTAGATGAGAACGAACTGCCTTCGAAAGGGAAAGGGAAGAAAGGTGCCGCAGAGATCAGAAATGCACTTCAGACTAAAATCGATGCAAGTCTGAAGGCTCTTAACAGCAGCTATATTGATGTACTTCTCTATCACGATGCTGCTGATGAAAACCTTCTCTTTCATACCGAGACAATGAAGTTCTTTGCAGATATGAAAAGCAGTGGCGTAATAAAAGCACACGGGTTCTCAACTCATAATGACTTTATGAATCTCCCTGAAAGGAATAATAAGGAAGTGTTTTATGATGTCATAATGGTCCCGTTTAATCCAAAGGGTTCATTTGTTCACTCAGTAACAGGCAATTACTCTGAATGGGACCAGAAAAAACTGATCTCAGTTCTTTCTGAAGCCGGTGAAAAGGGGATCGGTGTCATTGCAATGAAGACCTGTTCCGGGGGTAAACATTCTCTTAAAGAAGGATCTGAGCCAACTTTCAAAGATTCAGTACTTTGGGTGCTTCAGCATAAATTCATCAGCTCAGCAGCAATTGCAATGGCTAACTTTGAACAGGTAGACGAACACACTTCCTGGCTCTAGCAGGGGATTCCTCGCTAGCGCTCAGAATGACAAAACAGGACGAAAGTAATAATTATTTCACCTCGAAGAAGTTCTTCACTGGTTGCTTATACTTTATATTCAGATCAGGAATCCCGTTACCATTTGTGTCCTTCATAAGCGATATCATTTCCATTAGCGCCAGCCACTCTTTTCCTTCCTGCACTCCTTCCCGCCTGCTGTCCAGGTCAATAACCGCATTCTTCATATCTGTAACCCTTGCTCCTGTTACATCTTTCGGAACAACATTTATCAATCCGAAACTCATCTTTTTGATAATGCCAATAAACTCAAGCATATATGAATTTGCAGTAACTGAATAGAGTGTCTTATTCTTTTTGGAGAAATCAGCTACCTCAACTTTTCCATCAGAATGGAGTATTTCAACTTTTCTTATCTTTTTCAGCATTCCCTTTTCAGGATTGTATTCAACTCTGATACCTGAGTAATAGCAATAGTTTCCGGGAGTTGATTTATAGGCTACCTGCAGTATTTCAAGAATACTTCTCAGTTCCTTTCCAGTAACATATAATCTGGAAAGAGGATAACCGGGGACCGGATCGTTGCCGGTTCCCATCGACATAATCCTGAAGATATCAGCTGCAGACTGTTTTCCAGGAACAATCCTGTCGCGGATTACTCCAACGGCAACCATGCTTACATCGGTACCTTTATCAGAATGATTATTTACATAACTGTGAATTGCATCTGCCACCATAGGTCCGAGATTACTGCCTTTTATATCACCCATCTCATCGCATTCCAGCAGAAAATCAGATTCAGCAACCGGGTTACTATATTTCATCCCGAGGGGTGTAAGTATCTCTGAATCTATAAGTAATTTCTGATTTTCAATTAATTTCTGTACAACAATGTCACCGGCAGTCTTGTCATCAACGGGAATAAGAGTATAGCCGTCAACCGAAACGTTTCCATTTTTAATTGTCAGAGATAATTTGCCGATATTCCTCCCATACTCTCCTGTCTGTACAACCGGAATGCCATTTACCAGCAGAGGTTTTTCAAGAAATGTATGTGTATGTCCGCTAATGATCACATCAATACCTGCCACTTTTTCAGCCAGTTCAACATCTTCTCCTTCCCATCCGCCTTTTCCGTCAGCAGAAACACCTGAATGTGAAAGACATATAATAATATCGCAATTCTCATTCTGAAGCTCTTTAACCATTTTACGCGCCATCGGGATCTGTCTCGAAAAAGTAACAGGGGGGGCAAGAGCTGCATTATCATCAGCTACAACGCCCATTAGAGAGAAGAATCCGATCTTTATCCCATCTCTGGTAAGCATCAGTTTTCTTCCGATGGTATTATCATTGAATAACTCCTCGAGTGTATTATCTCCGCTCTCCTTTTCGCTAAAAACGGCATTGCTCAGAAGCAGCGGAGGGATCTCACCGTTTTTCTTAGCAGAGGAAATGATGGCCGCAAGTTTCTCCGGACCATAGTCAAACTCATGATTACCAAGGCATGCCACATCGTATCCCATTGTTTTCATCAGGCGAAGCTGGAATCCGTTTTTTGTTTCCAGACTCTGAAAAAGTGTACCCATGAGGAAATCTCCGGCATCAAGAACAAATGTTGTTCCGGTTGCAGATTCCTTTTCTCTCTTTATGATAGTTGCAATTCTGGAGAAACCTCCAACAGTTTTATCATCATTTACTGAAGAAGGAGAATAGTCAGATTCCGGAGCAAATCCTTCAATATGAGCATGGAGATCATTAGTATGCAAAATTGTAATCTTCTTTTCTGATTGTGCTGATAATGAAAGAGTAACAGCGGCAGACAAAATAATCAATAAGGTCCTTCTCATCTATGTTAATATAATTCCTTTAAACAAATCTAATCAAAATAAGACAATTCGCTACAATCAATGCAATAATACCATTGTGCCTTTGTGCCTTTGTGCCATTGCGCCTTTAAGCCTCCTCCTCCAACGCATCTGCAACAATAAATGTGCTTCCTCCTATAAATATTAAATCGTCAGGTGAAGATTTTTCTTTTGCTGCCTTCAATGCGCTTTTTACATCAGTATAAGACTCTCCCTGCAATCCATAATCTCCTGCCTTTGATTTAAGAATCTTCTCATCCAGAGCCCTTAAAACTGATGCTTTGGTGAAATAGTAAACAGCATCTTTCGGAAAGAGAGGCAAAACAGATTTGAGATCCTTATCACTAACAAAGCCAATCACCATATGCAATGAACTCTTCTGAATCTCCTTAAGCTGCTTCAGAACATATTCAAGTCCTTCCTTATTATGGCCCGTATCACATATAGTAAGGGGATCGTGACTTAATATCTGCCAGCGTCCCGACAATCCGGTATTTGAAATGACATTGGTTATTCCGTCTTTGATATTTGCGTTTGAAATATCAAAATCATTTTTCAACGACCTGAAAACCTGAAATATACACTGAATGTTTTTTGACTGGTAATCTCCTCCTAAAAAGGTTGTTCCAGAAAAAGTATTTTTTGTATCAGTCTCCTCAACAACATATTTTCTGGGAAATCCTGAAAAATTGTTTTCACCCAGAGTGCAGCTGAACTTCTGATCAGCGAACACTATCTCTGACCCTGTTTCACCGGCTCTGTTTTTGAAAACTTCAAGCGTCTCCGGATGTGTTTCACTTATAACCAGAGGTGTTTTTTCTTTAATAACTCCTGCCTTTTCAATAGCTATCTTCTCAAAGGTATCGCCCAGCAGATCCATATGATCTGTGCCGATATTTGTAATAACCGACAGAACAGGCTTAATGATATTTGTTGAATCAAGTCGCCCACCAAGTCCGACTTCTATTACCGCCACATCAACCTTATATTCAGCAAAATGATTAAAAGCCATTGCAACACATAACTCAAAAAATGAAGGTTTCAGCGACTCAATAATCGAAATATGATTTGTAACAAATGTTACAATTTCATCTTCAGCTATCATCGCGCCGTTCACCCTTATTCTTTCCCTGAAATCCTTCAGGTGTGGTGATGTATATAACCCTGTTTTATAACCTGCCTCCTGCAAAACTGAGGCAATCATGTGAGAAACAGATCCTTTTCCATTCGTACCTGCTACATGAATGGTCCGGAACTTAAGGTGCGGATTACCCAGATAATTGTCAAGTGCAATTGTATTATCGAGATCATTCTTATAAGCAGCCTTCCCGATCCGGTGATAAGCAGGCAGCTGACTATATAAGAATTCAAGAGTTTCCTGGTATGTCATTAAATTCAAAGTTCAAAGTTCAAAGTTCAAAGTTCAAAGTTCAAAATTCAAAATTCAAAGTTAAAGGCTTTAAGTACTTTAGTCACTCTAGTCACTTTAGGCACTTTTTTCAGCAAAATAACAAACTTAACAATCAGTTAACAATTTGTGCCTGAATTTAGTTATTTTTACAATTGGGACATGAGTTGACAGGAGAAAAGTATAATGCTGACTTTAAACGACTTAGTATGAGAAAGAAGAATAATAAGAAACTGT